>CAJLTZ010000034.1 GCA_905209725.1 uncultured Muribaculaceae bacterium
CCGCTATGCTCCTTCGCCTGCAAGACCGAATATGAGGCACATCTGCGACCCCTGCATTAACATTTTTTGTGGGATGGGGTCTAAAACCGGATTTATGTGGTTTGGTCTATATGGTGCTCAAAGCAACGCGGTCAAATCGACAGCATCGATTCTCAGGGTTTGAGGATCCGGGAGCCGGGGAGGAGGTCGCAGGGGGCGGGGGTGCCGAGGATTGAGGTGAGATGGCGCGGATGCAGCCCGAACCCGGGGCGGACACAGGCCACATTCTCTCGCGTATAAATTTCTCCCTTCTTTATCGGGCGCGAAGCATAGAGCGACCGCGCATACTGACGCCCGGCAACATCCAGGCTTTCCTCATTATATCCCCCATTGCCATATTCCATCGCCGCTTCAGCCTGCCTTACATCGCGGACCATGGCGGCAAACTCCTCACAATCCATCGAGAACGCCGCATCAGGCCCTCCAATCTTGCGGTCGAGGATAAAGTGCTTCTCAATCATCACTCCCCCTAACGCCACGCTCATCACCGGCAGTATACTCCCCGGAGAATGGTCCGAAAGTCCCACCTTTACTCCAAACCGCTCTCTCATGCGCGGAATCATTCCTAACCGCGCATCCTCGATCCGCGCAGGATAAGCCGATGTGCATTTGAGCAGCGTCACATCCTCATTTCCTACCGACCGGCACGCCTCGATGGCCTCCTCAATCTCCCGCTCCGATGCGATGCCGGTGGAGATTACCATCGGTTTCCCTTTGGCAGCTGCATAACGTATAAGGTCGAGATGCGCAATCTCAAACGAAGCAATCTTATAGACAGGATTGTCCAGGCTTTCAAGCAGGTCGACGGCCTCGAGGTCGAAGGGTGTGGAGAAACATTCCAACCCCTCGGCGTGTGCGAGCTCATATAATTCCTGATGCCATTCATAAGGTGTGCAGGCCTCGCGGTAAAGGTCGTAAAGCACACGGCCATCCCAGAGACCACCCTTCAACCGGAAATCCTCCGCATCGCAATTGAGCGTCAGGCTTTCAGGACGGTATGTCTGGAGTTTTACGGCGTTGGCACCGGTGCGGGCTATGGCGCGTATAGATTCCTTTGCAATCTCGAGGGAATGGTTATGGTTGGCCGAAAGTTCGGCCACAATCATGCAGCTCATTGAAAAGTGTGATTATGTTATCGCGTTGGGAAATGAAATCGAAATCGGGGGCAGAGATAGCCGGCATGTTTACAATCCTGTGCAGTCGCCCGGCGATCACCTCCTCCGGGTCGCGGAGATCTCCAAGCGGCAGGAACCAGCCTTTCTCCACGCCACGGGCATAAAATTCCTCCTGATTGTCTACGAAATGGCCAGCAGCCACGGGCAGATGTCGGGAGAAGGCCTCCACGCATATTGTGCTTGCCGGAAACACACCTAAGTCGGCATTATCGAGCAGCGCGCGGATGCCATCCGCATCCAGACGGCGATGGATGGCCACTCTTTCAGTGCTGCCGGTTCCCACCTTAACCGTGTCGCCGGCGATTACGTCTACGAAGGTCTGCGGAGTCCCCTTGAGAATCGCCGAAAGCACCTTTATGGTGAGATTGAGTGGGTCGGCACCTCCCATCGCCATCACAATTCGGCTGATGCCGGCATTATGTCGCGGAGCAGCGGGCTCAAGAAAGGGCGCTCGCAGAAAACTCCATTGCGGGCCCGCGAAGAAGCGGGTGTAGGGCTCGAGGGAAAATTGGTGGCGGAAGAGGGGGAGGAAAGTCATCACCGCATCGGCCGTGAAATGACGGTCGTGCATATCATCGATGCATATCAGCGTGCGGGCACGATTGCGCACACGGGTCTGATAATCCGTGTTATAATAGTAATTGTCGAGCACCACGCTGGTGTCATTGTCGACCAGAGTCAGAAAGCCACGGTTGAACTCCTCCATATCAGAAGTGGGAATCTCAATCCATCGAGCCTCTGCCTCGCTAATCTGCCGGCGCTGCCAATCGGAAAGTCCGATGCCATCGGGATTCCTGGAGCAGAACGACACCTCGAAATCATCTTTCAGGTATCCGGCAAGCGCGCACATCCTTACAAAATGGCCGAAACCCATCGAACCGCCTGCGTCGGCGCGAATCAGCATCCGCCGGCGTGATGTGGCTCCTGCATTCGGCTGCCTGAAGGAATCCTTAAAGCTCCCGCTCATAGAAAATAAAATCCTCCTCTCGACGCAGTTCCCGGGTACCGAGAGTGCGTTCCAGCGCGATTGACGCCTCATTGAGATGGTGCACCCGCGTCACAATCTTTCTGACCCCTTTGTTTTCGGCGAGCCATCCATAAAGTTGATGGAGAAGCTGCTTGGCCACTCCGCGGCCTCGGGTGTCGGCCGAGAGCCAGATGCCGCGTTCCATCGCATCGGGCGACGTCCATTCTAAGTTTACTGTGCCTAAAAGTCGGTCATCGCAATCAAACACGGCGTAATACTGTTTGTCGCGGCGATATCTGAGGCTCTCCACGAAGTTATGGTGGTCCTGTGCGGAAATCACGTTGCGATTCACCATCCATTTTCTTACATCCTCCGCATTGCGCCCTGCGAGAAGGTCCTGATGGATTTCATCGGAAAGGTCCGGGTATGCCACAAGCCTGAATCCGTCGAGGCTGATTTCAGCCGGAAAGGCGAGCAAGGAGTATTTGATTTCAGCAAGACGCCAGTCGGTGGGAGTGTCGAGATCCTGCACCTCGAGTTCGGGGAGCACGATGGGGAATGCATCGGGACCCCAGAGGGAGCCGTCGCGGCGGAACGCATCCGTGCGGCAGAAATAAAACTGGCCGGCATCGTGATAGGTAGGGGTAAGGTCCTGTGAGCGTGAGGAGGCATATTGCGGCCAGCGCATGGCTATGCGGCCGTCGGCCCCGATTTCAAGGCCGCGCTGTACGGGATAGGAATATTCCACGCATGTGAATGCGGCCTCATGTCCGGCCTCCAGGATGCTCCTGCCCTCGCTAAGACGGTAGGGGAGAATGAAGGGGGCGGTGGCATAGATGCAGCAGATGGCATCGAAGCGTTCGCCCCGGCGTTCATATTCATTGAGCACCTCCCGGATCACATCGGCCGTGGTGGCATAATCATTTGCTGTGGCCTCCGAACGGAGGAATGGAACCTCGGCGCCATATCGGCGAGCCACGCCGGCAATCTCCTCGCTGTCGGTGGAAACCATCACACGCGAGAAGCAACCCGAGCGAAGAGCCGCCGATATCGAATAGGCAATTATCGGCTGCCCCTGAAAATCCTTTACATTCTTGCGCGGAATTCTTTTGCTGCCCCCGCGCGCGGGGATTATGGCCAGAATATTCATACTCTCAGCGCGTGAAGAATTCCTTCACCTTCTCTATCACATATTCCTGTTCTTCGTCAGAAAGTGTGGGATACATCGGCAGGCTCAGGCAATGCTCATAATAATCCTCCACCACGGGGAGGTCGCCGGGCTTGTTGCCAAGTTCGCGGTAATAGGGCATCAGATGCAGGGGTGCATAATGCACCTGGGCGCATATGTCATTCTCGCGCAGGAAATCATAGAGTTGCTTACGTTTCGGCACCTGGATGACATAAAGATGAAACGCATGGTAGATGTCGGGAGCGCGGAATGGGGTTTTCACGTCCGCGATATCGGCGAAAGCCTCGTCGTAACGGCGGGCAATCTGCTGGCGGCGTTCCAGGCCCTGGTCGGCACGCTTGAGTTGGGAGATGCCGAGAGCGGCCTGAAAGTCGGTGAGACGGTAATTGAAACCGAGTTCCTGCATCTCATAATACCATCCGCCATGATTCTCATGCAGGAGTTTGGGGTCGCGGGTGATTCCATGTGTGCGGAAAAGGCGCAGACGTTCGAGAAGATGGTCGGAATCGGTGGTGACCATTCCCCCCTCGCCTGTGGCGATATGTTTCACGGGATGGAAGGAGAACACTGAAAGGTCGGCCCATTTGCCGTTGCCGCTACGCTGGTGTTGACCCTTTGAGTCGGTCCACCATGCACCGGGAGCGTGGCAGGCGTCCTCGATGATCCAGAGTCCATGGCGGTCGGCGATTTCGCGGAGACGTTCGAGATTATGCGGGTATCCGGCGAAATCCACCACCACCACTCCGGCATAAGTGCCTTCGGGATGGCTCTCGAGTTTCTTCTCGAGAAGGTCGTAGTCCATCAGATAAGTGTCTGGGTCGATGTCGCAGAATTCCACGTCGCCGCCGCAATAGCGGATGCAGTTGGCGGATGCGGCGAAAGTCATCGGCGTCACGATGACGCGCTGACCGGGTTTGACGTCGAGGGCCTTGGCGGCGATGTGGAGGCCGGAGGTGGCATTGTTTACAGCCACGCCGTAGCGTGCTCCCACATATTCCGAGAATTTCTCTTCGAATTCCGTTAGTTTGGGTCCCTGGGTAAGGTAATCGCTGCGGAGGGTCTCGGCAACGGCCGCTATATCCTCATCAGTGATGTCCTGATGGCCGTAGGGGATAGGTTTGCGTATCATTTCACCTCGAAATTAGGATCCACAAATTCCTTGATCTTGGCGCGCATCGACTCCACAGTTTCCCATTCCTCATTCTTGTCGGAGGAATAGTGGAAGCCATCGGGCACGAGGTGGCCGTTGTGATGGCGCATGTAGTCCTCGCGGGTGTGCTGGAAGGAAACGCTGGGGAGGATAGCGTAATATGGACCTATGTCGATTGTGTTGAGTGCGTCGGTAGGGGTGATCATCTCCTCGTGGAGCTTCTCGCCCGGGCGGATGCCCACCTCCACCTGCGGCAGTGAGGGTGCGATGGCTGTGGCCACATCCTTGATGTGATAGCTTGGAATCTTGGGAATGAAGATTTCGCCGCCGAGATGATGCTCGATGGCCCAGAGCACGAGGTCCACGCCGGCCTGCAGCGAGATGTTGAAGCGCGTCATGCGCATATCGGTGATCGGGAGTTCCTTGGCGCCCTGGTCGCGCTTATTGATGAAGAAGGGGATCACGCTGCCGCGCGAGCCCATCACATTTCCATATCTCACCACGGAGAATTTCACAGGACGGTCGCCCTTGATATTGTTGGCGGCGGTGAAAAGTTTGTCGCTGGTGAGTTTTGTGGCGCCGTAGAGGTTGATGGGGGCGCAGGCCTTGTCGGTGCTGAGCGCCACCACATGGCTCACTCCTGTCTCCAAAGCGGCGTTAATCACATTCTGGGCACCGTTGACATTGGTCTTGATGCACTCCTCGGGGTTATATTCGGCGGTGTCCACCTGCTTGATGGCGGCCGCGTGGATTATAACGTCGATGCCCTGGCAGGCACGACGCAGACGTTCGCCGTCGCGCACGTCGCCGATGAAGAAACGCAACTGAGGATATTTGTCGTGGGGATATTTCTGCTTGAGCTCAAACTGCTTGAGTTCGTCGCGCGAATATATCACGATTCTTTTCACGCGGGGGTAGCGCTTGAGGATCGTTTCCACGAATTTCTTACCAAACGAGCCCGTGCCGCCCGTGATTAAAACTGACTTATCGTTTAACATCTTGAAATGTGTCTTTAATCTCTAATTATCTTTTTTACCTAATACCCGTTAAAATATTTTCCTGCCCAGGAAGGCGTAGAGAATGATTCCGAGGAAGAATGTGATTCCAATCCACATGCGGGCATTGCGGTCGTAGGCATGCGCCTGTTTGCGGCATTCCTCGCGTTCGGCGTCGGTGTAGAGTTTTTTCTGCGCGGCGCTGCTGCTGTCTGCCTCCATCCAGGCCTTTCTTGCCATGAAGGAATAGTAGATGGCCACCAGTCCGGTGAAAGGGAAACAGAAGAGGGTGAGTAGGATAGCCACCACAAGATTCGACGACGAGGGAGGCAGCGAGGGGTCGGCGGGGTCGGCGGGGTCGGCGGGATCATATTCCATGTCGCCCGGCTGCAGGAAGCGGGGATTCACCGGAGTCCGGGGCTGCTCTGCCTGCACCCGGTCGATTGTTGGGAAACCCGGTGTCGGCTCGTGCTGCGGGTGGGCGAGATTGAAGAGGCGCTGGCGGTAGAAACGGCATATGTCGGCCACATCGGCAGCCTTCTCCCAGTCATCCATCCCTTTGCACCATACATAGGTGTCGGGGCCGACGCCGGCGTCAGGCAGCTGATCCAGCTCGAACGGTCCGCGCCGCTCGCCTCCTATCATCGCGAAGTAACGCATCTGTATTAATTATAACGTGAGATTTCCTCCATCAGTTCCCGGTATTCGTCGATACCTCCTGAAGAGAAATTGACGATGCCCACAATCAGGCCGATAACAGCGAGCACGAAAGCGATGATTGTCATGGTCTTGGCTGTGGAATTGCACTGGTCGCCGCGCTGAGTCCAGCCGCGGTCGTAGAAGGTGTTGGCCTTGTTGGCCTGCACGATGCCCACGATGCCGAAGATCATGCCGATGCAGCTCAGGCAGAAGCTCACCACTGTGGCCACGATGGCCCAGGGCAGCCAGTTGGTGTGGGGCACGGGTTCCTCCGAGCGACCATACTGGCGGTAGGGGTCATTGCCCGGGTTGTAACCCTGATGGGGCTGCTGATAGGGCTGCTGGTAGGGCGGAGGTGTCTGCGGCTGGGCATATGCCGACGCCTGTTCCTCCTGCTGATATGTGGAGGATGGTGTGCCATAAAGCAAAGAGGAAAGCTCGGGAAGGTCGCGGGCCTTGGTCCAGCCAGGTAGACCCTCGCGCCAGATGTAACTGTCGCCCGTGAGTCCGTGAGCAGGCAGGCTCTCGGCAGGGAATGGTCCCTGCTGAGTGCCGTCGTTTACAATATAATATTGAAGTGACATAATTGTGCGAAATTATTTGATTTTGAAATGTTCCCCTTTCTCCTTAACGATCTGCTCGTAGTATTTCTTATCGTAGCCTGGGAAAGTGGGGTAGACGGGGAGTCCGTATTCGCTGTAGATGAAATTGCCGTCGGCATCGGTTTTCTTCTGGTTGCCGTCCATGAATTTCACGAAGAGATATGCAGCGAGATTGCGGTAATCGTCGGTGGCTTCCTTGGCCACGGCGACTCCCTCTGCATTTACAGCCTTTGTGTATGCGCTCATGTCGCCGGCATCCACCATGGTCTTGAGTTTCTTGTCCTCTCCGGGGATTGAGCCGATGAATTTCTTCTCAAGACGCGACTGCACCTTGCGGATGTCGCCAATCATGCGGTCGTAGCGTGTATAGCCCATATTGGCCACGATATTGTTCACCCAGAAATTGGCGTCGGGGTTGAAGGTATTGATGTCGCCCTTGTCCACCTGTGCGGGCACTTCGGTCATGCCGCAGTAGAAAGGCATATACACGGTGGTGTTGGTGTCGTCGGTGCCAAACCAGAAGATGCCGCCCACGGGGTCGGGCAGCCAGTCGCGGCTCTGGCTCACGAAGCTCCAGCCGGTCTGCTGGGTGGCGATGGCTCGCTCCATGCAGTATGTGTGGCCGTCCACCTCATATTCCATCGGGCGCCAGCGGTAGGGCACATGGAAGGGGCCTGCGCCGGGATCATCGGTCATCTGGTAGGGCGTGCCCTCGAAGAGGTCGCGCATGCTGGTCATCATCTCCTCGAGGCTCACCTTGCGCTCAGGAATTATATAGAGTGGCATAGGCACGTCGCTGTCGGCGTTGACCCAGGCGAAATATTGCTCGGCATCCTTGTTGAAGCGGCGGAAATAAGACCATACACGGCCGTCGCATCCGCGGCGTGTGCCCTTGTCGTGGGTGGAAAATGCGTCGGCAAAGGAGAAGTCGGCATCCTTTCCGCTGAAATATCCGCGCTTGCGGGCGAATGAGATGCAGTCCTTGCTGATGCGCACATTGTCCTTGTCCTTGAGGTTGACCTGACGGATACGGGGTTCGTTGGCGTGGCCGCAGATGGCGTTATCGGGAATGCGGACTGCGATCCACACGCTTCCCTTTTCGGCGCCCTTGCCGATCATCTCGAGCACCCACACCTCATTCTTGTCGCAGATGGTGAACGATTCTCCGCTCGATGCATAACCATAGCGGGCGGTGAGGTCGGTCATTATGTCGAGAGCCTCGCGGGCTGTCTTGGCGCGTTCCAGGGTGATGTAAATCAATGAACCATAGTCGATTATCGACTGGCCTGTAGTGTCGGCAAGTTCCTCGCGTCCGCCCCATGTGGACTCTCCGATCACCACCTGGTGCTCGTTCATGTTGCCCACCACATTGTAAGTTTCGGCAGCCTGGGGAATCTCGCCCATATATTTATTCGTGTCCCATTCATACACCTTGCGCATCTCCCCCTTGGCGTGCTTTCCGGCAGGGCTGTGATGGAGCATGCCATAGAGATTATGGGAGTCGGCCGAATAGGTCATCATCACGGATCCGTCGGTGGTGGCTCCTTTTGCGGCGATAAGGTTGGTGCAGGCATCGGCAGCCGATGGCGTCATAAGCGCGAGCGCGGCCGCTGCGGTAAGAATTCTGAATGTCGTTTTCATGATTTTGTCTTGGTTATTGGAATATGGCGTTGAACACCTTGTCGGTGGCGCCGATTTTACTTTGAATATAGTCAGCGGCCCATTTGCCGCGGCGGTCGAGTTCCTGAGGGTCGTGCACGAGACGGTCGGCCCATTTGCAGAAATCATCGGCGCTCTCCACGGGGAGTCCTCCTCCGAGGTCGGACATCTCGTTGGCCTCGATGAATTTCTGGTGGTTGGGGCCATAGATCACGGGCACGCCATATACTGCGGCCTCATTGATGTTATGCAGGCCGGCGCCGAATCCTCCGCCCACATATGCGAAATCGCAATAGGCATAAGCTGATGAGAGGAGGCCGAAGCAGTCCATGATGAGCACCTGTGCGTCGTCGAGAATCTCCGGCTTCAGGCGTGCCTCGCTCATGAGCACGGCGCCGTGGCGGAATCGTGCGCTTAGTTTTTCGAGGCGTTCGGTGTTGAACTCATGCGGGGCAATCACCACCTTCACCTCCGGGTTGGCATTGACCCAGTCGGCGTAGACGTCCTCGTCCTGAGGCCAACTGCTACCGGCCATCATGGTGAGCGGTCGCTTGGGGTCGCTGCGGCGGGTGAAGCGCTTCAGCTCGGGAATCTCGCGGCGGGCGGCCTTGATGTCGGTCACGCGGTCAAAGCGTGTGTCGCCGGCCACCTCCACATTGGTCACATTGATGCTCTGCAGAAGTTCGCGGCTGCGCTCATCCTGCACGAAGATGCGTGTGTACCATTTGAGCCAGAGCCCGTACCAGACTCCTATTTTGCGGAAGAAGGGCTGGCTGGGACGGAACACGGCGCTTATCAGGTAGGTGGGTATCTGGTGCTTGTAGAGTTCATGGAGATAATTGCGCCAGATCTCATATTTCACGAAAATCGCTTTCTCGGGGCGTATCTCCTTGATGAACTTATGCACACGGTAGGGCGTGTCGAAGGGTAGATAGCACACGCAGTCGGCCAGAGGATAGTCCTTTCTCACCTCAAACCCGGAGGGGGAGAAGAAGGTGAGGAGCACCTTATATTCGGGGCGTTCCCTCTTGATGCGCTCAATCAGGGGACGACCCTGCTCGAATTCACCGAGGGAGGCGGCATGGATCCAGATCACGCGGTCGTCGGGATGCAGATGGTGACGTATGCGGGAATAAGTTTCGCGCTGGCCACGGTCGAGTTTGCGGGCCTTGTCGTTGCCCAGCCCGGCCACCCGCACGCCGAAGCGATAGAGGGCAATCCCCGCGCTATAGAGCGGAGCCTCCAGTATCTGTCGGCTTGCTTCCGAGGCAAAACTGTGAATCTCCTTGGGTGAGGGTATTCTCATGCTGACTCTTTACTCTTTATTCGGCCGGCACAGGGATTGTGTCGATGGCGCGACGTATTCTCTTGACCACTTCGGCGCGAGGCATCAGTTCGGTGATGTCGAACATGTGCGGGCCGCGGCATGCGCCCACTACAGCGAGGCGGAACGCATTCATCACATTGCCGAGATGATAGCCTTTCTCCTCAATCCATCCGAGCACTATTTTCTCGGCGTTGGCGCTGGTCATGTCGTCGATGCCCTCGAGCACGTCGATGAGTTCCTCCATGATGCGGGGGGTGTCCTTGCTCCAGCGCTTGCGCACATCCTTCTCGGCGTAGCTTTCGGGAGCGATGAAGAAGAAGTCGGCCTGGTCCCAGAGGTCGGGAATAAGGTTGGCGCGTCCTTTCACCATCCCTATGGCTGCTGCGATATATTCGGGTGTGAATCCTTCCACGTCCTTCTCTTTGAGTATAGGGGCAAGGAGCGTGGCAAGGCGCTCATTGGACGACTGCATGATATATTCGTGGTTGAACCAGATGCCCTTCTTATAGTCGAATTTGGCACCCGACTTGGAACAGTGCTCGAAGGAGAATTTGTCGATGAGTGTCCGCATGTCCATCAGTTCGGAGTCGTCGCCGGGATTCCAGCCGAGGAGGGCGAGGAAGTTTACTACGGCTTCGGGCAGGTAGCCGTTCTCGCGATAGCCTGCGGAGATGGCGCCGCTCTGCGGGTCGTGCCATTCGAGGGGGAAGACCGGAAAACCGAGTTTGTCGCCGTCGCGTTTGGAGAGTTTGCCGTTGCCCACGGGTTTGAGGAGCAGCGGGAGATGCACGAACTGGGGCATTGTTTCGCTCCATCCGAAGGCTTCGTAGAGAAGCACATGGAGAGGGGCGGAGGGAAGCCATTCCTCGCCGCGGATCACATGGGTAACCTCCATGAGGTGGTCGTCCACGATGTTGGCGAGATGGTATGTGGGGAGGTCGTCGGTGCTCTTGTAGAGCACTTTGTCGTCGAGAATGGAGGAGTTGATGGTCACGTCGCCGCGGATGCCGTCGTGGACGGTTACGTCGCGGCCTGGTTCGATGAGGATGCGCACCACGTATTGTTCGCCACGGTCGATGCGAGCTTTCACCTCTTCGGCGGGAAGGGTGAGGGAATTGCACATCTGCATGCGTGTGGAGGCGTCATACTGGAAATTGGGAGTGGCTTCGCGGGCGGCCTGGAGCTGTTCGGGGGTGTCGAATGCGATGTAAGCCTTGCCGGCGTCGAGAAGCATCTTTACGTGTTCGCGGTAGATGTCGCGGCGTTCGCTCTGCTTGTAGGGGCCATATGCGCCACCTTCGCGCACGCCTTCATCGAATTTGATGCCCAGCCAGGCGAGGGCTTCGTTGATATATTCTTCGGCTCCGGGCACGAAGCGGTTGCTGTCGGTGTCCTCGATGCGGAGGATCATGTCGCCGCCGTTGGCGCGGGCGAAAATATAATTATAGAGAGCCGTGCGCACCCCTCCGATGTGGAGCGGGCCTGTGGGCGACGGCGCGAATCTTACTCTTACTTTGCGTTCCTGTGTCATGACAATATAAAAATTACCGCAAAGTTAATAAAATACCCCCTTATTTAAAAACGATAGCCGAATTAAATGAAAAAAGGCTGCCGGAAGTGAAATTTCCGGCAGCCGTGTGTGTATGAAAGGGAGCAAAGGATGAAACAGGTTTTTCACCAGATTTTTATGATGGAGGGAGATTATTGCTTGGTGAAGAGGATGTAGAGCGGGGTTTCGGTGGCGGTGGAATAGCCCTCTTCGCCGAGATATTGGAGCAGGACGCCAGTCTTCTTCGCGTTATGGTAGATGTCGCTGTAGGGGGCGCGGCCATACAGGAAATCGTCGGATGGCTTGCCGGTTCCGCCGATTGTGGGGTATTTCACCAGAAGCACCGGCGCACCCTGCATCCGCTCGCGCAACTGCTCGCCGAGCATTTCTGCCGACAACTGCTCAGGCCAGGAATTACCGATAGCCGGTTGCGTTTCGCTTAGATAATGTAAAAGCGGTGCGCTCCCGAAAATGAGAATCTTTTCGCCCGGTCCGGCACCTTTCTCTACACCCTTCAGCGTCTCCTCAATCGCTGTCGCTGTCTGCTGTGAGGTGCGGATTCCGGAGGTTAATGGAGCAGGGATAGTGCCGCTGGCCTGCAATGGTTTCACTGTATCGAAATATACGCCACCTATGGCAGCTTGTGCCATGGCTAACAGCACTATGGCAAGTGTATAGCATATTGATGCGATTCCGGCACCCCTCTCCCATGCAGGCACAAAACGCTTGGCAAACGAGCGGTAGCCGTATAGTCCCGGCACGCAGGCACACCAGAGAATATAGGTACTGTTGTTGAAAAGGCCTCCGTCGCTGCCTAATGGAAAAATCAGCATCATGGCAAGTCCGGCCCATGCACCGGAGCGCAGACTGCGACCCCCGGTGATTGTGGCTAACACTACGCCCACAAGTACCAGCGACACCGCTGACGTGATCACTCTCGCCTTATAGAATATATATAGGAGAAGGAGCCCGATTACCGCCAATGTGATGCGGCGCACGATTCTATTATTCATCCCGCGCCTGGCGGCAAGCGTCAGCAGCCCGAGGAAAATGAGTACAAAGCATTCCGAGAGCACCCATTTCCAGGCAGAGATCTGCGCCGCCACCAAAGGCCCGAAACCATGCGAAGCCTCGCTGCCTTGCGCCGCCACGCCGAAGAGTTCCTGCATATTGGCGATGAAGATCTGGAGATGACCCATAGCCGCCATCAGAGCGAGAATGAGGCAGATGCCGGCAAGCCAACCGGCAGCAAAAACGGCAGAGAGCAAGCCGGCTCCCCGACGCTGAAAGATTGAGATAACTATCGGGATAAGAAGGATATAGAGAATGCCAGCCACATTGGGGATGCGGGTGAACGTGTTTGCGCCAATCACCACGCCGGCAGCTAACATTATCCATGAGGCCCGGCGCAGGTTGCCCCCCGTAAGAGCCCGCGTCAGCAGCAGGAGTCCGACGAGCGTGAGCAGAGCGGTAATCATATCATAACTCAGGGTGAGAGGCAATTGCCACTGGCCGCAGAGGCAGAGCAGCGTGCCGGCCACCACCCACGGTCGGTAACGGCGCACGCTGAAGATTGTGGCTAGGAGCAGCGCACAACCCGTGTTGGCAAGCAATCCGGCCACGCGCATCGCCGCCATCCCCGGAAAAACCTTCGTCCATATGGCGCCGATGAGTCCCGAGAGCCAATACATGAAATTATAGCTCACCGACTCGGGCGCATCGAAAAAATTCTGATAGAAAGTGAGATAGAAACCAGCATCGCAGAGTTCTGCGCCCCAGAACACAAGAGGCACCTGCAAAACTACGCAAATCAGCGCTAGCGCCAGCAGGAACACCGCCCGCGGCATCTTCCACATCATTCTATTCATTGAATATCATTTTTATCTCATCCTGCAAAATTATTAAATGTTAATCAAAGCGCCAAACTTTTGCGGGGGTCTTGCAGGATTGGGGGCGAATTGCTAAATTTGCCGATACATTGAAATGCGCTGCCGCTCCGGTGGCAGTGAATCTATATGCGTAGACCCCGAAAAGATATCATTGTGGCGGGATGCTTCCTGCTTGTGTCGCTGCTGCTGGCCGGAGCCATGTGGTGGGCCTGGCGTGAATACATCACGTCGCCGCCATTCGTCGACCCGGACCGCTTCCCGGTGCGGGGCATCGACGTCTCCGCCCACAACGGCATGATGAACCTCAACGCCGCCCGGGCAGACGGCATCGAATTCATCTTCATCAAGGCTTCCGAGGGGGCAGGATTCCGCGACGAAAATTTCGTGCTCAATTATCAGAAGGCCTCCCATGCCGGCATGAAGGTGGGAGCCTACCACTTCTTCCGCTTCGATGTCGACGGAGTGGCGCAGGCCGTCAATCTTTTGCGCTCCGTGGGCCCGCGTCCGCTCGACCTCGGCCTTGTGATTGACGTGGAGGAGGATGGAAATCCCGACGGATACACGCCCGATCAGGTGGCCGAACAATTGCAGAAGATGGTGGAATACCTCAATATGCGGGGCCATCGCGTGATGTTCTATTCCAATGAGCGCGGCTACAACAAATATCTTTTCCGCGACGAATTCCGCGGTTTTCCCTTCTGGATATGCTCCTTCACCGAGGACACGGCTTCAGCCGGCTCGTGGTCGTTCTGGCAATACAGCCACCGGGGACGCGTGGCCGGCATCCGCGGCGATGTGGATCTCAACGCCTTCCACGGCTCTTGGACCGACTGGGAGAAAGCCTTGCGCAACAATGCCCCTCTCGACGCCGAAGCAGACAATAAACGCATATTGCAGAGCGTTAAGTAACTGATGAGACTGTTACGAACAATACTTACCACACTGGCCGTGTCGACAGCCATTGCGGCCTATTCCCTTCCCGAGAATCATTTCGCAAAAAAATCGGTGCTCGCAGATGGGAAATGGGTGCGTGTGGCCGTGGACGCCACCGGCATGTACCAGATAAGCGACAGCGAATTGCGCGCCATGGGCTTCGCCAATCCCCAGAAGGTGCGCGTATATGGCAAGGGGGGACGCGCTCTCCCCGAAGGACTGCATGTCTTGATGCCCGACGACCTTCCCCAGTTGCCGAGCGTGCGCACGGCCAAGGGAATCGTGTTCTATGCCACCGACTGCAACACCTGGGCCGCCGCGCGAAGCGGCAACGCTCCCTATACCCACGCCATCAACCCATATTTCTCCGATGCTTCCTATTATTTCCTGAGCGACAGCGATGCCCCGGAGGTGACGCTCCCGCAGATGAAAGCCGCCGATGGAGTGGAGGATGTAATCACCACATTCTATGCCCGCCTTGTGCACGAGCAGGAGATGCAGGCGGCCGGCGAGTCGGGACGCACGCTGCTCGGCGAGGACTTCCGCTCGCAGAAGTCGCGCCAGTTTGACTTCGACCTCGTGGACAACGCAGGCGGCTGGGCCGGCATCAAAGTCTCTTTCGCGGCCTATAGTAGCGGCAACTCCTCCATCATCATCTCCGCCAACGGCACCCGCCTTCCCTCCACCGCCTCCGACAAGATGGGCGTTCCCGGAGGCGAGGTGCCCTATTGCGGATTCATGAACACTTATAAGGAGTTCGACAATCCCGGCGACAAGCTGCGCGTCGGCATCCAATATGACTATTCAGGCGCCCTCTTCATGAGCCGTCTCGACTATATAGAGGCCTTCTATGAGCGTGCCTTGCGCCTGCGCAACGGCCAGTTGCATTTCTATCACGACTTCACGGTGGGCACAACGGTCAATGTGGCCGGTTGTTCGGCCGACACCCGCATCTGGGATGTGACCGACCCCTGGGCCCCTGAGGAGGTGAAATTCACCCTTTCCGGCGACAAAGCCACCTTTGATGTCCCTTCGCTGGGTTACCGCGAGTTTGTGGCCTTCAATCCCGCGCAGGTGGCACCTGCAGTGAAGCAGGCCACGGCTGTGGCCAACCAGAACCTGCATGCACTCCCAGTGCCCGACATGCTCATCATCTCCCCCGCGCAATACACGCAGGCCGCACGTCGCATCGCCGCCGTGCATGAAAAAGCCGACAGCATGCGCGTGCAGATCCTCACTCCCGAGGAGATTTACAATGAATTTTCAGGCGGCATGCCCGATGTGACGGCATTCCGCCTGCTCCTCAAGATGTGGCACGACCGCCAGGAGGCGCGCACCATACGCTATTGCCTGATCATGGGCAAGCCTACCTACGACCCCAAGCGCAAATCGGAAGAATGGCGCAATCTCGATTACGCCACCGTGCCCATCTGGGAGTCGCTGCCTGCCAGCAACCATAATGAGGTGAATTCCTATTGTTCCGACGACTACATCGGCATGCTTGATGATGTGGCGCCCTCCGCAATGTCGCTCTCCACTGCCAAGCTCCATGTGGCCGTGGGGCGCATTCCCTGCAAGTCGGCCTCCGAAGCCGATGCCGTGGCAGCGAAGATAGAAAAATACGCCCTAAGCCCTGATTTGGGTGAATGGCGCAACAAGGTGATGCTCATAGCCGACGACGAGGATGCAGGCGTGCATTTCGCCCAGGCACAACGCGTCTATGATGCCTGGAACGCTAATGAATTCGGTTCGCGCACGCTTGTGGACCGACTCTATATCGACCAGTACGACCGCGTATACACCAGTGTCGGTGCCAGCTATCCGCAGGCCACCAAGCGCATGCTCCAGAACTATAACGACGGCGTGGCTTATACGAATTATATCGGCCACGGCGGACCCACCGGCTGGGGTCACGAGCACCTCTGGGAATGGAAGGATATCGAGTCGATGGCCAACCGCCGGCTCCCCTTCATGTATACCGCCACCTGCCGTTTCACTCCCTTCGACGCTCCAGCAGTGTCGGCCGGCGAGCACCTCGTGCTCAATCCCGACGGCGGCGCCATTGCGATGATCACCACCACCCGCACCGTGTATATATCGCAGAACGGCAATCTCAACGAACAGGTGGCCCGCAGCACCTTCGTGCGTGATGAGAAGGGCCTTCCTCCGCGCTTCGGCGACATTTACCTCCGCGGACGCAACAATTATCTGAGAACGGACGGCAACAGCCTGCGCTACACCATTCTCGGCGATCCTGCGCTGAGACTTCCCAGCCCCACGCCTGAAGTGCGCGTGCGCGAAATCAACGGAGTTGACGTAACAGATATAGCCAATCCTCTCCCCGAGGTAGAGGCACTCGGACTTCTCTCTGTGAAGGGAGATGTGGTAGATGCCGACGGAGTGGTGATGAAGGATTTCAACGGCACCGTGAATATGCTTCTTATGGATGCCGAGCGTCCCGTGGCTCTCAAGGGCAACGGAACGGGCTCCGGTTCGTATACCGCCTACAACGACCGCAAGACCCGCCTCGCCTCTGTGAATGTGCGCGTGAAAAACGGCCTGTTCGAAACATCACTGCGCATCCCCGCTGAAATCGAGAACAACTACAGCCCTGCGCGTCTCACCCTCTATGCCTGGGACGACAAGGGACGCGAGGCCGCCGGCGATTGCGACCGCTTTTATGTCTACGGATTCGACGACTCTCAGGTGTCCGACACCATCGGCCCGAAAATAGAACAGCTCTATCTGAACACACCCTCCTTTGCAAATGGCGGAGTGGTCAATTCCTCGCCCATCCTCTTCGCACGCGTGAGCGACGACTCGGGCATCAACCTCTCCGACGCCGGTGTGGGCCACCGCATGTCGGCAATTATCGACGGCAATCTAATCTTCGACGATGTGAACGCATATTTCACCTCCGACCCTGACGCCGAAGGCGCCGGCACCGTGCAATATCCGCTGAAGGATATCGCCGCCGGAAAGCATCAGCTGCTCTTCACAGTGTGGGACAACGCCAACAACGTAAGTAAACAGACCATCGACTTCAATGTGGGAGCCGCCACAGAGCCTGCCATCATCTCGCTGACGGCAAGCGCCAATCCTGCAGTGACCGACGTGACATTCCGCCTCGTCACCGACCGCCCCAACTCGAAACTCTCATGCACCATCGGCGTCTACGACCTCAATGGCCGCTGCGTATGGAGCAATACCACCGCCTCCACCACCGACTTTGAGTCGAACATCTCGGCTCGCTGGGACCTGCGCGACTCCTCGGGCAACCGCGTGCCACGCGGCATTTACCTCTATCGTGCCACGGTGGAGACCCCCGAAGGCTCTTACACCTCAAAGACCATGAAACTTGCCGTAGCCGCAGAATGAAACAGATAGAAAACATTATTCTTCCCGAGCCCACGTTGCGGCGTCTCCCATGGTATCTGGCCTATGTGGAGATCCTGGAGAAGCAGCGCGTGGAATATGTATCCTCCACCCGCATATCGCAGTCGCTGAGCGTGGACGCCTCCCAGATAGCCAAGGACCTGAGCTTCCTCAATATCAAGGGTCGCACCCGCATAGGCTATGAGGTGACCGCGCTCGCCGCAGCCCTGCGCGACTTCCTCGGTTTCTCCCGCTCGCATAAGGCTTACGTGTTTGGTGCGGGAAGCCTCGGCATGGCGCTTATCCACGACTCCGGCCTCTCCAAATATGGCCTTGAGATAATCGCCGGCTTTGATGTGGATCCTGCCGTTTGCGGCACCTCGGAGCGCAATGTGCCCATCTATCATATCGACGACATCTATCGCGTGGCCGAGGAGAATCCCGCGTCGATAGCCATCCTCACTGTGCCCGCCGATGTGGCACAGCAGACTGCCGACATCGCCGTGGGCGCAGGCCTTAAGGCCATATGGAACTTCACCCCCTACCGCGTGAAGGTGGCCGAAGGTATCGTTATGGCCAATACCTCCATCTATGCCCACCTTGCCCTGATATTCAACCGCCTGAACGCCTGATGAAAATATTCGCAGTAACCAATGCCTATTCCCCCGTGCCGGAGTCATTCCGCAGTTCCCGGCCCGGAGTGTGCTGGTATGAGATTCCCGATTCAGCCATCTCTCGCTCCGGCAATCCGCTCTTCATTCCCGATCCGGAGCAGGAATATGTGGCCTTCCCCTCGGCAGCATGGCGCATAGGCAAGCTCGGCAAGAGCGTGGCACCTAGATTTGCAATGCGTTACATCGACGCCGCCACCATCGCTCTCGCCGTGGTGAATCTCACCCTCCTGCGCTCCCTGCGTGAGGCCGGACTCCCCTGGACCGCCGCTGTGGCTTTCGACAGATCTTGCATCATTGGCAATTTCAGCGACATTGTTGCGTTTAAAGATTGTGCAGACTTCCGCATAACGCATGCCGGCGAAGAATACATTTATTCATTGCGCGATATCTCCGTTAATATCGAAGACTCCCTGGCTGCGATCAGCGCCCTGAACACCATCAAGACCGGTGACATCATTCTCGGGGCTCTCGCGCCCGCAATGTCCCTCCGCGTCAATGCCCCGCTCAGCGTCACCGCCGGCGACCGGCATATCCTTGACATAAACGTGAAATGAAATCGATCAGAAAATATCTATCACTGACATTTATGTTTCTGGCCTGCATCGTGGCATCAGCCACAGTGCAGCCCACTTCATATAATTACCGCTTTGCTGCCTCTTCGCCCCTCGCCAAAGGCCGGTGGGTGAAAATCCGTGTGGCTGAAAACGGTGTCTATGAAATCTCTTACGACCGGCTGCGCCAACTCGGATTCGCAAATCCCGAAAATGTGTCGGTGTTCGGTCACGGCGGAAAACTTTTCGATTCGAATTTCTGCAGTTCCACCGGCGAGGCTCTTTACAAGGATGTCCCCGAGCAAGTGCCAGTGCTCCATAGCAACGGCAAACTTCTCTTCTACGGCCATGGTCCCGAGAACATCACCATGGTATCTAACCGTTTCGAACGCAACGACATCAACATCTACGCCAACACCGGCGCATATCTTCTCACCGACTCCACCGAGCCCTTGCTTATCGCCACAGCGGAATGCGACCGCGACAACACGCTCCAGCGCACAGCGCTTTACGACTATGTGTATCACGAGATCGACAAAACTCAGGGCGCCGGCGCCACAGGCCGCAACTTCTGGGGTGAGGACCTTCTCGCAGCACCGGAATATACCTGGCAGCTCGACCTCCCGTTCGCCCTTGCCGGCGATAAGAATTTCCATCGCCTGCAGGTGTCGGTGATTGTGTCGAAGAGCGGTTCGGGCCGTCTGATGTTCGGCCTCGGACGCACATATTTCGGCAACATGAATCTTGAGGTGAGCAACTACAAGACCCATCGCGTCACAGCATCTTCCTCCGACTGCACGCTCGACGACCAGGGTCGCGAGGAACTCGTGATACGCACACGCGACCTCAATCTCGATTTTGCGGGCCTCGACTATTGGCTCTTCACTTATTCCAAAACATTCGCCGACAAGGATCTCTCCCGCTTCAGCCAGGAGAGGGTGTGTCTGGCACTCGACAATAAGTCTGACGGCATTGCGAAATCAGGATGGTTTCAGGTGCCTGAGGGTGCTGTGGTGATGGATGTCACCGAGGGAAGCCAGCCGGCGCTCCTCCCCGTGGAGGGCACCCGTGCCTATTTTCCCGAATATTCCCGGCAGCGCTTCACCGTGGTGTTCGACCCATCAAAAACGCAGCGCCAGATAGAGAGATACGCCGTGGTGGTGGAAAACCAGAACCTTCATGCAGATGCCGCCGAGGGTGCCGATCTGCTGATTGTGGCGTCGCCCGAAATGCTGTCGCATGCCCGCGAACTCGCCAAGGTGCATGAGGAATATGACGGCACCCGTACAGTGATTGCCACCCCCGAGCAGATCTATAATGAATTCACCGGTGGCACTCCTGACCCTATTGCCTACCGCGCCCTTGCCAAAATGCTATATCAGAGTCCGGGACGCAAATTGAAGAATATCCTTTTCTTCGGTCCGATTTATGCCGACTATCGCAATGTGTCGGGCAATGGAGAGCCTCATGAGAAAGATATCATCGCCATGCAGGAGCAGGGGGAAAGATATACATATGAAAACCGTGCCGCCAACGACATGGACTATTTCGGCTCGCTTTGCGACTATCGCTCGGCACTGGTGTCGATGCGCAGCAAGATGGTGGAGGTGGGTGTAGGCCTGCTTCCCGTCACCTCCGATATACAGGGTGCCAATGCCGTCAATAAGTCGCGCCGATATCTGGAGTCGAATTCCTTCGCAAATCTCATCAACGAGACATTCTCCTTCTCCTGTCCCGGCGACGACCATCTGCACGACCGCCAGTCGAACGACGCGGAAGCCCTGCTGAATGATTACATGACCGAGACAAGCGGCGAGAAAGGCATTCACAAGACCCTCGTGATTGACAATTATACGCAACGCGAGGCATACAAGATTTACAAGTCGGAGATAGAGCGCGGAAAGCTCTTCGCCTATTATTTCGGCCATGCCGGCGTGGCCGGTATCGGCGGTGGTTCCGACTTTATCTCCCCAAATAATTTCCTCGGCTTCAAGAACCGTGACCTCGGTTTTGCCGTGTTCGCGGGCTGCGACCTTTCCTACCCCGACCTCGGAGTGAACGGCATCGGCCAGATGTGCGTCACCGACGCTCCCCGCGCTTTCGTGGGCTCATTCCTCTCCTCCCGCACCGTGAGCTCCACATATAATTACCGTCTGTTCCAGAATTTTGTAAAGAACACATTCCAGAAGCCCGTTTTCAGCAGCACCGGTTTTACATATGAGCCACGCACCGCCAATCCTACTGTAGGAGAGGTCTATGCCGGCTGCAAGTCGGTGTCGGAACTTGAAAACGAACTGTGCTATATTTATGTTGGCGACCCGGCGCTTCCCGTGCCCATTCCCTTGCGCGGAGTGAACATGAATGCCGGAGCCACTCAGATGATTCATGCAGGCGAGGTGGTAACTCTCTCGGGCACTGTGAATCACAGGGATGGCAGCATTGATACCTCCTTCAATGGCGAGGTGATGGTGAAACTCTTGAAGCCTGAACGCGAGGTGAATATCGGCAGCAAGGACGACCCCTTTGTGGTAAACTATAACGCAGAGGTCGCCGCCTCGATGAAGGGGGAGGCCAATGCAGGCCGTTTCTCTCTGAAAATCCTCGTGCCCGATGCGATGAAATATTATGCCGCGGATAAGGATTCCGTGAATAATGTTCGCTTCGCAGTGGGCGTATGGGACAAGGCGCAGCGCCTCGGCGGCAATGGCTCTCTCAGCCTTCCACTGGCATATCCCGGCGCTCCCCTCGACCCTGCCTCCACTCTCGACAATCTGGCTCCTCAGGTGGAACTCGCATATAATGCCGCCTTGCGCACCCTCGACCTCTCCGCTACCGACAATGTGGCTCTCGAGCCCGGCATCGGCGTCGGTAAAGCAGTTACATTGAGCGTTGACGGCATTCAGATTTCGCGTGAGATTGATTCGGACGCCACAGCTTCTTTCTCGGCAAAGATTTCTATGCTCGGGCTTACTTCCGGCTCGCATGAGGCAGTTGTTACGGCCGTCGATCTGGCCGGAAACCAGTCTGCTGCGAAGCGGTTCCCCTTCAGCGTCCCCGATCAGTCTCCCTTATCCATTGTGGTGGAGAACACATTGGTCACCGATGAGGCCCGGTTCAATCTTGCCGGTGAAGTTCCCGATGGTATCTCTCTTGTGGTGTATGACTCGGCAGGCAATCTGGTCTATGATGCCCCCGTGGGCGCATCTGTGGTATGGGATGCCTCCGAGGCAACTCCCGGCTGCTACCGGGCTGCGTTGAGGCACTGCTCGCCGATGGGCAGCGTGATTTATTCCAATTTTGAAGAATTCAGTGTGATCCGCTAAGACTCCGGTCTGCGTGATTAAGCGAAAGAAATATAATAGATATGAAAGGCAATAAGATAATTTCCCTGGCCGTTCTCGCCCTGTCGGCGTTTCCGCTCATGGCAGAGAACGACATTAAGGATAATGAGTTCAACCCCGTCAACACCGGTGTCACCACACTCTCGATTGCGCCCGATGCCCGCGGCTCGTCGATGGGTAACCTCGGTGCTGCTACCGACCCCGACATGAACTCCCAGTATTGGAATCCCTCCAAATATGCTTTCGCCTATTCCACCGGCGGCCTCTCCATCAGTTACACCCCCTGGCTGCGCAAGATTGTAAACGACATCTTCCTCGCCGATCTTTCTGGCTACTGGAAATTAGGATCCGGCGACAACCAGGCGCTCTCAGCCTCATTCCGCTATTTCTCACTCGGCGAGGTGCACACGGGCGGCTTTGGCGATGCCGACAATAGCTCGCAGACCATCAATCCCTACGAGTTCGCCTTCGACCTCGGATATTCACGAAAACTGTCGGAGAAATTCTCAATGGGCGTAGTGCTCCGCTACATTCTTTCCGACCTTTCATTCCAGGATCCCACATCGGGCGTGGAGAATAACGCCGCCCACGGCTTCAGCGTGGACCTTGCCGGATACTTCACCACATTCCCCATGGTAGGCCGTAATGAATGCCAGTTCTCCTGGGGCTTCGACATCTCCAATGTCGGCACCAAGGTTAGCTACGACGGAGGCACCACCAACTTCTTCCTCCCCACCAACCTGCGTCTGGGCGCCAGCTTCATGTTCCCCCTTGCAGACTATCACACGCTGATGTTCGGCCTCGACCTCAACAAACTGCTTGTGCCTACAAAGCCGCGCACCCAGGACTACGATATGGACACCACCGAGGGTCAGGATGCCTACAATGAGGCTTACGACAACTGGAACAACATGTCGCCAATCACCGGTATCTTCAAGAGTTTCAACGATGCCCCCGGCGGTTTCAAGGAGGAGTTGCAGGAGATAAACGTAAGTTTCGGTGCCGAGTATCAGTACAACCAGCAATTTTTCGTGCGAGCCGGTTATAATTACGAGCATCCCAACAAGGGTGGCCGCAGTTATTTCGCCTTTGGTGCAGGTTTTTCGCTCAATGTGGTTCGCCTCGACGCCTCTTACATGCTGGCAACGGCACAGAGCAGCCCGCTCGACCAGACGCTACGTTTCACTCTTACCTTCGATATGGATGGCCTGCGCGACCTCTTGGGTCGTCGCCGCCGCTAAAAGATAATACTATGTACCGAATAGGACAAGGATATGATGTGCACCGCCTCGTAGAGGGGCGGGCACTTCGTTTATGCGGGGTCACTGTGCCGCATACACACGGCCTTCTTGGCCACAGCGATGCCGATGTGGCAATCCACGCCCTTTGCGACGCCATTCTCGGAGCGGCCGCAATGCGCGATATCGGTTACCATTTCCCTGACACGGATGCTGCATTCGAAGGTGCCGACAGCCGAAATTTGCTCGCTAAGGTGTGCGGGATGGTCCGTCAGGCCGGTTATGAAATCGGGAATGTGGATGTCACTATCTGTGCTCAGCGTCCCAAACTCTCTCCTCTGATTCCGGAGATGATTGCAGAATTGGCAAGAGTGATGCAGATAGGGGAGAACCGGGTATCGGTAAAGGCTACCACCACGGAGCGTCTCGGTTTTGAAGGCCGCATGGAGGGCATTTCAGCGATGGCAGTCGCGCTACTGCGTAATGTTGAATAATTTTGAATTCAACAGCATTAATTCAAAATTCAACATTCAAAAGTCAAAATTAATAGAGGTGATACTGTTTCAGTTAGTGGCTCTCGTATTGCTGGCGCTCGGACTGATGCGAGGTCTGAGGCTCGGCTTCACCAGGTTGGTTCCCTCCATGGTAGCACTCACCGTGGCCGCTATCTGCAGTCATATCTTCACCTATCCCGTTTCCATCTGGCTCAGTGAGATGTTCCCGGCCGCATTGGGTCGTCCCGGCGCTTCATATCTATATAGCGTCTTTGCATCGGCCATAGTGTTCGGTGCGTTTTATCTTCTGTTTCTGTCGGTACTCTCAATCGTCGGCAAGGTGCTTTCTTCGCCGCCCAATGGCATTCTTGGCTATATTGGCGGCGCGTGCTATGGACTGTTCCGCACATTGCTCTTTCTCTCGATAGCCTACAACATGATATTGGCAATATTTCCGTCATCGCCTCTGCATAAAGCAATGAAGAGCGACGACGGAAACATAGTGGAGGGAGTGCTGTTAGTGTCATCTCCAATAATAGGGAGCGAGAGCCCCGAGGAATTCGCTCACGCCCTCCAGCTCGACGATGCAAAAAAGATATCCTAACCTGAATAATTCATAGACCCGCAAAAAAAGAACGCCCCTCTTGCAT
>CAJLTZ010000035.1 GCA_905209725.1 uncultured Muribaculaceae bacterium
TGCATCAAAAATCGGTCGCCCCTGCATTAACATTTTTTATGGGATGGGGTCTTAGTAATAACGCCTCCCTCATTTACAAAGTTCATAATGAAGACGAACAAATGTACGACTTCATTATAATAAACTGAGAACGCAAGAATATCTCTGATTACTACAATTACTCTGTTACTTTTGGTACGATATTTGCAATGCCTTTGGTTAATGGATAAGAAGCAAATTTCCCTTAAAGGAGTAAGGGTAAACAATCTTAAGAATATTGACCTGGAGCTTCCGTTGGGCAAGTTTATTGTGGTGACGGGAGTTTCGGGCTCAGGCAAGTCTTCTCTGGCATTCGACACACTCTATGCCGAAGGACAGCGCCGCTATGTGGAAAGTCTGTCGGCATACGCCCGGCAGTTCTTAGGCCGCATGGCGAAACCTGAGTGCGACTATATAAAGGGTTTGCCTCCGGCCATCGCCGTGGAGCAGAAGGTAAGCACCCGCAATCCCCGCTCCACAGTGGGGACATCCACAGAAATCTACGATTACATGCGCATGCTTTTCGCCCGCGTGGGACGCACCTATTCCCCCGTGAGCGGCGAGGAGGTGCGCAAACATGGCATCGAAGATATCGTGAGAACCGTGCAGAGTTATCCGGAAGGCACCCGCATTGCTGTTTTGACAGATATCCGCATTCCCGACGGGCGTGATTTTGCACAACAACTCGACATTTATCTCAAAGAGGGTTACTCACGTCTTGAAAAAGATGGTGAATTCATCCAGATATCCGACATACTTGCCGGCGACGTTCCGGCAGACGCACACGGCTATCGGCTTTTAATCGACCGCCTTGCGGTATCCACCGACAAGGATGAGGTGTCGCGTCTTACTGATTCAGTGGAAACGGCATATTTTGAAGGGCGCGACGAAGCCATCATCAAGGTGTGGGGCAGCGACGGCGTGCATGAGCATCTCTTCTCAAAGCGCTTCACCGCCGACGGAATGGAATTCCGCGAACCCAGCGACCTGATGTTCAACTTCAACAACCCCTACGGCGCATGCACCGTGTGCGAAGGCTTTGGAAGCGTATTGGGCGTGAGCGAGGATCTTGTGATTCCTAACAAGACGCTATCGGTATATCAGAATGCCGTGAAATGCTGGAACGGTGAGAAGATGGGGGAATGGAAAAAACGTCTCATCCATCTGGCTCCACGTTTCAACTTCCCGATCCACACGCCTTATAATAAACTCACGCAGCAGCAGCGCGATTTCCTCTGGCACGGCAACAGCATGTGGGAGGGCATCGACGGCTTTTTCGCATGGCTAGACACGCGGATGGACAAACTCCAATACCGTGTGATGAAAGCTCGTTATCGCGGCAAGACACTCTGCCCTGAATGCAAGGGAAGCCGTCTGCGTCCTGACGTGGAATATGTAAAGGTAGGAGGGCGCACCATTACCGAACTTGTGAGAATGCCCATCGACCGTCTTAGCGAATTTTTTGACACATTCAGTCTGAGCGAGAGCGATATGCTGATTGCAGGCCGTCTTCTCACGGAGATACGCACCCGCCTCAAGTTTCTCAAGGATGTAGGATTGGGTTATCTGACGCTCGACCGTCTCTCCTCCACACTTTCCGGCGGCGAGAGCCAGCGCATCAATCTCGCGACATCTCTAGGAAGTAGTCTTGTAGGCTCGCTATATATCCTTGACGAACCAAGCATCGGTCTGCATTCACGCGACACCCAGAAACTCATCAGCGTGCTCCGGCATCTGCAGCAGATCGGCAACACTGTGGTAGTGGTGGAACACGACGAGGAGATAATGCTGGCAGCCGACGAGATTGTGGACATAGGCCCCAATGCAGGTCGGCTGGGCGGCGAGGTGGTGCTTCAGGGCAACCTCCCACAACTCCTTGCCGATAAAGCGCCTAAAGAGTCGTACACCTTACAGTACCTGCGCGGAGAGCGAAATATAGATGTGCCCAAACGACGTCGCAAATGGAAGAAAGCCATAGAAGTGGTTGGCGCTTCCCAGAATAATCTGAAAGACATCGATGTCTCATTCCCGTTGGGCGTGATGACAGTAGTGAGTGGTGTGAGCGGTAGCGGCAAATCTACTCTCGTGAAAGATATCCTTTACCAGGGGATGCTTCGGGCCATCGGGGAAGGGGGCGATGCGCCTGGCACCCACCGCGAAATCCGCGGCGACATCGGCGAAGTGAAAATGGTGGAATTTGTGGACCAGAATCCTATCGGCACCTCTTCACGCAGCAACCCTGCCACATATCTTAAGGCTTACGACGAGATCCGCCGTCTCTTCGCCGACCAGCAGCTCTCGAAGCAGATGGGTTTCACGCCGGCCTATTTCTCATTCAATACCGACGGCGGCCGATGCGAGGAATGCAAGGGAGAGGGCACTATCACCATCCCCATGCAATTCATGGCCGACATCCAGATTGAATGTGATGTGTGCCATGGCAAGCGCTTCAAGCAGGAGGTGCTCGATGTGGAATATCGCGGCAAGAACATCAACGATTTCC
The DNA here is from genome assembly GCA_905209725.1 of uncultured Muribaculaceae bacterium. GTDB lineage: Bacteria > Bacteroidota > Bacteroidia > Bacteroidales > Muribaculaceae > Lepagella. Next base: position 2,522 of record CAJLTZ010000035.1, read on the forward strand.
TCGATATGACCGTCAACGAGGCTATCGAATTTCTCGGCGACCAACCGGGCAGCACTGAGAAGAAGATTGTGGCGCGTCTCAAACCTCTCCAGGATGTGGGTCTCGGCTACATAAAACTCGGACAGTCGTCATCCACTCTCTCAGGAGGCGAAAGCCAGCGCGTGAAACTCGCCTATTATCTTTCGCAGGAGAAGCAGAGCGGCATGCTATTCATCTTCGACGAACCCACCACCGGCCTTCATTTCCACGACATCTCCGTGCTGATGAAATCGCTCAACCGCCTTGTGGACAATGGCAACACCGTTGTGATTATCGAGCACAACATGGATGTGATAAAATGTGCCGACTGGGTGATTGACATCGGCCCCGAGGGCGGCGACGCAGGCGGAGAAGTGGTGGCGGCGGGCACGCCTGAGCAGATCGCACAATGCGAGAAATCATACACCGCAAAATTCCTCAAAGACAAACTGAAGTGATATCTCTTTCGATAAAATATGAAAGGAAATAACCAGATTTTACACAGATTGAAGATAGCGTCGGGGGCAATACCGGCTTTGACATTGGCAGTGTGTATGATAATGCCGCTGACGGCGTGCACCGGCAACAATAATGATAACGACGGCGACCTGAGCCGTCAACTGTACGAAAAAAGCGTACGGTTGATGCGGCTATACGCCGACAGCATCACGCACGCCAAGGACTCCGCTACGCTGCTAGCCATGATGCAGCGTTACGACGACAGCCTCACAAAACTCAATTATGACTATCCGGCAAATGCCGATCTTCTTATTGACGAAGGGGAGAACGACACCATCAAGATGCTGAGCATGCGGATTGTGCATCTGCGCGACTCACTTTTGCTCCGCATGTCCGGGAAATTACCCGTCGACTCTATTTCAGCAGCCGCATCTGACAGTGTTGACAATCAAACTCAAGCCGGAAAGAGTGCGGGCCGGTAGAGATAGTCAGCGGGGGCTCAAACCTCCTTCTCGTCTGCGGTGACACCTGAGGGTCGCGCAGGCAACAGCCAAGTTCGCGACGCAGACAATAGCGCGTGGTCATAACCTCAACATCCTTACGGTCGGCAGCCGGGACAGTTTCCCATGCCGGCCTTATATTTTTCACACCATGCGCCTCATAGAAACCGCGTGCAAGGGAATTTGCCACATTATCTCTTTCATCAAGTGACTCCACAGGATAAAGGGCTTCAGGATTTTCAAGTCGTCTTGAATCGAAATGATATGTGTCGAGAGCCGCTTTATCCAGCGCCTCAATCAAGCGGCGACGGGCCGCAGTAAGCTGCGAAGCAGGAATGAAGGTCTTCGTGGAAAAATTGTTGGTGAAATTGCGGAGACGATAGATAGTGTTGCCAAGTTTCGCAAAAACTGGACGAGGATCCATAGGTTTTCGGGCCACACTTTTATCGCAGTCGAGTGCTACTCTTGCTTCCACTCCCCTTTCGTCGTGACCACAGATTCCGGTTTCATCAATTTCCACATCAAGCCATATGCTACGCACGGCAGTGGAGCCTTCAAGCTGTTGCTGCCATTTGCGATTGAGCGTGCGGTGAATCACGGCTCCCTTAGGCAGCTGGAACGGACGCGCACCGATTATCCTGTTGCCCTCCACACGATTCACTCCCACCCCTTCATATACACCCTCCGCATTGAAGAAACTGATGCCGTCTCCATTATTCAGCATCCTTACATCAGATATCTCCTCCCCCATCGATTTCGGAGTGTCGATTGATGCCATGCGTCCCGGACGCCTCGCCGACAGGAAATAATCAGTGAAACCACGGTTGAAACTCTTGCATGGATCGGGCGAGAATGAAATCTCACTCACACCATAAGAGGCTCGGCGATAAAGATCAGGATGTTCTGCAATGATTTCATCGAGAATACGGCGATAATAGGCAGTGATATTCTTTACATAAGCCGCATCCTTAAGACGTCCCTCGATTTTGAAAGAGCTTGCACCGGCCTCAACCATATCCTTCAATGACGCAGATGCATTGAAATCGCGCAACGAAAGAAGGTATTTGTCGCGTAGAATCTTTTCGCCGCGTCCGTTCATGAGAGTGTAAGGCATCCGGCACATCTGGGCGCATTCTCCACGGTTGGCACTTCTTCCGAGCGTCACGCCGCTTGCCGCGCATCTCCCGGAATATGACACACACAGAGCTCCATGAATGAAGCATTCCACTGGCACAGTGACGGCGTCGCACACACTGCGAATCTCTTCAACCGTGAGTTCGCGTGCAAGCACAATCTGAGAGAAACCCACATCTTGAAGGAAACGGGCCTTCTCTGGCGTCCTGGTGTCGCACTGAGTGCTGGCATGGAGTGCAATCGGCGGCAGATTGAGGCGCAATAATGCCATATCCTGCACTATTATCGCATCCACACCTATATGATATAACTGCCATACAAGGCGTTCCACCTGCTCAAGTTCGTGCTCGAACACGATGGTATTCACGGTGACATAGACTTTTGCGCGATAAAGATGAGCGAATCTCACCACTTCGGCGATATCCTCCACGCTATTCGCAGCCTTGCTTCTCGCGCCATGGCTCGAAGCGCCGATGTAGATTGCATCGGCACCATGCAGGATGGCTTGCATTGCCACCTCCTTATTAGCTGCGGGGGCAAGGAGTTCGAGGGGGCGTAGGCTGTCCTTTTTCATTTCTTGAACATGCGGTCGATCTGACGTTTATCCTCGCGCTCACGGATGGCCTGGCGCTTGTCGTATTGCTTCTTGCCTCGCCCCACTCCAATCAGCATCTTGGCCAGCCCGCGCTCATTGATGAAAATCTTTAGCGGAACAATGGTGAATCCCACATCCTCCTGCACCTTGGAGAGTTTCTGAATCTCCTTGCGGGTGAGAAGGAGTTTGCGGTCGCGACGTGCCACATGATTGTTGTAGCTGCCATAGAAATATTCGGAGACATTCATCCCTTTCACCCATACCTCGCCATTCTCCACCATGCAGAAGGAGTCGACAAGAGAAGCCTTCCCTTCGCGGATGGATTTTATTTCAGTGCCGGTCAACACGATGCCGGCTGTATATGTGTCGCCAATCTCATAATCGAAACGGGCGCGCTTATTTCTTATATTTATATCGCTTGCTTTCATTTTCTCGGGAATACTGAACCGGTATTTTCTATCGTCGGTATATTATATTAACGCTTAATGCCTTGCCTTGGAATATTGATTCTACATGGAGGGGAGGAAAATGGAGAAGAGCCAATGGCAAAGAATGGGTGCACCCACAATAAGCAAGCTCAGCACGCATGCAGAGCGGGTTTCCGCCTCTTTGGGTCCGCGCAGGAAACGCACACCCTTGCTTATGGCATAAATCGTCCAAAGCGGCAGGAACACAAGTACTGTCTGAGCCATGGGAAGGAGAATGCCTAAAGCATAGAAAAGTGCGAGCGTCGACATCATTTCCATCACAAATTCCTTGCCAAAGGGTTTCTTAAACTGTTCGCGCACCTCTTTGGGCATCAGGATTCCGGCACACATCAGCACGAGGAAATATCCGAAGAAAAAAGAGATGAATGTGTTGACGGCCGCCACAAGAATCGATGACACCGTGGACTCGGCGAGATAGAACAGATTGGCGAATTCCGACACGGATGCGAGTGCCACAAAGGGATAAAAGCATCGTGAGGCCACGGTTTCAGGTGCCATCCGCGCACGTTTGAGCGCTTTCCAACCCTCCACCGGTGTGGCAAGGATGCGGAACATCAGCCCCATTGCCGAGGCGGAGTCTTTCCTGGCAGAAGGATCGGCGCATGCGGCATAGTTTTCGTTCTCGTCCTCGTCGTCGATAGTGTAAAGCGGTTCGGAATCTACGTCGTAGATGTTGCTCTGCCCGTCTTCGGAAGGGGGCGTGGCGCCGTAAATGTTGGTATCTTCGTCTTGTATATTTCGGTCCATTGAATTCGGTTATTGAGATATATGGTATGGGTAATAGTCAGTGCAAATCGGCAGAAGCCATACCATATCTTTTACTCAACGCGCAGCAACGATTAATATTTTTCGCTGCGACTAAAAAATGTAAGAAGAGGGCCGACTGACATGCAGCCGGTCCTCCTCGGAACAAGTGTTAGAGTATTTTCTTTCGCTAATGGCGTCCGGCTTACTCAGCGCGGTCCTCATTAAGGATGCGAATCATTTCGATGGCGCTCTTCGGGATACGGGTGCCGGGGCCGAAAATAGCAGCCACACCGGCCTTGTAGAGGAAGTCATAGTCCTGAGCGGGGATTACACCGCCGGCGGTAACCATGATATCCTCGCGGCCGAGCTTCTTGAGTTCCTCGATCACCTGAGGAATCAGCGTCTTATGGCCTGCTGCCAGCGAGCTGACACCAAGGATATGAACGTCGTTTTCCACGGCCTGGCGAGCAGCCTCGGCAGGAGTCTGGAAGAGGGGACCCATATCCACGTCGAATCCGCAGTCGGCATAGCCTGTAGCCACCACTTTGGCACCACGGTCGTGGCCGTCCTGGCCCATCTTCGCAATCATGATACGCGGCTGACGGCCTTCGCGTTTTGCAAAGTCAGCCACTGCCTTGCGGGCTTCCTCGAACTCGGGATCACCCTTTTCTTCGCTTGAGTACACTCCGGAGATAGTTTTGATTACAGCTTTATAACGACCTACCACAGCCTCGCATGCGTCGGAAATCTCACCGAGCGATGCGCGGAGACCGGCAGCTTTCACGGCAAGGTCGAGAAGGTTGCCCTTCGAGGGATCCTTCACAGCTTCTGTGATATCGTTGAGGGCTTTCTTCACAGCCTCCTCGTCGCGGTTGGCGCGCAGAGTCTCGAGGCGAGCGATCTGCTCCTTGCGAACCTCGGTGTTGTCCACCTCGAGGATATCGATGGGATCCTCATGGTCGAGACGGAACTTGTTGATACCCACGATGGTCTGCTTGCCGGAGTCGATATGAGCCTGTGTGCGTGCGGCAGCCTCCTCGATGCGGAGCTTGGGAAGACCTGTCTCGATGGCTTTTGCCATACCGCCAAGTTTCTCAATCTCCTGGATGTGCTCCCATGCGCGGTGAGCGATCTCGTTGGTAAGAGCCTCTACATAGTAGGAACCGCCCCACGGATCCACCTGCTTGCACACGTAGGTTTCCTCCTGGATATAAATCTGGGTGTTACGTGCGATACGAGCGGAGAAGTCGGTAGGAAGTGCGATAGCCTCGTCGAGGGCGTTGGTGTGGAGCGACTGAGTGTGGCCAAGAACGGCGCCCATGGCCTCTACGCAGGTACGGCCCACATTGTTGAAGGGATCCTGCTCGGTAAGCGACCAGCCGGAAGTCTGGCAGTGTGTACGCAGCGCGAGCGACTTGGGATTCTTCGGGTTGAACTGCTTAACGATCTTAGCCCACAGCATACGTGCCGCTCTCATCTTGGCGATCTCCATAAAATAATTCATCGAGATGCCCCAGAAGAATGACAGACGCGGAGCAAAGGAGTCAATATCCATGCCTGCGTTCACGCCGGCGCGGAGATATTCAAGGCCGTCGGCGAGAGTGTAAGCCAGCTCGATGTCGGCGGTGGCGCCTGCCTCCTGCATGTGATAGCCGGAGATGGAGATCGAGTTGAACTTAGGCATATTCTTCGAAGTATACTCGAAGATGTCGGCGATAATCTTCATGGAGAATGCCGGCGGATAGATGTATGTGTTACGCACCATGAACTCTTTGAGGATGTCGTTCTGTATGGTACCGGCCATCTCGGAGAGGCTTGCGCCCTGCTCGAGGCCTGCGTTGATGTAGAATGCGAGTATAGGAAGCACTGCGCCATTCATCGTCATCGACACGGACATCTTATTCAAGGGAATTCCGTCGAAGAGCACCTTCATATCCTCGATGGAGCAGATGGAAACACCTGCTTTGCCCACATCGCCCACAACGCGTTCGTGGTCGGCGTCATAGCCGCGGTGAGTAGGAAGGTCGAAGGCTACGGAAAGGCCCTTCTGACCGGAAGCGAGGTTACGGCGATAGAATGCGTTCGACTCAGCGGCGGTGGAGAATCCGGCATACTGACGGATGGTCCAGGGACGCATAGGATACATTGCGCTGTACGGGCCACGCAGGAACGGGGGAATACCGGCTACGTAGTCGAGATGCTCCATGCCCTCGAGGTCCTCCTTTGTATATACGGGCTTCACGGGGATGAGCTCGGCGGTGAGCCACTCCTCGCCTTCCACCGGTTTGTGGCTCGCAGGAACCACTATCTTATTGATGTCTATTTCTTTAAAATTAGGTCTCATGATATCGGTTTATTTGAGGAGTTTAGCGTTAAAGTCAACAAGAGTGTCAAGCACATTGCACTTCACATGAATGAAGCTTTCGATTCCCTCTTTCTTCAGATCTTCCATGCAAGCGGGAGCGCCGGCCACTACGAAGAGGGCGCGGCCCTGAAGTGCCTTGAATGCTTCGGGAGCATACTGAGCATATTCGTCGTCGCTTGAGCAGAGCACCACTACGTCGGCCTTCTTCTCGATGGCGGCGTCGATGCCTTCCTGCACTGTCTGGAAGCCGATATTGTCGATAATCTCGTAGCCTGCGCAACCGAAGAAATTGGCGGAGAACTGAGCGCGAGCAAGACGCATTGCGAGATTGCCGATTGTAAGCATGAATACCTTGGGACGGCGGCCGGAGCGCTCTGTGTCGAGACGCAGCTGCTCAAACTGGCTGGCTGCGCGGTCGAAATTGAGGCTTGTCACGGCACCGTCGGCCACTTCCTCGGAGCATCCGCATGAGCAGGAGCATTCTTTTACCTTGTCAAGTTCCATCTCGTTGAAGTTGGGGAACTGGTTAGTGCCGAGGAGGCTTTCCTTGCGGCAAGCCACGTCGAGATGACGCTTAACGCCGCTCTCATTTACCTTGCCCTGGATCTCGCCCTTGGCAAGCATTGCGGCAAATCCGCCATTGTCCTCTACCTCATTGAATACCTTCCATGCCTGAGCAGCGATGGAGGCGGTAAGGGTCTCTATATAATAGGAACCGCCTGCGGGGTCGACCACCTTGTTGAGGTGAGACTCGTCGCGGAGCAGGAACTGCTGGTTGCGTGCGATGCGCTCGCTGAATTCATCGGGACGCTCGTAACATTCGTCGAAGGGAAGGGTCTCGATAGAGTTGACTCCTGCAAGAGCGGCACTCATTGTCTCTGTCATCGAACGCAGAAGATTTACGTGCGAATCATAGAGAGTCTGGTTGAAACGGCTTGTCACGGCGTGAACCCACATCTTGCATGCGCAGTCGCACTCGGGATTGTAAGCCTTGACGATTTCAGCCCAAAGCATACGGGCAGCACGGAATTTGGCCAGCTCCATGAAATAATTCGAGGAGATGCCCATGTTGAATTTAACGCGGCAAGCCACTTCTGTAGCGGTAAGGCCGGCCTCGGTCATCATGTCGAGCCATTCAGCACCCCATGCCAGAGCGTAGCCGAGCTCCTGAGTGATATATGCACCTGCGTTGCAGAAAAGATAACTGTCCACAGCGAAGCAGCGCAGATTCTTCACTTCCTTAACAGTCTCATAGAGAGCCTTGCCCTCTTCCACTGCATCCTTGGGGAAGGGAAGTCCATGCTTGAGATAGCGTTTGAAAGGATTATAACCTATGGAACCGCGGAATTCCTCCACGGCGCCGGCCTCCTTGATGAGTTTCACAAGCTCCTTGGCCACAGCCACTGCACATCCGGGGCAGCAGTCCACGTTAATCTCCACTTTCTTGAGGTCGATGCCCTTGAGCACCTTGCCAAGTTCGGCGGGATCCATCTTGCGGCAAAGTTTGATGCCGAGCGACTCCACACCACGGTTGAGGATATGCAGCGCATGGTCGTTCATTTCCTCAGGAGTCTCGCCGCGCACTGCCTGACGCACGATCCAGTCGTTGTTGTCACGCGTGCCGCGGAGATAGGGAAATTCTCCGGGAAGTGAATCAAGCGCGGGAAGACCTGTAAGATCCTCTCTGCGATAGAAGGGCTGTACATTGAAACCCTCCTTGGTGCGCCACACCAATTTCCTGTCGAAATCGGCACCTTTCAGGTCGGCAGTAATCTTCGCCTTCCACTCCTCGGTGGACACGGGCGAAAACATGTCAAACAATTTTTCTTTCATTTCTGCCATTTTAAGCGTATTTTGGTATTAGTATCCTTCTTGTTTGTAAGTTCTCCTTATGCCATCATTTCCCATTTCGGGCATCCCTTTCCGGGACTTTCCGACGCCTTCGGAGGATGGCTCGCCGGAGTTATCGTGCAAAGATATTCAATATTTCAGAATTTAGAAACTTTTAATGCTGAAAAACACTTTTTTCATGGGTTGCATCCCCGCTTTTCATCAATCTGCAAGTCTTCAACCGGCAATTAAGCGTTTTTCCTCACATCTGAGCGATGGCGCAGGGAAGTCTTCAGTCATCTGCAGATTGTGGGTAGCCATTAGCACGGCAGTGCCCTGTTCATGGCATAGACGGTGGAGCAGGTCCACAATCTGATATCCGGTCTGCGGGTCAAGGTTGCCGGTGGGCTCGTCGGCGAGAATAAGCTTCGGGCTATTGAGCAGGGCGCGGGCTATCACCACGCGCTGCTGCTCGCCTCCACTCAATTCGTGGGGCATCTTATAGCTTTTGTTGGCCATTCCTACAAGTCCGAGCACCTCCTCTATCCTGTCGGCAATCTCACCCTTGCTTTTCCAGCCTGTGGCCTCGAGCACGAATCTAAGGTTCGATGCCGCCGAACGGTCCTGCAGAAGCTGGAAATCCTGGAACACGATTCCAACGTTGCGGCGCAGAAACGGAATCTGCTTGCGCTTTATTGACATCAGGTCAAAATCGAGCACCTTAGCCCGCTCTCCCTCAGTGAGGGGAACATCGGCATACATTGTCTTCATCAGCGAACTCTTGCCGCTGCCCACACGTCCCACAAGATAATGAAACGTTCCCTCCTCTATGTTGATGTCCACGTCCTTTAGCACGAGCCGTTCGGCACGGTAGACATTCACTTTCTCATATTCTATCACGGGATTCGGCTTAGAGCCAGTCTCCGTGACGTTCTCATTCAGTTCATCCATATTTATGTATGGTGTATGTTCAATTGTCGAAGAGGGCCCGCAGCAGGTCGTGCACGCGTCCCACCTCTACTATTTTTATCTTGTAATTATCTTTCGACCCCCGGAGGTTGCCCTTGGGGATGAAGATTTTTTCAAAACCGAGTTTTTCGGCCTCAGCCACACGGCTCTCCATTCTGGTCACCGTTCTTATTTCACCTGACAGGCCCACTTCGCCAGCGAAAGCCGCACGGCGCGGGATGCTCACATCGAAATTCGACGACATCACTGCTGCCACCACCGCCATATCAAGCGCGGGGTCGGTCACCTTCAGTCCTCCGGCGATATTGAGGAACACGTCTTTCTGTCCAAGGCGGAACTTAGCTCTTTTCTCAAGCACGGCAAGCAGCATGTTAAGCCTGCGCTGGTCGTATCCGGTCACGCTTCTCTGTGGCGTGCCATAAGCAGCCGAAGAGACCAGAGCCTGCACCTCCACCAGAAAAGGACGCACACCCTCCACCATCACGCCGATGGCGATGCCGCTCATCTCCTCCTCTCGGTTTTCCGAAAGAAGCATCTCTGAGGGATTCTTCACCTCGCGCAGCCCGGCACGCGCCATCTCATAGATGCCGATTTCCGATGTGGAACCGAATCGATTTTTTATGGAGCGCAGAATACGGTAAAGATACTGGCGGTCGCCCTCAAATTGGAGCACCGTGTCGACGATATGCTCCAACACCTTCGGCCCGGCGATTGCTCCATCCTTATTAATATGCCCCACAAGAATCACGGGAACACCGCTCTCCTTTGCATAGCGAAGAAGCGAGGCGGCACATTCGCGCACCTGCGACACACTCCCCGGTGCCGACTCGATTTCCGAACTCATTATGGTCTGAATCGAATCCACCACCACCATGTCGGGCTTCACATTCTCAATTTGTGTGAAGATGGCGTCAAGACTCGTTTCGCAGAGAATAAACGTGTTGTCGGCCACTTTGCCGAGACGGTCGGCGCGGAGGCGCAACTGGGAGGCACTCTCCTCGCCTGACACATAGAGGATTTTTCGTCCGCGGATGGAAAGGATGTTCTGAAGCAGCAAGGTCGACTTGCCGATGCCCGGTTCGCCGCCGATCAGCGTGAGGCTTCCGGCCACCAGTCCTCCGCCGAGCACTCGGTTGAGCTCCGACGATGGCATCTTGATGCGCATCTCGTCGGTGACCTCAATCTCGGAGAGGGGCACCGGGCGGCTGCTCTTCACAAGACCGCGCTCCGACTTTCCCTTCGACACTGAGACACGTTCCTCCACGAATGTGTTCCATTCGCGGCAGGAAGGACATTGCCCAAGCCACTTTGCCGATTCATAGCCGCAGTTATTACAAAAATATGCCGTCTTTGTCTTAGCCATTATATTGCACCTTCCAATTCTCCGGATTCAATATTCCCCCCTCAGGAAAGAGCCTTGAAAAATAATTCAAGAAATTTTTCCTTAAACTATCTGCAAAAGTAATAAAAAATATTTATATTTGCGTCTTAAAAGAACAAAGGAGTTCCGCAGAGCGTATAAAAAGGGCCGGGGGAAATGGAAAGCCCCCAAGCCCGGCGACCCGGCGGGCACTGATGTATGAACTCAAAAACAACCAAATAAACCCAAATTTTATAAAGAATTATGGAATTCTTAACCGACGAAAAACTTCTTATTGTTGGAGCAGCCGGCATGATCGGATCCAACATGGCTCAGACAGCCATCATGATGCACCTCACCCCGAACATCTGCCTTTATGATCCCTATGCAAAGGGACTCGAGGGCGTGGCTGAGGAGCTTCTTCAGTGCGGTTTCGAAGGTGTAAACATCACCTACACCGATGATATCGAAACAGCCTTCACAGGTGCCAAATACATCGTATCGTCGGGTGGTGCACCCCGTAAAGCCGGCATGACCCGTGAGGACCTCCTCCGCGGCAACTCCCAGATTGCTGAGGATTTCGGCAAGAACGTACGTAAATATTGCCCCGATGTAAAGCACATCGTGGTGATCTTCAACCCCGCCGACATCACAGGTCTTGTAACGCTTCTCTATTCCGGCGTTAAGCCTTCTTGCGTCACCACACTTGCCGCTCTTGACAGCACACGTCTGCGCAACGAGCTCGCAAAATATTTCAAGATCGACCCGGACAAGGTGGTCAATGCCCGCACATACGGCGGCCACGGCGAGCAGATGGCTGTATTCGCCAGCACAGTGATGGTTGACGGCACACCCCTTACCACTCTCATCGAAGAGGGCAAACTTCCCAAGGAGGACTGGGAGGCCATGAAGGTCCGCGTGATCCAGGGTGGCAAGAACATCATCGACCTCCGCGGCCGCAGCTCATTCCAGAGCCCCGCTTATCTCTCCATCGAGATGATCGCTGCCGCTATGGGTGGCCCGGCATTCCGCTGGCCCGCTGGCGTTTATGTCAACGATGACAAGTTCCACAACATCATGATGGCCATGGAGACCACTATCTCCAAGGATGGTGTAACATTCCGTCCCGTGGAAGGAACTGCTAAAGAGAACGCCGAACTCGAGGAAAGCTACAAGCACCTCTGCGCTCTCCGCGACGAAGTGATATCTCTCGGAATCATGCCTCCCATCGACAAATGGGGCGAATACAATCCCTACCTTCTCGAAAAAACCAAATAAGAGAAACCGGATTCATATCCACTCCTTTTAATAAGGAATCATGCTTAAAACATAGAAGAGCGTGCCTCAGGGTGCGCTCTTCCTGTTTCTATTCCCTACACTCATTATTATATGCACTATTATATGCACTCGAATGAACCGATTAGGGTGCTTGTTCGTTCTAAGCATTGAAAGACCGAAACAATAATCACATTTAATATTATGAAGAAATTGCTTTATCTCTTGTTCCTGTTGCCACTGTGCATGCTTGCCTCCTGCCACGACGATGACGATCTTCCCAACGTCGATGTCACGGTGACCGTGAGCAATGTGGCTGTTGTCGACGGCGATGACATATATGTAGTGCAGGGCGACACGCTCCGTGTGGATGGCGTCTCAGTGAAAGGAAACGGTAGCCGGGCCACTATCTACAGCGTGACTTATGCTCTTGACGGCATATCATTTATCGTGAGTCCTATTTCACCCTTCGGGCTCAGCCTTCCCACCTCCAATCTGAAAATAGGCGAATTTGATCTGGACCTCGTGTTCGATCTTCTGCAGGAAGACAAGACGCCTGCCACAGCTGCAATCGACTATGACGTGCATGTGGTGGCCGACAAGAATGCACTGCCCGCCGGCGCCGAAATAGGAACCTACGCTCTCAACGCGAGCATTAAGGCAAAAGACAGATGACATTCGACAAACTGATGATAATGGGCTGAAGCAGTTGAATATCACGGCCGTTCTCCGAATATCGAAGAGCGGCCTGATTGTTTTTTGCCAAGAGCATTAACGGTCTTGAATGAACAATAAGCCTTTACAAAGTGTTATAAAATAAAAAATTACGAAAAAAAATAGGGTAATGTCAATGCTTCAAGTAGTCGCTGTAATTGTGATTTTGGGAGTGATGGTGCTGATCCTTCTCGGCATCAGCCATATCTTTTCGGGGTCGTTCAATACCGACCAGAACGATGAGGCAGCCCTCCGGCAGGACCTTGAAGATAAACCTGACGTAATAACTGAAGAAAATGTGTTTCACCAGCTCCTTCGCGATGAGAACTCGTTCAAGAAATCCTCAGCCGCCACTGCCAACTCTGAAACCCACACCTGAGAATTACGGGATTTGGGATAAAAGCATTTTGACAAAAACATTTTCAAAGAATCTTAAACATTATTTAAGGATAAATGTTAATATAGTAAACACAGAAGAAAGTCAACCTGACTTACGGTTGTATAGGTCACCGGAATTTGATTCCACACTAAAACTATGAAACACAAACCGAATCGCCGAGACCGCAATGCGATGGAGGCAAAAAAAAGTAAGGCATGACTCTGATGACATGGTAAATAACAATTAGGTAAAAAACATCAATCAAGAAAAATAAGAGTTATGAAAAGAATCGCAATATTCATGGCGGCTTTGCTCGCAGTTTCAGGAGCATTCGCCCAGAATCTGAACAAAGCAGAGCAGAAAAATCTGCAGAAATTCCTTGAACAGACATCGGGTAAAGGGGTAAGCAACGGCGTCGCTCTCAAGGCACCCACCGTGGAATCACTTCTTGCATCGAAAGATGTGGTGGTGGAAAACGGATACATCACGGAAATTTCCCTGAAGAACCGTGAGCTCGGCGGACCGCTGGTTCTCTCCGGTTTTAAGGCCCTCCGCAAAATAGATGTCACCGGCAACCGCCTGACCTCACTTACTGTGACGAACAATCCCGCGCTCGTAGAACTGAACGCCGGCCGCAACCGTCTTACCAACGTTGACATCGAGAACTGCCCGCAGCTTCAGATTCTTCGTCTGAACCGCAACGCACTGAGCTCTATCAATCTCGGCGCTGTGCCTCTCCTTCAGAGACTGAATCTTTCAGGCAATGCTTTCGTGGAGCTTGACGTTACAAACGCTGCCAACCTCAAATATCTGAACGTAAACAGCAACCGCCTCGAGCAGCTCGCAGTGGCCGGATGCCAGAACCTTAATACGCTTTACGCTGCGTTCAACGATCTGACCGGCATCGAACTGCAGGGACTCGTTAACCTCCAGAACCTGAGTATCGGCAACAACAAGATTCAGAAACTCTATGTGCAGTGTCTTCCCGCTCTGAGCACACTCCTCTGCAGCGACAACCATATGACCCAGCTCGCCATCAACGACTGCAAGAACCTTGTAGATGTATGGGCTCCCTATAACGACCTCACATCCTTCACCGTAAATCAGGCCCCGACACTCGGATTCGTAAACCTCGCCTGGAACGACCTTACCACCCTCACACTCTCCAACCAGTCTTACCTGCAGCGCGTGAATGTGGCCAACAACCAGCTCGTCACCCTCGACCTCACATTCGACCCGATGCTGACCGTGGTTAACGTAACCAACAACGAGATGCTCACCGACCTTCGTCTTGAGGGCTGCTCCGAGCTCCGCAATGTGATTGGCGACGACGAATACGAACCCTTCTGAAACACTTCCGCAGAAGCCAAATAAGAATAGATAATTCCAACTCCCGGCCGGATCTTTCGCAGATCCGGCCTTTTTTATTATCTTTACAAAAAATTTCGCAATGTCGCATTCCTCCCATATAACAATCAAATTCGTTAACTTCTGGCCGTCGCTCAATCCGGAAGACAATAAGTTCACCAATATTCTCCGCATCCATCATAATGTCACGGTGCTTGATTCCCAGAGCGATGAGGTGCCAGACATCCTGTTCTATTCCCGCTGCGACGGCTTTGAACATTATAAATATGATTGCCTGAAGGTGTATTATTCAGGGGAAAACGATTTCCCCAATTTAAATGAATGCGATTATGCCATAACCCATTATCCCTATTCGTGCGGATCGCGCAATCTGCGCTATCCCCTATTCATGCTTTTCGAGCAGGCTCCGCTGGCCATTAATCCCGCACCAATCACAGACTCTGAGGCTCTGGGGCGGCAATTCTGCAGCGTAGTGATGAGCAATGCCGCCAACTGCCATCCCAAACGCCTCAAAATCATCAACGCCGTAGACAATTACAAACCCGTGGCATTCGGAGGCGCCTACCGCAATAATGTGGGTGGACGCGTAGACGACAAGCATCAGTTCATAAGCCGTTACAAATTCAATCTCGCTCTCGAAAACACCATCGTCGACGGTTATGTCACCGAAAAAATCATGGAGCCCTTAGCCGCCAACACCGTGCCCATCTACTGGGGCTGCGATTTGGCTAAACGCGACTTCAATCCCGACGCTTTCATTAATGTGGAGGACTATGACTCCATCGAATCATTCATCTCCGCATTGAAGCGTATTGACCACGATCCTGCCGAATATCTCGCCATGCTCCGTGCAGCCAACGGATTGAGCGCCACGGCAGCACAGCTGGATGAATCGCTCCTCAAATTTCTCGACAATATTGCCGACACCCGAAAGCGACATGTGACCAAATATGCCGAAATCGGAGATATCAACACCCGCAACAGCATCCTTTATCCACTGACGCTCAACCGGCATATTTACCGCGCTGCTAAATTCCTCTCCCTCCTCAATAAAAAGAAATAATGCATCTTCTAAAATAGTTTAACGCTATTTTTTTCATTGGCATAGTTGCGGTTGTGCTAAATTATCATTATTTTTGCACTTATGCGGAATAATCGTGCAAAGACCATAGAAAAAAACACTCCGGAGATTGATACCATTCTGATTGCCGACGTGGGCTCCACGAAGGCCGACTGGATGGCTGTCGGCGCCGACGGCCCTCTCTCGCAGGGATTCACGTCGCAGGGATTCAACGCCTCCACCTGTCCCGACACGCGGATTCGCGAGGCATTGGCGGAAGCTGTCAGCAAATCAGAAGATTTCGCGCCCGTCACAGTTTATCTCTATGGCGCAGGATGCGGCAATCCTATGATATGCAGCCATATTGCGGCGATTCTCAAAGAGGAATTCAAGTGTGCCTCCGCCGAAGCCAACTCCGACATGCTGGGAGCGGCCCGTGCACTGCTCAGCAATCAACCGGGAATCGCATGCATCTTAGGCACCGGCTCCAACACCTGCCTTTACAACGGAACTTCCATCATCGACAATATCCCGCCGATGGGGTGCATTCTTGGCGATGAAGGAAGCGGAGCTTATCTTGGCAAGCAACTCCTTAACGCTTTATATAAAAGACGTCTCCCCTCCTCTCTTCTTAAGGAATTCGAAGCGGAATATGCGCTTAGTCTTCCTAAGGTGATTGAAGAGGTCTACCGCAAACCTGCCCCCGGTGGTTTCCTTGGAAGCCTGGCGCCATTCATTCTTGAGCATATTGATGCAGAAGGAATGGAAGAGCTGGTGGCAGACTCATTCAATCTTTTCATCACCAATAATCTGCTCGGCTATCACGGGGCAAGGGAGGTGCCCGTGGCCTTTGTGGGGTCAGTGGCTTTCCATTTCAGAAAGTATCTGCGGGAAGCGCTGCAAAGACATGGACTCACCTGCGGCGAAATCCTCAGACAGCCTATCCAACGTCTTGCAGAGTTTCACCAGAGAAATGAAAAGAGTGAATAAGCACAATAGCCCCTCAAAAATGAAATTCACATACATTAAAAGAGATATCATAATGAATACAATAAAACTCAGAAGCTGCCGGAGAACGATCTTCACCGCTGCCATCGCATTGGCGGCCGTGGCTTCCGGTCTCACCCCCATCACCTGCAAAGCCGACGAATATTGGGACCGCAAGGTAAGCCTCTTCAGCGTGCTTCCCATTGAAGAGAACGATATAGTGTTTCTTGGAAACTCCATCACCGACGGCGGTGAATTCAATGAACTCTTCAATCGCGGCGATGTGAAAAACCGTGGTATCTCATCCGATGTAATCACCGGCGTGGAGAAACGCCTCGAGCAGGTCACCTCCAGCCATCCCCGCAAAATATTCCTTCTGATTGGCATCAACGACGTGAGCCACGGTCTTTCTGTGGGCCAGCTTTCCGAGCGCTATGAGCGACTCGTGAAGAAAATCCGCACACAAAGCCCTGAAACGGAATTATACGTACAGTCTGTGATGCCGATCAATAATGATTTCCACCGCTACCGTAATCTTACAGGAAGGGAACGCACGGTGGTGGAACTCAACAAGTGCATAAAGAGAATCGCAGAGGAAAATGATGCCAAATATATCGACCTTTGGCCGTTCCTCGCCGACTATAACGGCCATCTCAAACGCGAATTCACCAACGACGGCCTACACCTCAACGGCCTTGGCTACCGCGCCTGGACTCATGGCATCAGAGGCTATCTGGAAGAAAATCCGCGTGATTAACTATTGGGCGTTTCCTCACATAATAATTGAAAATGATTAGAACTAAACACATTTTATCCATCAGCGCGATTGCCATATCCGCCTTAATGGGTATATCCACTCCAGCCAGCGCGGATACAATCCTGATTCAGCCCCTTTTTGAATATCCTGTTGCACCCGACAGCATCCAGGGCCTCAAGGAGAAGTCGAACTATCTGATGGACGCGTTTTGGAGTCCATTCGATTTCAAAGGGAAATCCACTGTGGACCAGAACGCTCTGAATCACGCTCTTGAAGTGTATCTCACCCCGATGCGTTTTGCCGATGAGGCCAAATCGAACGCCTCAATGGATGCGTTGCTTCAGAAACTCGCCAAAAATCCGACGCTTCTGCTGCAATTCACCAAGGCCGCAGAGGAGAACCTTTACGGGCCGCGTGCCTCGGTTTGGAACGACCAGCTATATCTCCGTTTTCTCGACGCCTTGATTGCCAACAAGGGGATAAAGAAGGAGCGCAAGGAACGCTATCGCTATCAGGCAGAACTGCTCCGCAACTCGCTTGTGGGAACCACTCCGAAAGACTTTGAATACACCACACCCCAAGGCTCGAAAGCACATTTCTACCCCAACGGCGTTATTACTGTAATAGAATTCGGCAACCCCGACTGCGACGAGTGCCGGCAGGCCAAGCTGAAACTTGACACAAATGTCGGTTTCAACACATTGGTCGACAAAGGTGCTGTAAATGTGCTTTTCATCAATCCTTCGCCTGAGGAGGGCTGGGAAAAGGAATTCGAAGGATATCCTGACAAATGGCACTTCGGAACGAATGAGGATATCACCGACCTTTACGATATCCGCACCACACCCTGCCTCTATGTGATTGACGACAAGGGAAAGATTGCCGCCAAAAACATCACCGATGCCGAAGCCGCAATGGCGATTGCGAAGGCTGTGGCGGAATCAATTCAATAAGATTTACAAGATGTTGGACATATTAAAAAAACTTTACATCCGCACCACAGGCTACTCATATACCAATATGGGGCGTCTGTTTCTGCGTATGTTCGTGGGGATAATGATGCTGCAGTTTGGCGTGCGTCAGTGGATCGAATTCTCACAGACTGTGGCCACGTTTCCCTCTTTATCGCTGATTGGGGCGGAGTCGGCTGCCGGACTACTCATATTTGTGGAAATCTTCTGCAGTTTCTGCATAATGATCGGTTTCTGCACGCGCTGGATGGTGGTGCCACCATTTGTGGCAATGCTGATAGCCGAATGCATGTTGCTGGCCAATATTCCCGGCACATCGCATTACATGCTCGGATGGAACCAGCCGGTGTATCTTCCCATGATGTTCATGGGCATCTATTTCTTCATCATGCTCGTGGGACCGGGCAAGATATCCTGCGACTATTATCTGTCGCTGCATATCCTTCACGCCGACAACGCAAGCGAAACAGAACTTGAGGAGGTATAACAAGCAGGCATGAAGATAGCAGTATTGATATCAGGAGGCGTCGACAGCGCCGTGGTGGTGGACCTGCTTTCACGGCAGGGTCACGAACTGCACCTCTATTATATCCGCATCGGAAGCGACACCGGAGAGGACGGCTGCACGGCTGAGGAGGACATCGAGATGTGCACCCTCATCGCTGCAAAATATGGCTTGCCGCTTAAGGTGGTCTCGCTCCATGAGGAATATTGGCAGAGTGTGATGGCATATACGCTGCGCACTGTGAAGGAGGGACTTACCCCCCATCCCGACATGATGTGCAATAAGCTCATCAAATTCGGCTACTTCGAAGAGCGCTGGGGCAAGGATTATGACAAGGTGGCCACAGGCCATTACGCCTCCATCCGTGAGATCGACGGCAAATACTGGCTTGCCACGGCCGCCGATGCAGTAAAAGACCAGACCGACTTCCTCGCCCAGATTTCCTATGAGCAGCTTAGTCACCTGCTCTTCCCCTTAGGGGAATATCCCAAGAGCGAGGTGCGCCTTATGGCCAAGGAGGTAAATCTGCCAAATGCCTCAAGAAAAGACTCCCAGGGAATCTGCTTCTTAGGCAAGATCAACTACTCCGACTTTTTGGAACGCCAGCTTGGCAGCCGCCCTGGACCTGTGATTGAGATTGAGACCGGCAAAAAGATTGGCACACATCGTGGATACTGGTTTTACACCATAGGCCAGCGCAAGGGACTCGGCTTGAGCGGAGGGCCTTGGTTTGTGGTCAGGAAGAATGTGCGCGACAATGTGATTTACGTAAGCAACGGCTATGACACCCGCAAGCAATATGGCCGCCATATCCTTGTGGAGGAGATGCACTGGATCACACTCTCTCCCTTTGAGAATAAAATCAGTTTTCTCGAAGAGGAGGATCCGCGCAAGGGATTCCGGATTTCATTCAAGACGCGCCACGCACCGGAATTCTTCCAGGGCTGGATAAAGCGCAATGAGGATGGAGGATATCTTGTGGAATCAGATAAAGATGTGCAGGGAATAGCACCTGGACAATATGTCATTATATATACACCCGACAATTCGCTGTGCCTCGGGTCGGGCATGATCTCGCTTCCGGCGAAACATCATGGACGCACAGAATAAATGAAAGCAACTGACCATGGAAAAATGCAGACT
This sequence comes from uncultured Muribaculaceae bacterium, assembly GCA_905209725.1. Classification (GTDB taxonomy): domain Bacteria; phylum Bacteroidota; class Bacteroidia; order Bacteroidales; family Muribaculaceae; genus Lepagella. The sequence goes on from CAJLTZ010000035.1 coordinate 22,146, forward strand.
TGAATTAGTAGGAATCACATATAATCAGATAGAATCGGGCGTATATGCCGTGATATTGCAGCAGGCCGGAGGAACTCGCCGGATACCCATCGTGATAGGCTATCCGGAGGCCCAAGCCATCGAGTGCAAACTTCAGGAGGTGGTGACACCCCGCCCGCTCACCCACGACATGATGGCCAATACACTTTCAGCGTTTGGAATCTCGCTGCATGAGGTGATGATCCGCCGCCTTCCGTCGGGGGTATTTGCCGCCGAACTCCTTTTCAGCGACGGCACCACCGAACGGCGAATCGACTCACGTTCATCCGATGCCATAGCACTGGCAATCAGAGTGGGCGCTCCCATCTATACTTCATGGAAGGTGCTGGAAGAGGCCGGATTCGATCCGGGCGAACAGCGTGGTGCCGGGGACGATGAAGATAAGATCTCCCGCCCAAAATCCAGAAAGAATAATCGCGAACGCGTGAGTCTTGACAGCGACATGAAACTTAAGACTCTCGAACAACTTGCCGAAGACATGCAGCGTGCTGCAGAAAATGAGGACTATGAAGAGGCGGCTCGTATCAAAGAGGAAATAGAGCGTAGAAAAAAATCCTGACTATTTACATATTCATAAAAACCAGCAAACAGCCCTATTGCGGGAACTTAGACCCCATCCCACAAAAAATGTTAACGCAGGGGTCGCAGATGTGCCTCA
>CAJLTZ010000036.1 GCA_905209725.1 uncultured Muribaculaceae bacterium
TCGCGAATAGCGACAGGAGAAGCGATAAATCTTTTGGACAGGAGAACAGTAGAACCATAAAAGGCCGCTGCGGGCCGTCCAGCGAGAGCGGGCGGCCGGTTGAGCGGCGGAACGCTTGCGTTTCGCGAATAGCGACAGGAGAAGCGATAAATCTTTTGGACAGGAGAACAGTAGAACATAAGTAACAACCTCCTGTTCCTCCTGTTCTCCTGTCAAAAAACTCCCTTGCCATGCAAAAAAAGAAATTAATGCTATTAGGCGGACTGCGCTATCTAATCCCCGTGATAGAAAGCGCCCACCAGCTCGGTGTCCACGTCATCACAGTCGACAACGTCCCCGGCAACATAGCCCACAAATACTCCGATGAACACCACTACCTCAGCATTGTGGAGCTAGAAGAAATTCTGAACCTTGCCCGTCAACTGCACATCGACGGCATCATGTCCTTCGCCGTAGACCCCGGTGTAGTCACCGCCTCCTATGTAGCTGAAAAGATGGGGCTACCCTTCGCCGGCAGTTATGACAACGTCAGGATTCTCCAGAACAAAGACCTCTTCCGCCAATTCCTTACAGACCACGGCTTCAACGTCCCCCTCTCCGGCAGTTACAAAACCTGCGAAGAAGCAAAGAAAGATATCAAGCGATTCGGATTCCCGCTCATAGTAAAGCCCACCGACTCCGCCGGCAGCAAGGGAGTGACAAGAATCGACTCAGAAGAGGAACTTGAGCACGCCTTTGCCCATGCATTGGGAAACTCCATATCCGGCAATGTAATCATCGAGCAATTCATCGAGAAGCGCGGTTGTTCATCCGACTCCGACAGCTTCACCGTAGATGGCAAATTCATAGTGACCACATTCTCCGCCCAGCGTTTCGACAGCGAAGCCGAAAATCCTTACACGCCTAGCGCCTACAGTTGGCCATCCACCTTCACCGAAGAAGAGGAGGCATATCTGTCAGCCGAACTCCAGCGACTCGCCGACCTCCTGCACCTCGGCACCTCCATCTATAACATCGAGACCCGCATAGGCACCGACGGCAAACCCTACATAATGGAAGTCTCTCCAAGAGGCGGAGGCAACCGCTTAGCCGCCATGACGCGCTATGCCACCGGCACCGACATGATAATGGCCGCCGTAAAAGCCGCCCTTGGCATCCCGTTTGAGTTAAAGCAAAATCCCCTCAACGGTCACTGGGCAGAAGTAGTACTTCACTCCGAAGAAGATGGTATTTTCGAAGGATTGCAAATCTCAGATGATATAGCAGAGAATGTAGTTGAGAAAGACCTCTGGGTAAAACCCGGCGATCGCATCCACGCCTTCCGTGGCGCCAACGACGCCATCGGCACATTAGTCCTCCGCTTCGAAAACGCCGACACCCTCGAAAACACACTGCAATCCATCCGCACTCAAATAAGCCTTCGTATTAAATATTGATTAACAATTACTAAAATTTAATAAAAATCATAATTATGGTAAAAAAGATATTAGTATTCGGTGCTACAGGTCATCTAGGGGCTTATACCGCACTACATCTCAAAGAGTTGGGATATGAAATAGTTGCTGTTGGACATAGGACATCAGACAATGGTTTTTTTACCACAAAAAATATCCATTATATTGGTGGCTTTGCGCTTGAAAATGAGAATTCATATTCAAATCTTCCAACTGACATAGATGCCGTTGTGCATCTTGCAGGAACAATGCCCGCTCATGCAGACGCAAAACCAATGCCTTATATCCAAAGTATTGTAGTGGGCATGGTTAATCTGTGCGAATGGCTAAAAAATTCCACACAATGCAAACGTGTCATTTTTAATACTACACCTTCTGACGTTTGTGCATTCTTCGGCACAGACAATCCTGTTCCGGATGATGCTCCACGTTCATTCCCCAAAGACGGAGGAGACCATGCAATATATGCAATAGCAAAAACAGCAGCAGCAGATATTTTGGAGAGTTACAAATATTCAGCAGGAATATCCAGTTGTGTGTTTCGTCATTTAACTGTTTATGGTTACCAACCAAATCCTTACTATTCTTTAAATGGGATAAAAAAAATGCTTCCATGGCGATTCATTCAACAAAAGGCAATGAATGGTGAAACAGTAGAAGTGTGGGGCAATGCTACTCGCAAGAAAGAATTGCTCTACATCAAGGACTTCACAAAGGCTGTTGAATGTGCGATTAAAAGTGATGTGGAAGGATATTTTAATCTCTCTGGAGACCGGCCTTATACATTAGAGGATCAAATTGATGGTATAATTGAAGTATTTAACCCGGCAGATAAAAAATCAAAAAAGATATATTGTCCAGAGAAACCGAATACTCCTCAAAATCTTTTAGACTCAAGTAAAGCACGAAAACTCATGAACTGGCATCCTCAATATTCATGGATAAAAGCATTACTGGATATGAAAAAAGAGATGAATGATGAGCCATTTGCTGTTTTATGGGGTCGTTATTCTGATTTCTGTCAATAATACATGACAAATTCTTATGAGCGGTAATCAATTCAAAAATATAGGGAGTATCGAGGAGCTTTTTGCAAATGAGACAGACAAGCGACCCGTGATGGTATCTGTCAAATGCCTTGCATATAATCATGAAAAATTCATCCGTCAGGCGCTTGATGGATTTGTGATGCAGAAAACCAATTTCCGGTATGAAGTAATAATCCATGATGATGCCTCCACAGATAGCACCGCTGCAATCATCACGGAATATGCAGAAAAATACCCTAACATTATCAAACCTCTATTAGAGAAAGAGAATTTATTTTCTAAGCCTGATGGAGACCACATAAATCAAACGATATTACCGGCATTGCGTGGTAAATATATAGCCCTCTGCGAGGGAGACGACTATTGGACCGACCCGAACAAACTGCAGAAGCAGGTAGACTTCTTGGAGGCACATCCGGATTATACCCTTTGCTTCCACAATGCCATAGTGCACTACGAAGACGGAAGCAAGCCAGATAAACTATATAGCAATTTTACAGAAAGAGAATACTTCCCCGAAGACTGTATTCACGGCTATCAACCACCTACTGCATCTATGCTTTTTCGTCAGGAAATACTGGATTCTGATATTTATAAATCAACACTCAATGCGAATATAAACTTCGGAGATCTTCCTCTAATTTTGTCCTGTATGTATTTAGGCAAAGCATATGGATTCCCTTCACTAATGAGCATATATCGTATTCACGCTAACGGTTTGTCCAATAAATTATTTGCTGATTTACGCATACCTACTTTAAAATCTTACCGTTATATGGCCGAAATTTTCAAGCATTCACCTGCTGGTCAAGCCTGCAGAAAATATTTTTTGATTAATAGTCCAACCGCAATAAAGCAATTATTTAAAGGCCAATTAAAATGTGCCTTCGCTCTATTATTACCATCTTTTAAATACTATCCATTTCATACAATTATACGATTGCTTACTTTTCATCCCAAAATTTTTCTTAATCATCTATTGCATCTAATAAAGCATTAGTTAAACTCTGCATTATTTCATAAAAATATTTGCGACAAGAATGATTTGATGAAGACCCCATCATTTAAGTACGACATGACAAAAATCTGAAAACATCGAATTTAGGGGTATAAGTCGGTCGCATGAGTATGGTCGCAATTTCTTCCAAACCATACTTGACCAACGACTTTGCCTTTCTTCCATGTTTCAGATTTCTTATCGGTTTAATATTCATATCCTTATGTTCACCAACGAGATACGCCCATACAAGAGCCACGCACACCATCGCCACAAGTCTTGCGATGCGCTCCATGTCGCGCATATGGGTGTCCTCGATGTTGAAGCCGGAGGATTTCATGGCTTTGAAGGCCGTCTCGATCTCCCAGCGTTTTTTATAGGCCATGAGTGCATCCTGGGGACGGTTGAAGCATATGAGGATCTGCAATTCGGGGATTCCGTCGGAGTTCTTGATCCGGCTCCCGGCAAGATAGACATATTCACCCTTATGAAGGAAGAGTTTATGGTAAAACTTCTCCTGTCCCACCCTGAGGTCATTGAAGAGCCACCATGCACGTATCCGCTTGCCGGTGGAAGGCCTCACAATCCAGAAGTTCTGCCGGATACGGATGTAGTACCGGATGTGTCTGTTGTTCAGCCATCCGATCCATTCCTTTCCGATAAACTCCCTGTCGGCGACCAGGCAATCAATGCAGTCCTGTCCGAAAAGGCGAATGAACCGCTCCATGATTTTCCTGCGTTCCTCCCAATTGGAATTGCCCCGTTTAGGAAGAAGGCTGAAAATCAGCGGAAAGGCGATACCTTTGTATGTCACGCCCAGCATCAGTATGTTGATGTTGAACTCCCCGAACTTCCAGTTGGTACGGTCCATGCTCAACACAAGTTCCGTCTTGACGGGCAGCAGCGAGAATATCATGCGTGCGATGATGTCGAGGTCAAGGGCATAATGGGCAAAGAACCTTTGCAGGCGTCGAAGATTGGAATCCCTCTCCACCGAGGTGGGCATAGCCGCAGCCAGCTTCTGAAGACTGACGGTCTGCACCACACACAACGCGTGAAGGAGCATCGCCATGAGTTTTATGCGGGCCAGATTCATACTTTGTCCAAAATGCTCTTGCATAATCGGGAGAATTTGGTTAACTTTGACCAAGTCCTTGGAAGTAGTAGTTTTCATGGAGAAAAGTCGCCAAACTTTTCCTTTAAATTACTAATTTCCAGGGACTTTTGCAAATATAACCAACTGAAATTTAGATGTTTAACAGCATAATTTCATTTTTGTCATCTACTAAATTGGGAAACTAAAATGGTGGAATGCCACTAAGATATAATATATGATACCAAAAAAGATACATTACTGTTGGCTCAGCGGGGATGAATATCCTCCTCTCATTGAGCATTGCATCGAAACATTTAAAGAAAAAATGCCGGACTACGAACTTGTGCTATGGGACAGAAACAAGTTCGATATAGGAAGTCATCCGTGGGTAAAAGCTGCTTTTGAACAAAAGAAATACGCTTTTGCTGCTGACTATATAAGGGCATATGCGCTATATCACGAAGGTGGCATTTATCTTGATTCCGATGTAGAGGTGTTAAAATCATTTACCCCTCTTTTGAAATATAAATCGGTAATTGGCTTTGAAGCCTCCACATGTGGAATCGAAGCCGCAGTAATGGCAGCTGAATCCGGAATGACTTGGTGTAAGGGGATTTTAGATTCATATGAAAAACGTCCCTTTAGCATGGATTATGTAAGAGCGAACAACTTACTTGCACCTAATGTGGTAAGGTCTGCACTTCATAAAATATATCCTAATCAAGATTGGGAATCAATGCCATCCTCTGCATATGTTACAGATGATGACATTTTGGTTTGCCCCTCTACATTCTTCTCTCCGATTCTATATGATATTGAAAAATCATATTCTCACGGAAACTCAAATCTAAATAAATATCGTAGGAATCCGGAAACATATTGCATTCATCTCTTCAATGCCTCCTGGACTGTACGCCCTAACCGCAAGTTGCAAATCTGGGATTATTTCAAAAAAAAATTTCTCAAAAAGGAATAAATAATACACTATGAATAAAATCGCAGTAATAATTCTCAACTACAATAGTGTTGCTGATTGCAAGAAATGCATCCCGATGCTTCAGCGACAGCAAGACGTAGAAACTGAATTCTTTATCATAGACAGCGCTTCTAAAGAAGATAATGTCAAAGAATTAAAGGAATACTGCGAACAGGGAGGATTCAATTTCTTCCCTTCGAAAGAAAATCTTGGCTATAATAAGGGCAATAACATTGGGCTTCGTACAGCTTCTGAGAAGGGTTATAAATATGCTCTGGTTTGCAATCCGGATATGGAATTCCCAGAAAATGATTTCCTTGCTAAATTAGTGAATGATTTCAATCTTGACAATGATATTGTTGCAGTAGGTGGAAATATTCAAGGTCTTGATGGGAAACCACAAAGTCCAATGAAAGCAGATGGATCTTGGATGGAGAGTTTCAATTGGATTAGAGATGCGTGGAATGCCAAGAAAGGTAAACAGAAAACATATTTAGACAACCCGAATGAATCTCATATATGTTCTAAACTAATGGGATCCTGCCTGCTGATTAATTTGGATTTTATTCAAAGAATAGGATTCTTTGACGAGAATATTTTCTTATATTGTGAAGAAGCCATATTAGCCAAAGTAATTTCAAATTCAGGCAAGAAAGCATATTATGATGCTACTGCCAAAGCAATTCATGCTCATAAAAAAAAAATGAAGACTAATCCCACAATGCAATGGAGATTTTTGCGCCAATCAAGATTATATTTCTATTCTCAATATAGTGGATATAATATCATTGGTAAATTATTATCTCAACTCTCTACTAATATTTATTTTTGTCTTCTTTTTGCGTCATATAAGCTGAAAAAATAATTTACATGATACGTATAGAAAATTTCAACGTAAGCACTCTTACTTCTTCAAAATTCTTGTGCAGTTTATTTATTGTAATAATGTGCACTCAATTTGTAGGCATTGAAGGTTATGGAGTCAGTCCATTAAAAGTGGCATTGATGGGATTAGCACCCATATTCTTTTTAATGAATAATCCCCGAATTAACAAAGCAGTAGTTTTCGGAAGTTTGTTCTTTATCTCATGTGTTTTATGTGCATATATGGCTGGGCCAGTAAGATGGTCTACTGTGATTTACCAAGGGATGTTTATCTTTATTTTTGTCTGCTTTTACTCTTTGTTAAGACAAGGAGAAATTCAATTAGATTCATTTAAAAGATTCCTTAAATATTTTATTTATACGTATTGTATAGTTTTAATTCTACAACAAATTTGCCTTTTAATGGGTCTAAAAAACTTTATATTAATCAACTTGGCAAATCAATATTATCTTGCCATTGACAAACTTCCTCTTTTAACACAAGAACCTAGTTCTTCAGCACGAATATTAGCTGTTCTAATGCTTGGTTATCTCCGCTGTACAGAAATAGGGACTGGGAGCAAACCTCATTTATCTGAATTGTTTTCTGAAGAAAATCGATGGGTTACTATTTTGTTCCTTTATGCAATGACGACAATGGGAAGTGGAACAGCCTATATTTGTCTTGGAATTTTATCATGTTATTTCATTAATAGAAAAAGTGCTATTTATATTATTCCATTAGTAGCATCATTAGTATTTTTAAGTGATTATTTTGAAATTAAACAATTAAGTAGAGTTAAAGCAACAATTGAAGCAACAGCCACTGGAGATTCAGACATTGTAATTGAAACGGATCAAAGTGCATCAAGTCGAATTCTCCCCCTATTAAATTTAGTAACAAAAACTGATTTAAGTGATAAGACTTCATGGTTTGGGAAAGGGACATCGACTAAAGAAGAAAAAGAAAATTGGTTTAGGACATTCACTAAAGCCAGAGTAAGTATAGTCGACCAATATGGACTATTAACGTTTTTATTTAGTTTGGTATTGGTATACTCATGTATTATTAAACGAATATTCAGTATTGAATCCTTATTTTTTATAATAATATTTGGATTGTCTCTTATGAATGTGGCGTATGTATGGGGTGCAATGATGATATTCGCCGCAGTAAGATACTTCCAGGAACAGGAGGAGTCTGGCACTCTGGAGTTTGCCGAGGAGGAATTGGATGAGGATATGGAGGAACGTTTAATCGAAGAAAGGAGTCGGCTGACTGATGGCGAAGATCTACAACCAAATACTTAGCGCTGAGCCTTCTTTGGGTCTTTATCGCTGCCTGCTCTTCGGCAATGCCGAGGGGAAGGAGTGGATTATGCCATGTCGCAATATGCGCACTGCCATGAATCTTTACCAGCCCTCCGGACGCAAAGGCAAGTGGTTGAAATCACTTCTCCCCTGTTCTTTCCTCTCCCCTTTCATTAGCAAGGCTATCCACAGCACCCAAATAAATCAAGGCCTCTCTTACGAGTTGAGACGCATATTCGCCGGAATCTGGGGTTGCAAGCCTGTGCAGTTTGCCATCTTCGGTGGCACTCCCGGCATCCACTGCAAACTCACCATGCAGATTAGCCGAGGCAAAAAAATCCTCGGCTATTGCAAGATTACCGATACCGCTGAGATTGCAGCCCTTTTTGACCGCGAATATCGCATACTTAATCAATTGCATCAATCCGGTATCACTCAAACTCCGAAGCCCCTTTATCGCGGACAATTGCAGAATGGTCTGGAGATTTTCGTGCAGTCCACCACTAAGACTGCAAAGTCAAGGGTGGTTCACGAATGGAGTGCGATGCATGATAATTATATCAACCGCCTTTATGAGGCCACCAAAAGGCAAATTCCTTTTGAAGAATCCGATTTTTACAAGACTTTCACTGCATTCAAAGAGAATATTGCTCTCTATCCCTTGGAGGAATATCGCGATGAAATGCTGAAAGAGGCTGAAAGGGTTTTAGATCTGTATCGAGGGAAATCTGTGGAATTTTCTGCTTATCATGCAGACTTCACTCCTTGGAACACGTTTGCAAATGACGATGAACTTTTCGCTTTCGACTGGGAATATGCCCGCGCATCATATCCCCCATTCCTCGACCGCTATCATTTCTTCACGCAGACAGCCATCTTCGAGAGCCATACAGAGCCATCTGTAATAATTGAAGGAATCAGAAATGGCGATTACCCTTGGCTCGATGTGGAGCAATATAAACTCTACCTCATTGACGTGACGGCCAGATTCACTCTTCGGGAAAAAGGCAAACCGGCACCGGATATCGTGATGTCGATGCATGTCTGGGCCACCCTCCTCACGCAGTTGTAAGCCAACCCCACAAATTTTGGAGACTCTTTTGCTTTTTTGGAGACAAGAGAATACGAGCACTCTTTTTGCTGCTTGCGGCCAGTCCCGCAAGGGCTGGCGGTTGAGCGGCGGAACGCTTGCGTTTCGCGAATAGCCTGCTCGCAAGTCTCTCCTTTTAGCCTCTCCATAAATTAAAAGCCCTTCGCAGACAAACTGTCTATTCGAGCAACGCAAGTGTTGCCCCGCTCAACCGGCCGCCCGGTCTCGTGGGACGGCCCTGCGGCATCGCTACCGTTCCTACTGTTCTCCTGTCAAAAAGAGTTCTACTGTCAAATTAGATTATGCAATTAGCGGTTTTTCATCTATATAACGATTTTAGCGGGAGCCCTAAGGTGCTGGCGCCGGTGCTTCGCGCATTGGCAGAGCGTGGCGTCTCTATGGATCTGCATACTTCCCGTGGCGGCGTGCTTGACTCCCTGAAAGATTTCTCGCAGATCCGTTTTCATCAATATAATTATATCTTCTCTCCCTCGGCCGCCACTACTATGGTGCGCTATGCCGAAGTGCAGTTGTGCACTTTCTTCTCCGCATTCCGCTATCTCTTCTCCTCGCGCACTTTCTATATAAATACTCTCCTCCCTATAGGCCCGGCTCTCACTGGTCGCATTATGGGGAAACGGGTCGTGTATCATTACCATGAGAATGCCGATGCAAAGGGCGCTTTCTATAAAATTTTGGCGAAGGGGATGCAATGGTTGGCGTCGGATATCATTTGCGTGTCGGATTACCAGCGCTCATTCCTCTCTCGCAAAAAGCGGGTATACGTGATCCCGAATGCTTTGCCGGAGGATTTTGCTTCGCGACTAACGCCAAATACTGCTGAAGCCTTCGAACGGAAAAGAGTGCTGATGCTTGGTTCGCTGAAGGGATATAAGGGCACGAAGGAATTTGTGAGATTAGCGGAGATGCTGCCTGAATATCAGTTTGAGTTGGTGATTAATGACTCGCAGACTGAAATCAATGCTTATTGGGAGAATGAGAAATTGCCAAGGCCTGCGAATTTAAAGGTCTTCTCGCGTCAGGAGGATGTTGCGCCCTTCTATAATCGGGCATCTGTAGTGTTAAATCTATCGAACAGAGAGGAATGTATCGAGACATTCGGTTTGACGGCGTTGGAGGCTATGACAGCCGGGCTGCCTGTGATAGTGCCTACTGTGGGGGGAATTGCGGAAATGGTGGAGGATGGAGAGAATGGGTATAAGATTGATGTGCAGAATCTGCCAAGAATCGCTTGGGCCATAAAGGTGATACTTTCGGATAAGAGGCAGTATGAGCGGATGGCCGAAGGGGCGTTGAAGCGTGCGAAAGAATACTCCTTCCGGCGCACCTCAGAGCGCATCTACTCTCTGCTATCGGGACAGTAGAAGCACTTTTTTTGGACAGGAGAGCAGTAGGAACAGGAGGGTTATTCTAATGTTGAATGTTGAATGTTGAATGTTGAATTATTGCCACCGGAGAAGCTCCATGTTCTCTCCTACTCCAGCCTACAATTCAAAAATATAATTGTTCTACTGTTCTACTGTCAAAAAAGTTCTACCATTCTCCTGTCAAAAAAATGTAGTAAACATGAGTTCTACTGTTCTCATGTCTAAAATGTGATGCCATGAAGATTGAGGAATTGTGCCATAGCAATTTTGATGACAATATGGTGCCCGCTGAAGGCGCCAGCATAGGCGACTTGGCTATGCGCTGCTTTACACTGGGGCGTTACCGCCCGCTGATTGCCGCCCATGAGTCCCTGCAGTCCTGCTACAAATTGTTTGTCAAACGGCCCTCGGCCAAGGATATCAATTTCTTCAACAACGACATCGCTGCCTATGCCCAAACCGGCAAGACGGCTTATGTGATTATGGGCAACGATACGGAACTGCGCGTGGCTGCCCTCTTCCTGAACGCCGTCTACGACAACAAGGCTTTTATGAAATTTCTTGGCGCTGCCGAGCAACTCAATCTCACAGAACTGAATAAATTTTACATTCCGCTGTCCGGAAGTCTTTACCGCTATGCGGCTTTGCTGATGTCGTATAAGTTGTTGGCGGACGTGTTGGTTGAGACGGAAGCGGATGAGTTGGACAAGACGAAATATGTCGTGATTCAGCAGTATCTGCGGCTTGTACGGCATTATTATGTATTGGAGGCTTATCTACCGCAGGTGTTCCGGAAGAATAATATTTCTATCATCGGGAGCTGGGGGGAATTGATGGATATGGCCATCGACGAGAGTGTTGATAACAATGTGGCGGCTGATAGCGAAATCACGGCGGAGCAGGTGCTGAAAATCTTCGGATATATCGTGTCAAACCGCGCCGGCATGATGGAAACGATCAACAAACTGAAGGTGCTCCAGTTCGATTTTTAGGACAGGAGAAGCGCTTATTTATTATGACAGGAGAACAGGAGGACGCTTCTTTTTTTGGACAGGAGAACAGGAGAAACAGGAGGTTGCTTCGTTTGTTCTACTGTTCTCCTGTCCCAAAAAGATAGCAAACAAGGGTTCTACTGTTCTCCTGTCCCAAAAAGATAGCAAACAAGAGTTCTACTGTTCTTCTGTCAAAAAAAAGATAGCAAACAAGAGTTCTACTGCTCTCCTGTCAAAAAAGTATAAGTTCTACTGTCATATGTGGAGGATAAAGAGTATTGAGGTTAGGAATTTTAAGGGATTCTGCGAGGAGTTTCCGCTCGATGTGGATTCCGCCAATATGCTTATCTATGGCGAGAATGGCTCCGGTAAGAGTTCGCTCTACTGGAGCGTCTATACCCATTATGAGGCGTATGCCAAAACTCAAGAGGACGCCCAGAAATATTTCATCCCCGGCAAGGAGAGCCTCCGCAACCGCTTCTCCCGGGCCGCCGACCCTTCAGGCATCACATTAGTTTTCGAGAACAAGGAGACCGGTAACGTGAGCCGTACAATAACAAATTCTGCAGAGTCCTACTATTGCCTGGATCCGGATACCCACCGGTTCATGCGCGCCACTGCCATGAGCAGCGACTTTATGAACTATAAGTTCCTTTCATCTCTCTTCGATTTCGACAACAGCAAGGACAATGATGTGTCGAAATTGTTTATCAAGCAGGTGTTCCCGTTCCTGAATTTCAGCGCAAGATTCATAGACATCAATGGCGAGGAATTACCGGTTTCCAATGCCGCGTTCATCTGGCAATATCTACAAAAGAAGATTCCCGAATTGCGGAAGAATAAGAAGAACGCTATCGACCTCCGCACTCCGGAATACCGGAATTACACCCGACTGCTCGATGATTTCAACAGAGCGCTCAATTTCGAGCTCTCGATGATTTTCTCAGTGGCCAATGCCAAACTGCATGACATCTTCAAGGTGGATGCCGAAATTGTGAAGAAATACAGCCCTGCTACATTCAATGACCATCTGGGCAAAAGGAGTCGCGACGGCATACTGCATGAGCCAAAAATTCTCCTCCACGCGAAGATGACACATCCCAAGGTGCAAAACCATGATGATATTCTCCATCCGAAGTCTTTCTTCAATGAGGCGAAGATTACTTCTATGGCCCTGGCGATAAGGCTGGCAATTCTCGAGACCAGTTCACCTGTGGATTATGCCTGCTCTACAGTTTTCTTCGACGATGTCTTGATCAGCCTCGACATGTCGCTGCGAAGGATGTTGATTCCGGTGGTTCTCGATTATGCGGAGAAGCGTCAGCTCTTTATCCTCACCCACGACAAGGCGCTTTTCAATCTTTGGAAGGACAGCATTGATAGAAGAAAACTGGAGATTGAACGCCAAAACGAACTGATTGCAGAGGAGAATCTTCTTTTGGATGAAGAGCACAAGAAGCCATTGATTAAGGTTCCGGTCTGGAAGATGGTTGAGATGTATTGCGCAGAGAAGGATGGGATACCTACACCGAAGTGTCTGGAGGAAAAGACATATCTCCAGACAGCCAAAGAGCATTTCGACAATCTGCGGATACCGGAATGCGCGAATGCATTGCGGCGCGCATGTGAGAAGGAGTTGAAGAGAATTCTGCCGATGCATATGCAATATACTGTCCCGCGAGGAGACAAGGATGCCGGAGGGAAAGTTGATCTGAACGTACTCATTGAAAGTTTCCTGAAGATGTGCGGAGAGATGGAGATGCCGGAAGATTTCGGACAGTTGAACAACGACCGGAAACTTATAATGAATCCATTCTCACACGATGACATCGAGACGCCATATTACCGGGAAGAATTGCGCCGCTGCATTGACACGGTGGAAAATCTCACTCAGATCAAGGTGTTGAGAGATCTGATTGATGGGGACGATGTGCGCAAAACGGAATTTGAGATTACAGCCACCAAAGGTGAGCATACGCGGAAAGGAAAAATAAAGTTTGATGAGTTTGTGAGGGTATGGGAATATCGGGGCAATATATACTGCACAAATGTGGAGATAGAGGTGTTGGACTGCGATGTACAGAAATTGAAGAAGGAACCGAAACAATTGCTTCTACCCTTCTATCGCAAACTGACGCATTCAGTAGGCATTCCGGCAGAGAGTCGGCCTTTCCTTGGGGATATTCTGAGTAAGGTTGTGCTACCGGATGGTGAAGTAATACCTGAATAAGCCGAGCACTCCTGAATAAGCCGAGCACTCCTTTTATTACTACATTATTTTTCAAATATGGAAACTTCATATAATATCGTTATTGCGACTGACAATAATTATGCTCCTCACGCGGCAATTTGCATCAAGTCATTTATCCTAAATAATCAAGATGCCCCTCCAACTCATTTTCATATTCTTGACAATAATTTAAACAATGAGTCAAAGGAATGGCTCGAATTATCGCTTAGAAAGGACGATTCAATTTCTTATTATAGCATCAGCAATATTCGCAACTTGCTAAAAGTGCCAGTCCCTGATAGAATAAGCATAACAACATATGCAAGGATGTTTATTGGAAGTATTTTACCCGATTCATTTGATAAGGTTTTATACTTAGACTGCGACATTGTGATTAATGCTAATCTGAAGGATTTGTTTGAAATTCAAATTGAACCTGAGATTTATATTGTCGGAGTGCTCGATGCCTTCCTTACCAACAATGCAAAAACAGAAATTGGAATTCCGAGTGATAGCCCATATATCAATGCGGGGGTCTTATTAGTTTCTTTAAATCATTGGCGAAAAGACAATCTGGAAAACAGATTCATTGAATTCCTGCTCAATAAAAATGGAGATGTAAAATATGACGATCAAGGCATACTAAATGCAGTATGCCATGGTCATAAAAAAATTATTCATCCAAAATATAATGTTTACTCTACTATATATAGTCATTCATACAAACTTATTAAAAAGCATAACAATCCAATATATTCCAAACAAGAATATAAAGATGCAAAAACCTATCCTACAATCATCCATTTCACCTCTGGAGTAGTAAATCGTCCGTGGGTGGAACACTGTGTTCATCCTTTAAAGTCTAAATACATTACGATTAAAAAGAGCATGCCATTTAGTGATTTACCATTATTGAAAGATAGTCGAAATTATCGGGAACGAATAAATTCATGGATGCTGAGAAACACTTGTGTCTTCATATATAACTTTTATCAGAATATCTGCAAGTGTATTTACAACATTCGTAAATAATTATAACAGATTTCTGATTCAACGATATTTCAATTTTCTGATTTTATGAATAGTCGTTTGCAATGGATTGATTACATAAAAGCCATCTGTATGATTGGCGTTTATTTATATCATAGTCGAATCTATTTTTCCATGGAGATTCCGGACTATAATCTTTGGCTCTCTCCTTTTTATGTGAATGCCTTTTTCTTTGTTAGCGGCTACTTGTTTTTCAGGAAACAATACTCTAACAAAAGTTGGAATAATAACATAATTACCAATTTTAAAGATCAAAGTTCCTCATTTCTTAATATTTTATTCAGGGTAGTGATACCAACAATCCTATTCTCGATAATACTATACTTTCCAAAGATTCTATTTCATAGCAACCAATTCAACTTCAAAGATTTTACCATCGAAACATTTGGCGGCATCAGCTTCTGGTTTACTTCTGCCTTTGCAGTTGCACAGATATTCCTTCTCCTGCTCATATGTTTTGGTATTAACAATCTTAAAAAGATGTTGCTTTCATCATTCACGCTCTTTATCGTAGGCTTATATTTGAATAGCCTGAACGAAACGCCAATTACTGCGGCTACATACTTCCCATGGTATTATAAAACTGGATTGGTGTATACTTTCCTCATGACATTGGGAGGATTGTACTGGCGATTTGAGAAGAATATTGACAGCTTGATGAAATGGGGATGGATACCCTTGGTTATTATCTATTTTACTATCCTCGCATATATCTGGGATGGCAAACCAATAGCCACGATGGGATTGGGGGGCAAATGTTCTGCCTTAGGATTCATTGAATTGATAATTGGTATTCTTCTCATTATCAAAGCTTGTAAATATATCAAACATGCTAAACTGCTTGAATTCATAGGCCAGAATTCAATAATATTCTATTTCTTTTCTGGCTTTTTACCTGCTGTATTTTCCGTGATTGCTCATAAAGCGTCATTCCCTATCACATATATTTCATCTCTACTGATAGCCTTAATATCTATTTCATTTGGAATATTAATAACTTTCATTATCAATCAATATCTATCATTTCTGATAGACTTTCGACAACTTTCAAAACCAGCATAGTCAATTCTTGTTTATCATTAATAAATTGGTTCTTTATGCCTATTAATCAGAGGTTACATTTTATCGATGCTTTAAAAGGTCTATCAATTCTTTGTATATGCCTACTTCATTTTGAGGAAGGCATATTTCCCCAATGGCTAAATGTATGGATTGGAAGTTTTATGATTACGGCATTCTATATAACGTCGGGTTGGGTATATGGACTAAAACCACAATCATGGAATCATAAAAACACTTTTAAAAAGAGACTTCGACAATTAGGGATTCCATATCTTGCATTTTCAATCATTTTCATAATAGCAGACGTAATCTTCATTGTTCTTGGCCATTATGATATACATATTTTAGAAAGAGATCTTTATAAAACCATTGTTCTCCGTGGAATAGGAACTTTATGGTTTTTGCCTGCACTGGCGTTTGGTGAAACTATTTTTTGCTATATTATGAGTAGGAATCATAAAATTGCAACATTTATAATTATGTTTATAATTTCTGTCACTGCAGAATATCTGTATTTAGGTTTTTGGACTCCAATATATCGGAATATTAGTTCTGTATTTCAGATTATTGATGGAATTATTAACCCTTTTATTAGTATTTGTCGAGCATGGCCTATAATAATGATTGGTTATTTTCTGTCCATCTATTTTAACAAGTATTTTAAACATAATCCATCTTCACAATATAGACTGGCGATGCTAATGGCTGGTCTATTTACAATAGTATTAAGCATTTTTTATGTAACAAAAATGTCGAATAATGTATTTTATATTTCCTCTATTATCAATACAATTCTTCCCTCTTTAGGATTCATGATGCTTTTCTACGCTTTGGATGGAAGTTGGATTGTTAGTTTCTTTATTTATTGGGGAGTCAATTCTCTAATTTTAATGTGTACTCATTATTCTCTAACACAAGAAATATGCATCTATGTGAACAAATTAATGACAGGACAGGATCATTTATCAGGATGGCCAGCTATTGCATACTTCGTCTTTTGTATAATCATTACATATCCTATGGTTTGGTTCATTTACAAAAAATGTCCTTTCATTATAGGAAAATAGAAATTGACAAATAGTATTTATCTAAAACCCATAATTCAACAACTTAAGCAGTTTTAATCATGACACCTAAAATCCTTCACTATTGTTGGTTTGGAGGGAAACCTCTTCCCGAGAAAGAACGGATTTGTATCGAGAGTTGGAAAAAATTTCTTCCCGATTATGAGTTTAAACTCTGGGATGAATCTTCTTTTGATATCAACTCTAATGAGT
The DNA here is from genome assembly GCA_905209725.1 of uncultured Muribaculaceae bacterium. GTDB lineage: Bacteria > Bacteroidota > Bacteroidia > Bacteroidales > Muribaculaceae > Lepagella. The sequence goes on from CAJLTZ010000036.1 coordinate 16,837, forward strand.
TTTGCCGCCAGGCATACGAACTCAAAAAATACGCCTTCGTGAGTGACTATGTCAGAACCAAAGTTCTTTATGAATATGGCGGCCTTTACATTGATACAGACTTTGAGGTGATCACACCACTGTCAAGTTTTTTAGAAGGAAAAAACAATGTGGCTGGATGGGAAACAAAGGTGCATGTCGGAACCGCGATATTGGCTTTCAATGCTAAGCATGCAATTATCAAGGAATTCCTGAACTATTACGAAACTCATCCTTTTGTTGATAAAAATGGAGTATGCGATAATATTGCTAACGTTTCAATACTTACCGATCTCCTTCAGGAGAGGGGACTTAAAATTGACCGAACACACCAAATTATCGATGATGTAGAGATTTTTGAACGAGAAGTTTTTTATCCAAAGAAACTATCCGAATCGGAATTTCGAGTTTGTGAAAACACGTTGGGCATCCACAAATGCTCTAACAGCTGGATGTCAGATGCACAGTTGAAAAGAGGAAACAATTATCTTTGGAGAAAGATTGCGCGCCCCTTGCTTACCAAACTCAGACATTACGGCCAGTTGACCTTAGGTAAAGAATTTACAAGAAAAATAGAAATTAAATTAAGAAGATATCTCAAATGATTCCCAGTATAGAATATAGATGGACTGAATTACATGCTGATTTCACTTCCCGTGTGATTGATTTCTTGAACAGCAGTAATATCAGATATTTTATCCTCCGCAATTTCGAAAAACTTCCCGAAGAAAATATCGGGAAGGATATAGATATTGTGATTGAACCCGGTAAATATAAAGAGACGCTATCCGGAATCAAGAAGATAATGCATGAACTAAATATTCACTATCTCCAGATTTCAAAATTTGGGAATATGCATTGTCTTTATATCATGGATCCGAATTTGGATTTCGGAATTCATATTGATATCATTGAGAATGAGGAATACAAAGGATACGTATTCTTTTCGTTTGATGAGCTTTATAAGGGAACTGTCAAGTATAAGAATTTGATAGTTCTTAACAATCCAATGGATATTCTAATGCTGATTATCCAGAATCTTGTGGCTTATGGCAAACTTAAAGAAAAATACAGAATTAAAATTTCGCTATACTATCCCTTATATAAGGAATCAATTGATGAGCAAATAAGAAATTTCTGGAATAACGAACTTGCTGAATATATCATCAAAGTTCTCGATGCACAGAATTATGATGCTCTTGAATCCCAAGTAGGATGGATTAGAAAAGATACAAAAAGAAAAATCTTTAGAAGTAAGCCTTTTGCAACCTCTGCGAAGTTTATCAAATTTTGCGGAGATAGATTCAACAGGATAGTTGTATGTCCCAATAAGTTGCAACGGCTCATTGCTGTAGTTGCGCCTGATGGCACTGGGAAATCCACTTTTATCGATGCTTTGATTGTGAAACTTAGCGAACTTTACGTTTCAGATCCTAAAAGATTTGCTGTTCATCATTTTCGACCAACAATTCTACCTAATTTAGGGGAAATTGTTCAAAAGAGCGGTGGAGCAAAGCAGGATACAGATTTCACAAATCCACACAGGGCTAAACAGGCCGGCAAACTGTCTTCCTTTATCAGGATGACTTATTATTGGCTTGACTATGTAATTGGCGTTCCTTTGCTAACAAGGAAGGAAGTTCACTATGAGCGATTTTCAATTTATGATAGGTATATATACGATTTCCTTGTAGACCCCAAACGATCAAGGATTGACCTGCCGGAATGGTTAAGAAGAACTTTTACCAGAATGGTGAAACAACCGCAGATTCTGTTTGTATTGCAGGCAGATCCTGATATAATTTATAAACGGAAGCAGGAACTTGAATTGCCGGAAATCAAGCGCCAACTTGGAGAGTATAAGAAATTAGAAAACCTAAAGAACGTTCACTTTATTGACGCAAATCAACCGGTTGATAAGATGGTTGACGACGCGGTTAAGATAATTTTGGATAAGTTCCTGATAAAGTTATAATTTTCTGCTGACGGCGTCGGTGGAGACTATCCTGGGGCGGAAACGGGAACTGGACCGCGAAGGGATTGAAGCCATCAACGAACGGATCTCGTTTTTGGAGGGTAAGCGGAGCTTTTACCGTGTGGATAACGAGGGGACGACTTCCGAGGCGGCGGCACGGATCCTGCGCCTTGTCTTCGACGCGCAGGACAGGAGAATCGCTTCTAAATTTTGACAGGAGAACGCGTCTTTTTGGGGACAGGTGAACAGGGGGAGGACGCTAACTATGAGTTTTTGACAGGAGAACGGGAGAACAGGAGAACAGGAGGCTGCTATTAATGTTTGGCAAGATTCACTCTGAGCCTCCGCGAGCATTAAAAAACTGACGGTCAGCGAATAAACACAGCAAACCGAAGGGCGTGCTCCTGTTCCTACTGTTCTCCTGTCGATAATTCTCGATCCTCCTGCCGCTTTATCGCTTTGTATTCTTGCTCTTTAACGGAATATTTTGTACCTTAGCCGAATGAAACATGGGAACAACTTCTATGGATACTAAAACTCTTGAATTTGTAACATACTGTATAAGCAAACTGTCGCATTTGCTAAAGATATCACAGCGCGATGTTTACCGCAGATTAAAGAACTCGGGAATCCTTTATGATTATATTGTTCCCTCATACGATGTTTTACATACGTTCGGTTCAAGATATCTTATGGAAGATCTTACCGACTTCATGAGGGAAAAAGGAGTATTGCCATAATGAAATTATATCATTCATCTGATGTATCGGTGATAAATCCCGATATTCTCCATTCTCGTTTATACCTTGATTTCGGTAAGGGATTCTATCTGACATCCATCCATGATCAGGCAGTAAAATATGCGCAAAGATTTTTACGTCGTAAAAGAAATGGTTGGCTGAATTCCTACGAGTTTGAATATAATCCAACAGAATGGAACATAAGAATCTTCGAGAGTTATGATAAAGAGTGGCTTGATTTCGTAGCCAAATGCAGAGCCGGGAATGATGATACAGAATATGACTTAGTGATTGGGGGTATTGCCAATGACAAGGTGATAGAAACCCTTGACCGCTATTTCAATGGAGAGTTGTCAGAGGATGAAGCATTAGGTTTGCTGAAATATGAAAAACCTAACATACAGTATTGTATCCGTTCCCAGATGATGCTCGACAGTTGTTTGAAACATATTGAAAGTAAGCAACTTGAAATTGTTTAAACAAGTTCACGATGACAGAAGATAGCAAAATGGCTTTACAATCGATTAAAAGTGCCAACATAATCAAAAATCTTAGTGATTTATACGGCTTAACGATTCAGGAAGCAACAGATATATACTATCAATCAGATACTTCTGAATTGATTGAAGAGGGGGTGAGTGATTTACATTGTAGGAGCGCGAAATATCTTGCAATGTTAATCTGGGATGAGTATCAAGAGTAGGCTTTTACCGTGTTTTAGCCGCTAGCGCAAGCGCCCATGCAATTTATCGCGCGCAAAGACGCAAAGAAGATTGTGCCGATGTCGCTGATGGGGCGCAAGAACGCATAGGGCGCATAAGACCGCTATCTGGGCTCCGCCCTTGCCCCCCGCCCTCGCTCACAAGATTCTCTTTGCGGCTTTGCACGAGATTTATTACGATTTCGTTGACGTCGTCGCTATGGCCGGCGGGAGCGCCGGCCGCTCCAATGCACGCCCAGCGGTGTCGCTGTGTAGTGGGGGGGGGCGCCGCCCACACACAGGCAGGGACGCCGCCCTCTTGCAGTAGTGTTCTACTGTTCTCCTGTCAATATTTTTCGCTCTCTTGTCATTAATCATTACTCATCTATCATCTTTAATCACTATGCTGGATAATATCAAGGTGGCTGTGATCGGCACCCAGGGAGTCCCCGCTCACTACGGCGGTTTCGAGTCGATGGTCGAAAACGTGATCGGTTTCGGCCCGGAGCTCGGCGTCGATTTCACCGTGTTCTGTTCGTCGCCCGACTTGCCTTCTACCTCCAAACCGCGCCTACGCTCATATAAGGGCGCTACGCTGAAGTATGTGCCGCTGCATGCCAACGGCATGCAGAGCGTGGCCTACGATATCGTGTCGATGCTTCGCGCGTTGCGCGGTTATGATGCGCTTCTTATTTTGGGCGTGTCGGGTTGCATGTTCATGCCTGCGCTGCGCCTCCTCACCCGCGGCAAACGGCTGGTGGTCAACATCGACGGTCTGGAGCACCGCCGCAATAAGTGGGGTCGACTGGCCCGCTGGATCCTCCGCGAGTCGGAGGCGCTGGCCGTGCGCCATGCCGATGCCATCGTGGCCGACAACAAGGGGATTCAGGACTATGTGACGGAAACCTATGGCATCCACTCGGAACTGATTGCCTATGGCGGCGACCATGTGCTGCGCGAGATGTCGCAGGAAAAGCAGGAGGCGGTGCTGAAACATTACGGCCTGCAACGGGGCGAGTATGCGGCGGCTGTGTGCCGCATCGAACCGGAGAACAATTGCCACGTGGTGCTGGAGGCGGCGGCACGGAGCGGTCACCCGCTGCTGTTTGTGGGCAACTGGGAGCATTGCGATTATGCGCGGGAGTTGCGACGGAAGTATAATGGTGTGTCGCGGATTCATATCGTGGAGGCGGTGTATGATCTGGAGACGCTTTACGCGCTGCGGGCGAATGCGGGGATTTATGTGCACGGACACAGCGCCGGGGGGACGAACCCTTCGCTTGTGGAGGCGATGTGGCTGGGACGGCCGGTGGCGGCGTTTGATGTGGTGTATAACAGGGAGACTACGCAGGGCAGCGCGGCTTACTGGAAAGATGAGGATGATTTGTCAGAACTGTTGGCGGGCGACCGTGAGGCCGACTGGAGCGCAATGGGCGAAAAAATGGAGGAGATAGCGCGCGCAGAGTACAACTGGCGCCGCATTGCTTCGCTCTACGCCCGCCTCCTCCGATGATGGGAGAACGCTTCTTTTTGGACAGGAGAACAGGAGAAACAGGAGGTTGCTTCGGATGTTCTACTGTTCTCCTGTCAATAAAATTTCTACTGTCTGATTGCTTATGACGGCGGCTGTTTTGCTTAATTATAATTCTTCGGCTAACCTGCAGGTGTGCGTGTCAACACTTCTGCAGCAGTCTGTGGTGCCTCGCATCTATATCGTGGATAATGCGTCGTCGCCTGACGATGCCGCACGCGCCCGCAAGATTGCGGCAGATGCCAACGCTACGTTTATCGCTTCCCCTACCAACGTGGGCTATAATGCCGGCAACAACCTGAGCCTCAAGGCGGCGCTCGCCGACGGTTGCGAGTTTGCCCTGATAGCCAACCCGGATATGATCTTCAACGAACCGGACCATCTGGCGCTGCTGGAGGAGTCGATGCGCCTCGACCCGCAGATTGCTGTGGTGGCAGGCGATGTGACGCAGGTGGATGGAACCCATATCAATCCCCGCAAGACCGACCGCACGTGGAGGGAGACGTTCTGGTGGGTGCGGGGGATTATCTCGGCGTTCTACCCGATGCGCCGCAAGAATACGCCCCCTTACGGCGAGAGCCGTTATTGCAAGATTGTAGGGGGGAGTTGTATGATGGTGAGGTTGGCGGATATCCGCGACATCGGTTGGCTCGACGAGGGGGTGTTTCTATACTGCGAGGAGGATATTCTCTCGTATCAGCTTGAGTATTTTGGGAAGAGGGTTTATTATAACGCGGAGGCACGGGCGCTGCATGCCCACCGCCGTCAGGAGAAGCGCGACATGCTGCAGAGGATTCCCTGCCTGCGCGTTTCGCGATATTATTTCATTGACAATTACTGCGAGGATGGACCGATAGGGAAGCGCATCTGCAAACTGTCGGCGTCGCTATATACCTTCCTGTTGAAACTAAACATGCGCCTCCACCGCACCCCAAAATGACAGGAGTACGATTCTTCGGACAGGAGAACTCCTCTTTTTTAGACAGGAGAACAGGAGAACATTAGGTTG
>CAJLTZ010000037.1 GCA_905209725.1 uncultured Muribaculaceae bacterium
ATGAGGCACATCTGCGACCCCTGCGTTAACATTTTTTGTGGGATGGGGTCTTAGAATGATAACAAATGAATAGGGATGGTTTTGGGAATTAATATTGCTCGAAATTATAGACAGTGCCTTTTGAAACCACTCCCTCCTCATCCATGCCGGTGATGTGGGAGATGATGAATGGATGGTCGAGCAAACCCGAGGAGTTGCCGTCCATGTCGCATTCCTCTGAGACAAAGATGTTGGCAGGGGTGCTGATACCCTTCAAATAGTATTCATTGGAGTGTGAGCGTCCGGCGGCATCCGTGATCATCTCAGTCTTGCAGATTATCACTGGGCCAAGAAATTTATTCTCAGGATAAGTGAAATTCCACGATGTGGTGTAACACTTTTCATTGCTCCCCTTTCCTTTGCATTCTGTGGCGGAATACGAAGTGGAGGAGTCCTTGAAACTCGTGTATAGCGGCGTGCACTCCATCAGAAAACTGCCCTCGGAGGCTACCGATGTGGAGAGGTAAGCCGGTTCGCCGGTGAAGGGATTGAGGATTTTCAGCCAGTCGCCTTCTTGTCCGAGCATCTCGAAGCAATCATTGTAATATGCTTTTCCTACGATTTTGGCCGAAGTGGATGGCTGCTGGCGGATGTTGGCAGAAGATGATGAAACAAACACAGCGTCGACTCCCGTTTCCTGAGCGGATGCAGAGAATGCCACAAAAGTCATTACTAAAGCGGCTAAAAGCGTGAATGCTTTTATGTTGGATTTTGTCATAAGGTGAATTTTTTTGTTAGATTTTATTGAATTTTTACGAAGATATACAAAATATCTGGTTCCGGCAAATTACAGATTCTTTTGGGCTATAAATCATTCATTTTGTGCAGATGCTGAGTCTGCCAGAATGGAATGTAGTGTTTTTGTGGCGTGAGTGCGTTTTGTGTTTTGTCGGATTTCATTGTTGATTCGCCATGCCTCGGCATTAACATAGGGTCGCGAATGATCCAGATGCAATGTTACCGCGCTATATCGAATCTGGCGGGGACGAATCCCGGCATTCACAAGCCGTTCTCCAAGTTCACGGTCCTCGCCGCCATATTGCATACGCTCATCAAACCCGTTTGCAGCAACAATGTCAGCCTTCCACCCGGAAGAATTCATCCCGTTCCATGAAGCGCGTGCCGGGGTGATATGGTTCATCAGCCATGCCCAGGCCGCCGAACGGAAAAGCTTTGAAGCCTTGAATTTCATTTTAAGACCATTCCGGCGCAGCCATTTGAGTGAATGCACCCGCCCGGAAGTCACATCTTCCTGAGTGATAAGCTCGCTGATGGCCATAGGCAATTTGAAATATCCCCCGCTCAGAAACCTGCCCTGCGCTGCATAACGTTCATGCACGGCAAGAAAATCAGCGCGTGGAATGCAGTCCTGGTCGGTAAAGACAAGATAGTCGGATTCGGCTGCAAGGATAGCCTTGTTGAGGATGGCTGTCTTGCGGAATCCTTTATCCTCATGCCAGACATGCTTGATAGGCAATGATTTGGCATACCGCTCAATTAGTTTGCGCGTTTCCGTGCCGCTGCCATCATCGGCTATGATAATCTCATCGGCAGGACGCGACTGCGACATATATCCCCAGAGCGTTTTCTCGAGCCAGCGGGGATTATTGTATGTGGATATGATAACGCCGATCCGGGAAGGTTTCATAACTCGAGTTTGAAATGGATGGTATGTTTTTTACCGAATTTTTTCCAGAAATTAGCGCGTACCTCAAGGGCATAATCCACCCACTTGGCAGGTTCCTCTCCCCTCGCACGTGCATACTCTTCCACCATAAGGGTGAAGAAACGCTTCGGCCCCCAGAGGCGGCGCATATTGGCCACGCCTTCCCGCATCGTGACAGGTTGGCCGAAGCGCATCCTGTTGATATCCACCAAGGAGAACAGGTGTTTCCCCTCCTCAGTGACCCGGAAAAGGATATTGCCGGGGGAATAGTCAAGGTGCATCACATTCTTTTCATGGAGACGGGCCGTGAATCTGCCGAAATGGCGGGCAAGGCTCTCATACGTTCCTTCTGCGGCATTGCCGGCCTCTTTCAGTGTGTGCTCATATGGGCAATGCAGACTTACAAACCAACTGTAAGCAAGAATTCCGAAGTGGCGCTCCTCGATATATGCAATAGGCGTGGGAGTGTCAATACCGGCTTCGAGCAACTGAGCCGGATACCGGTAAGCTCGTTCACCTTTAGGTTTGCGGAGTCCGGATGAATATACAAAACGATTGATGCCTGTAGGCACTCTGTAACGCTTCACATTAAGCATAGTGCCGTCGGGCGCCTTGATGCGTCGCACCACATTGCGGTCCTCATAAATCACCTCCCCGGAGGAGTCGAAAGTGGCTGGAAGATTGGCTATGAAATCGTGAAGATGCCTGTAATCGTTATTGTAAGCCTTTATTCGTGTCATAGTTCATTATTTCTCAGAGAATCGGCGCCACGAGGCGGAGCACTGATTCCAGTCCGCGCTGCATTATGGGTCGGCGGTGCCAAGAGGTGAGCGAGAGCTTGGTGCAGCGTCCCATATCCTCAAAGAAGATATCTCGCATCCGGGCGTTGATGTCTTTGTCGTAGATGAGAAGGTTGGCCTCGAAATTATTCTCAAAACTCCGGAAATCGAAGTTGGTGCTACCTGTGGTTACGAAATTATCATCGATGGTCATCATCTTGGCATGAATCATTCCGGAATTGTAGAGATACACCTTGATTCCGGCTCGCAGACATTTCGACACATAGGAAAACGAAGCATAACGGAGCATCACGGAGTCTGGTTTGCGAGGAATCATGATGCGCACGTCGATCTTGGCAAGTGCTGCGGCCTCGAGAGCCTGCATCAGGGAATCGGTGGGCAGGAAATAGGGGGTCTGAATGTAGATGGAGCGTGTGGCCGACGAGATGGCCTTAAGAAAGCAGAGCGTGAGATTGTGCCATTGCGACATCGGTCCGGATGTGACCAACTGCATGCCCACGTCATTGTGGAAGTTCACCGGGGCTGCCTTGGGATATTCCATAGGTGAATCGGTTTTCTTGAAATTCCAGTCGACCACAAATGAGAAAATCATTGACTCCACAATGTCGCCCTCGAGGCGGAGATGAGTGTCGCGCCAGGGCTGGCGTCCGTCTACTCCTGCATAATACCTGTCGGCGATATTCATGCCGCCCATGTATCCGATGCGGCCGTCGATAATGACTACCTTGCGGTGGTTACGCCAGTTGATTCGGTTGGCGAATTGAGGGAAGGTCACCTTGAAGAAGGGGTGTGTGTCCACGCCTGCCTCGCGCATCTTCTTGAAGAAACTGTTGCTCGCCGAGAAGCTCCCCACATGGTCGTAAATCACCTTGACCTCCACCCCCTCTTTGGCTTTCTGCATCAGTATGTCGGCAATCTCATGGCCTATTTCATCATCGAGGAAGATGTAATACTGCAGGAGGATGGAATGGCGGGCAGCAAGCAGGTCGCGTTTCAGGGCTGTGAATTTCTCTCTTCCGGTGGTGAATATCTCCACCCGGTTGTTGACAGTATAGAATGATGAGGAGATGTTTCTGGCCAGCTTCACCAGCAAGCGTTCCGGTCTTGTGAGTTTCTGCTTGTTGAGGTCCACGTGGCGTGGAGCCATCGAGGTGATTATCTTGCGCTTGTTATGGCGTGAGATCATATGCTGCCCGCGGAGGCTGCGACCGAAAAAGAGGTAGAAAATCAGACCGACAAGGGGCAGGAAGAGCAGCGCGATGGTCCATGCCAGGGCGCGGATGGGGTTACGGTTTTCCTTCAGGACCACCACCACGCAACTGAGCACAATCGCCGCATAAATCATGAAAATGGCGAAATCAACCCATGTGTGCAGACTTCCGAATGGATACATTGACCCAAAGTTAGCACAAAAGTGCAAAATATGCAAACATCAGAGGATTAAATTGAAAATTGAAAGTTTAAAATGTAGAATTGAGGGATTGTTAGATGATAAAGCGGGCGAGTAGGAGAGCGGCTCTTGTGCCGAGGGGAGATGTCAGGATGAACTTTGCCCGCATTCGTTTTTTGAGCGGGCCTTCATTCCAGAGCGACTGGTTGCGGCGGATTGCAGCGAAAATCTCCTTGAGTCGGGTGTCGCCGAAAATGCGCTGAAGCAATGGTGCTTGCTCGGCTTTCAACTGTCCTAAATAAGCCTTTAAGCAGCCGATTGATTCATTGGCTGCGAGGTCGCCGATGAGTGATGTTGCCGCTGCATAGTATCCTTGTTCACGGGCAAAGGTGGCAAGTTGGCGGGTGATGTCGATGTAGCCAGTGCGGTCCATATTCCAGCGCTTCGTGATAGCATCGGGATTTCCCTGATGATAGAGGAATATCCCTTCTGAGAAAGCCACTTTCTCGCTTAGACCTAACAGTATCCTTGAATAGAATTCATCTGTGCAAACGAGGTCGGGAGCGCCATTGGCAGGGGCGATGTATCGTTGAGCCTTTTCGAATAGTGAGTGGTGGAAAAGCGCGAACCCATGCACTTGCCAGTTGATGCTGAGGGTGAAAGCCTCCCTTCCTGAAATCACTGGATTTGATGCCGCCGGAGTCACAGGCATCGGGCACGGGGTGGCGCCTTCTTTGTTCCACGTGGAAAGCAAGGGGACAACGCTTTGAGCATTATGTTTTTCTGCGGCACTCAGCATTTGTGTGAAACAATCCGGACTCAGAAGATCATCCTGCGACATATAGAACCACCAATCGCCCTGCATACGTTGGAACGCAAAACGCAACGCACGGGACACATAGCGCTCGTGCTGCTTGAAGAAAACGCGGAAGCGTGAATCCTCGGCTTCCAGGTTGCGAAGGATCTCACGACTGCTGTCAGAACTTCCGTCGTCGATTAGCAAAGCCTCCCACTCGCCGAAATTCTGGGCAAGAAGCGTGTCGGCAAGGGCACGCAGATATCCGGCACCATTGTAAACGGGTACGATGACACTTATCTTGGGATTCATATAAGAGGCTTATGGAATAAGTGATATGTAATAAGTAATAAGTGGGTTATTTGCCTTTCTGGCGCAGGTATTCCTTGGCGGTGAGACAGAGTTCGTCATACCATTCCTGACCGAATTCCCTCACCAGCGGGCCCTCAAGAAATTGATATGCGCGCACTCCGAGCCGGCGTCCGTTGACATAGGCGCTGCGACACACCTTCCAGTGGTGCATGTTGACGGCTGTGAACCCGTCGTATTTTTTCAACCTTACAGGATATAGGCGGCAGGACGAGGGCTTTACATCCGGAATCTTTCCCTCGCTATAGGCTTTCTCGAGAGCGCAGAGGCATTTGCCTCCGGGTGCATAGCAAGTATACACGCAGTTCTTGCCATCCACAATCTGGGTCACGAGGTCGCCGTCCTCATCATAATATGAAGCGCCATCCTCCTTGATAGTATTAAGCGAGGATGGTAATAGATAAGGCTCCACATCGGGAAGCACCTTCTCAATCTCTTCTCGTTCGCTTTCAAGCAGCGGCGCGCCGGCATCTCCATCGATGCAGCAGGCACCGAGGCATGCGTCGAGGTCGCATACGAAAAAATCCTCTATGAGGTCGAGGCTAACCAAAGTATCTTTAATCTGCAACATATTTTCTATATGGGGCCGAGGGAGGCATATCCTATCAGGCGGTCGGCACGTGCTCCGGCTGGGCGCAGATATACTGCCACACGGTATTCATTTTCTGTTTCATGTTTGTTGCCTTCAATGGCCTCCGTGGAATGAATGCCTGAGGAAGTGGTGGTGACATACTGATAGTTATAGGCGCCTTGCTTCAGAGGAATCTGTGCCTCATAACGTCCGCGGGCGCGGATGTAGGTCATGCGGTTGAAGTCGGAGTAAAGACCATTGGAGAATTCTCCGTCAACATATACCTCCCTGCCCGGCATTTCCGGCATATCGAGCGTGAAATGCACAGTGATGTAGTCGGCGCCTATGTCTGAATCGGATGAATTGTATTCCCGCACGATAAAGCGTCCGTGCTGAGTGCGGTCATAGGCATATTGCCGTGTGAGACGTTCCTCGTCGGGCTTGAGCCAGACATGATAGTTCGTGCCCATATATCGCAGAGAGTCCACATTCATTCCGGGAAATGAATTGCTCACCGATTCAAAACGACGGTATTCATTGGATGCCGGGAAAATCAGGTCGGGCTGATGACTGAAAACCAGAGTCTTGCCCTCTACCCGGGCCGGCTGAGGCACTGTGCGGAGAGTTTCACTACGGCCGTTTTGGTCGATGGTGACGATTAGGTCGGCATATGGGTTGAGATTGCCGGCTGCGGAGGCGTCAACGCGGAAATCGAGTTGCTGCCAGTCTGAATAGTGGCCACGGTCGGTGCGAGTGGTGTATCCTCCTGCTATGTGAGCCATTGGCTCCACCACACTGAAACGTGCCTGCAGAATCACATCTTCCGGATTGTCGCGCCTGAACACCTGGAGCAGATAATTCCCGGAATGGATAATGCGCATATCCGGCGAAGGAATCTCGATGCGGTAATTTATATAATGCACATAAGTGGCTGTGGAGAAGGCATAGTCGTCGATGTCGCCGGAATTGAAACCGTCTATAAATTCGGAGTCCACGAGGCGCGAGGGCTGCCAGTCGGCATTGCAATGGATGAGTCGCCACTGAAGGTCGGAGAAATCTTCGCCAATCTCGTCGAAATTAATGATGAGCATATCGTCAGAGCCCATTCTGATTACAGGGGGCGCCATAAAATCATAGGCCACCTGCACTTTAAGGGTCTTGAACTGCGGGTCAAATATCTGCTGGGCAGTGTTGGTGGCAGATGCCATGACAGAGGTCATCATGGCGGCAATAAGCAGAATCGTGATGAGGAGGGTACTGCTTAAGCGGGAGAAGAGAGATTTTATTACCATTCAATAGGAGTTTTGCCTTGAGAAATGAGATATTGGTTGGCCTGGGAGAAATGCTTGCAGCCGAAGAAACCTCGATAAGCGGAAAGGGGAGAGGGATGAGGGGCTGTGAGCACGAGATGTCGGCTGCGGTCGATGAAAGCGCCTTTGCGGATAGCGTCGCTTCCCCAGAGCATGAACACAATGCCGGAACGCTCCTCTGCAAGACGTCGCACGGCAGCATCTGTCAGCGTTTCCCATCCGATGCCTGAATGCGACTTTGGCTGATGGCAGCGCACCGTGAGAGAGGAATTCAGCAGGAACACTCCCTGTCGAGCCCATCGTTCAAGATTGCCGTCAGAGGGCACGGGGCGTTCCGTGTCGGATGCAATCTCCTTGAAGATGTTCTGCAGGGAGGGTGGAATCTGCACTCCGGGGTTGACGGAGAAGCAGAGGCCGTTGGCCTGTCCGGGACCGTGATATGGATCCTGGCCGATGATCACCACCTTCACATCCTCGAAAGGGCATGAATCGAAAGCTGCGAAAATGCGCGACGCCGGGGGATAGACCTGTATCCCCGGCGTCTTATATTCAGCGCGAACGCGCTCTGTGAGATTCTTGAAATAGGGCTTGTCAAACTCAGACTGTAAAGCCTTACGCCAGCCCTCTTCCATCCTGACGTTCATATGTGTCAATATATGTTTATCTTTTCCTGCGGCGCACCGACTTTGCTGCCGAGGCGTTGGCGCTTCCGCTGCTTGGTCCGCTTGAGAGTTTCGGTTTCTTGGCCTTTGCACGCTTCCGGGTAGTGGTGCGCTTGCGGGTGGTAGTCTTCTTCTGGTCGTCCTGGTCGGCCTTCACCACGGTGCGGTCGGGGATTGTGTCGCCGGCAGCGAGCGCCTTGGCAATTTCCGCTTCACGCTCCTTCTTGGCGAGATATTCCTCGCGGGTAGGCATCCAGAGATCCTTACCATAATTCTTCAGACGATTGTCGATGCTGTCCTGAGCGCGCTTCAGGTCGTCGGGGTCAGGATACATCTGCATCATCGAGAGATTGCGGAGGTTGCGGGTCTTGTAGATGTCGCCCTTGTACATGCTTAGATTGAAATAATCGTCGATGCTGTATTGGGGGAGGTTGTTATCGTCGGAGAGGAACACATACTGCTGTGCGAGCCAGGGGCGCAATTGGTCGTATTTCACCCAGAACATCGGGTATTTGGCTTCGCCGCCGAAGTCGCCGGTGCGGTTGAGCACGGGACAGATGGCTTCCACACGGGTCTTCATCCTGTTGGAGCGCTTGTCGAATTCCCATTTCTCGAGGATGTAATAGTTGAGCACCTGGCCTGTGGGCACGTCAGCCTCCTCAATCTGGAATTTGGGATTCTTCTCAGTGCTGCCCTTTGCGGGGGTGTAATAGATTCCGAAGCGGTCGAGCATCTCGCCCACTTTCACTTTATACTGGTCGGTGAAAACCTCTCGTCCGTCGAGATATTCATACGCCGGAATCTGGCCGTTCACCACGAGGTCGAGGATTATACGGAAAAGATTCTTCTGTCCGTCCACGATATCTTCCGGATAATATAGGGGAGAATTCTCGGGCTGGTTAAGGTCGAGCGAACGATAAATCTCGCGCATGTACTGGAGGTCGGCGTCATGCGGGCCTTTCTTTTCGAAGAACCCCTGCATGCGGTCGGTGACACCAGGTTTTTCCTGCTGTTTCTTTTTGTCGCGGTCGCTGCGTCTGCGCACCACTCCGCCATTCTCCACCTGGGCCAGACCGGCTGCGGTGAAGATGCCTATGAGGGCAAGGAAAAGAAGTTTTCGGGATAATTTCATCGTTATGCTTGGTTTTCTTATGTCGATTATAAATGAGCCGAATGAGTAATGAATATGCGGCTATTAATTGAGTGCCACCTCCATAGGGGAGATGTCGCGGGTGATACCGTCGGGGCCTTTTGCCTTGACGTTGCTGATAAAGAAGCTCTTTCCGGCCTTCATGCGCTTGAACTGTTCGCGCTGGCGTGGGGAGAACTTGCTTCCGTTGCTCACTTCGGGGATGGCATTGCCCATCTGGTCGAAAAATACTGTGGAGAACGACACCACCTGATAGCTTACGTTGAGGATATCATCGTCGATAGCGGCTCCGAGGCCATCGGCGCTCATCAAGGCAGCCTTCGAGATTCTACGGGGTGAGCCCTTGTAGTGCACGGTGTTGCCGTCGGCGCCACGCACGGGGAGATATACCGTCGGGTCGGGGAGCTTGCGCACGCGGAAAGTCATTGAGCCCACCTGCTGTGTGCGGCCGTCGAGCTGGGCCGATACTGAAATCACAGCCTCGCTGCCAACTTTGCCCGGGTGGGCGGTCCAGAGGTCGCCGTTGCGGGTAAGGGTGCCGTTGGTCATAGTGGCCTGCACGGCGTTCATCGGCACGCCCGGCACGGAGATGCTGATCGGGTTGGCGATGCCGGCGTAGAGCACGTTCATCATTGTGGGGGAGATGGTGGCCATAGGCTCAATCACAGTGTAACTGCTCTTGAAGGGGCGCTTGTCGATAGAGCCGTCGCCGCGTGCCACCTCTATGTATCCAGAGAAATCGTGGGTGCCGATGGCTCCGGGCACGAATTCATAGAGACCTTTGGGATTGTTAAGCCGGGCGCCGTTCACATAGATTGTGGGGCGCTGCGTGGTATCGATGGCGGCGAGCACGATATTTGCGGAATATTTGCCACCACGGATAATCATGTTGGAATTCGGGATCACGTAGGCGTTGAGTTCGTTGACGCGCACATCGCCGATGTCGACATTGGTGATGAGATTGGAGAGCGCCTCCGACTCAGCCTGGCGGATATCGTTCTGCAGTTTTGTGAGCAGAGTCACGGCAGCCACGGCAGGCATGTTCTCAAACATCTTAGATTCCCACGACACGGGGCCAACGGCACCCTTCATACCGGTTACGGTGGTGGAAAGCATCTCCTCCACCGACTTGCGCTTAGCCTCGTCGGGGATAAGGGTCACCACATACTTTCGGAAGTCGTCAAGATTCTTGCGGAGCTTCTCGCCACGGCGGGTAGTGGGGTCAAGCATCGTGACAGAAGAGGCCTCGAGGTCGTCGTTGTTGAGAATATGGTGATAGTCGCCCTGCTCGCCGTCGGCGGCGCGGGCTATAGCAGTTTTCAGCTGCTCGATCTCATCATAGAGCGATCCGGAGCGTTTGCGCAGTTCGACGCCCTTGCCATACCAGACGCCGGCCTTTGCCGGATTCTGGCGGTACAAGCCCTCGAGATACTGGAACTGCACCTCATTGCGCGCCGACATGTTGTGGTTGGTTCGCTGGATGCCCTCCTGCACCTGGCTGAAGCCGTTAAGCACATCGCTCGAGACATTAAGCGCAAGCATTGCCGTCAGCACGATGTACATCAGATTGATCATGCGCTGACGCGGCGACATGCGCGCCACATTATTGCTGCCTCCTGCCATTTTTGTTTACGAATTATGATTTTTAACCGATTCGTCGAAAGGATTCGTGCCACCCATTGCAGCGGCGCCTCCCATCATCGGATTCTGCATATTGATGGTCATCGCAGTGATCATCTTCTCATATACACTGTTGAGCTGGCGCATGTAGCGAGCCATCTTCTCGGTCTCCTCGCAATAGTGCGACGACTCGGCGGCGGCCTTGTCGTACATGTCGCGGATATCCTTCAGGCCGCGGTTCACGCGGTCGATTGATTCGAGCTGCGAGCTGATGCTGCGGAGCTGAATCTCGTAGATGGTGTTAAGCCCGGCGATATTGCGGTTGAGATTTTCCATCTGTGACACATATCCCTGCGAATTCGAGGATATAGTCTCGGAATTCTCAGTGATGGCCTGATACGAACCGAGCAGCGTGCGGCTCACCTCGTTGAGGGCTTCGGTGGTCTCGTTGAGGCGTCCCATCTGTTCGGCGATGCCCTGCATTTTTTCAAGGAAATCCTTGGAGGTGTCGGCCATTTCGCCTGCGGTCTCCAGTTGGGAGGCCACAATCTCAGGCGACAAGGGCTGCATCGCTTGGCCGGCCTGCATTGGCTGGCCTCCAGCCTGGGCTGCCGAAGCGTCGATATGGATATCGCCGCCTGCAGGGACACCGCCATTGATTATCACTCCGCCGCCTCCGCCGCCAGAGAAGTCTGGGCGGTCTTCAGGCTGCTTTGTGTCGAGCACGGGAAACACATCCTCCCATGCATATTCCTTGGGGGGGCGGTCGAAAGCCGTCAGGATGAACATCGCGATCTCCGTGCCCATACCGATGCAGAGCAGGGTGCTGCCGCCCGGAAGGTGAAGAATCTTGAAGAGGGCGCCCCAGATCACGATTGCCGCACCGATTGAATATGCGAAATTGAAGAATCTCTGGCCCTTCTCTCCATGGAGGAAGCGCTCGATTCCATTAGCGTATTTGCGAATCTTTACCATATTGATTGGCGTATGGGAGTTTGTGTCTTGTTGTCAGATATTATGCTGAAGAGTCTGTATAGACTCTTACTTGTTTTGTCTTTTTTTGTTTCCACGAGCGAACCCGATCTGGGAGCGTACGCATCGGAATCCGATGTAGGATCGCTGCTCGTTCTGGTATTCCCAGGATCGGAGGTCGGCGCGGATGTTTTGTGCGGCATCCTTCCAGGAGCCGCCGCGCACAATCTTGCGCTTCATCTTGTAGGGATCCTCCTTGGCCGCATCGTAACGATACTCCGGGTTGAGGTCGCTGGTGAGTTTGTCGATACTCTCCGTATATGCAGTAGAAGTCCATTCCGACACATTGCCGGCCATATCATAGAGTCCGAAGTCGTTAGGTTTGAAAGTGCCCACCTGCGAGGTGATCACATGTCCGTCGCGCACGAAGTCGCCCTCCATCGGTTTGAAGTTGGCATAGAAGCACCCTCGCTCATCCATAGGCAGAGTCTCCTCCCAGGGGAATGCGCTTTCGGAATTTCCGGCACGTGCGGCATATTCCCATTCCGCCTCAGTGGGGAGGCGGAAGGGCTCCACGTAGATTCCCTCGCGGCCCAGCGAGCGGCGAAGATAGTCGGTGCGCCAGTTGGCGAAAGCGTTGGCCTGTTCCCAGCTCACACCCACCACGGGATAGTCGTTATATCCGGCGTGGGAGAAATACATACGGGTGTAAGGCTCATTGTAGGCATTGTCGAAATCGTTGATCCAGGCAGTGGTGTCGGGATAGACGTTAACGATATATGTGTTGAGGAAATCGTAGTCGCCTGTGAGGGGGCGGGTCACGGTTTCGCGCACGATGCGTCCCTCTTCAGTGAGATATGCGGTATCCTTGGAGATAACGGGAAGGGTCTCGTCAACAGGGATGTCGGTGTTGTATTCGCGAGTGGCGGGGTCGAGACGGTTTCTGCGCTTAGCCGCTGCGGAATGGTTGTAGATTTCGTAGCGGTAGTTCATCTGCGTGGGGTCGAGTTCGCGGTTGCCGGTGATGGGGTTAGTGCGGTACACGCTCTCGATGGCGCGAAGTTCATCCTCGTTGGGGTTGCGCCAGGGAATCTGTTTGTTCCAGTTGAGGTAAGGCTTGATGGGATTTCCCTCTTTGTCCTCCTCAATCTTGAAATCCTCGTTGCCGCCGAAAGCCGGGTCGGCGAGGCGTTCGCGGATAATGGAATCGCGCACCCAGAACACGAACTGCTTATATTTGGAGTTGGTGATCTCGGTTTCGTCCATCCAGAAGGAATCGATAGAAACGCCGCGAGCCTTTTTGCGGATTCCAGCCACTGAGTCGTCGGCAGCGGGACCCATAGCGATGGTGCCGCGGTCGATGAGCACCATACCGTAGGGGGTAGGCTCGGCGAAAGAGGATCCTCCGATGCCGGTCACTTCGCCTCCGGCGCCTCCGGTGCGTCGCATGCCGCCGCAAGAGGCCAAAGTCACAATCGCCACAATTGCCATGAGGCTCAGGCCAAAGGCCCGGCCTCGAAGCGCGTTATATGTTGATTTTGCTCTTTTCATCTGTATCATCTATGCTACATTATCCGAATGCTCCGGTGTTTGTTCTTGTTTTTCTCGCCGTAGTTGAGTTTTATGATGTATCCCGCCACTATCTCATGGCTTCCCGACGATGCTTTGGAGATTGCTGATGTGGGATAGTCGTAGGAATAGCCGAGGAAAAAGTTTTTGAATTCGGCTGCGATCATCGCGCTCACGGCGTCTTTATATCTGTAACCCAGACCGAAAGAAATGAATTTCTTGAATGTGGCTCTCATTGTCACTTCGGCTGAGAAATTGCTGAAGTCAGTGCGCACCATCAGAGAGGGTTGCAATGAAATTAACGAGTTTTTGATTGGAATATTGCCGTCGGCGGTAAAATACATCTGCCGTGGCACAGTGGTGACATATGTGGCGCTTTCAGAGGCCGACTCGGCACCTTCGGCGCTGAATTCCACGGTGGGCTGGGTGATGTGCAGGCATGAGATTCCCACATTGAAATATTTGTGGGAGTACATTATTCCGGCCGATATGTCGAATGCGTTTCCGGTGACGTCGGTGGTGGGTATTGCCTCGTCGGTGGGCTGGTGGTAGTCGTCCCCTTCGGGTATATATACTTCTGAGCCTTTGAATTTGGTGTTGTAGTATCCGGGTTGTATGCCGATGCTCCAGGTGCCTTTGAGGAATTTGAACTTATAGCTTGCCTGGGCTCCGATGAGGAGGTTCTGAAAAAGGCCGAGCGATTCCTGGTTTACGGAGACTCCGACCCCCATACGGTGTTTTTTGCCGAGTTTTACGGCCATGTCGGCCGTGCCGAGGAAACTTTTCGGGGCATTTTCTATTCCGATCCATTGGAGGCGGGCGCCGCCGCGGATTCGGATGAAGTCGCCCTGGCCGGAGGCTGCGGGGTTGTAGAAAGCGGGCACCGCCCAATATTGGGTCATCTGCACGTCGTTCTGGGCGGCGGCAGGCAATGCGAAGACGGCGCAGAGGAGTGCGGCCGGAAGCATGCGGAGTATGTGGCGGAGGAGTTGGTTCATCCCGATGGGTGTGATTGTTAGGGTAGGTATATTCGGTGTCGCTTATTCAAAATAGAAAGTTATCATCACCATGTTGGATTTCACTTTGGAGAGCGACTGTGTGATTTTGAGGGTCTGCGGGTCATCCTCGAGGTCTGGGCGGTCGTGGCGTAGGATGTCGGTGAGGCCGAGGCAGAATTTTATTTCGGGGTTTAGTTTGAAGAAGGGGAGATAGAAGTCGCAGCCGAGTCCGAATGTGAAGTAAGCGTCGGCGGTGTTGAACTGAAGATAGTCAGAGCGTTTTTTGCCAACGTCGAAGCATCCCATAGCGCCGATGGTGACGTAAGGACGGGAGTTGTGCCAGCGGTCGCCGGAGATCTTGAGGTCGAGAGGGAGGAGCACGTATACGCTTTTCACGTCCTGACGGAGAGTCTCGCCGCTGAAGTGCTCGCGCATGGTGACGTTTTTGCTGCCGAACGACATGCCCGGGGAGAAGCGGAGGTTGAGATATTTATGCAGACGGAGGTCACCGAGCACTGTGACGTTGATGGCGGGGCTCCACTGCGGCACGTCGACGGCCCATTGCTGGCCTTCGGGAGTGGTGAAGCCGTTGTGGGTGAACTTGAGGTCCTGGAGTCCCATTCCGACAGAGAAGCCGAGATGCCAGCGTTTCTGGTCGGCATAGGGTCTGTTTTCCACCTTGTTTTTAGGGCGGGCCTGTGTGGGAGGCGTGCAAACAAGAAGAGCCGTGGCGATAAACGCGACGGCAAGGACATGGAAAGGAGACAATATCTTTTTCAGGAAATTCATTATGCTTAACTAACGAATCTCCCCCGTTGATTATTATGAAAGTGCTGGTCAACTTAATTCCCAAGAGACACAAGTCCGGGAGGGACGACGTCCTCGTCGGCCACAGCGACAAATAAATTCCCCGGTTGCGCGCGTCAACCGGGGCGTTTCACTGAAGACTGACAGAAAGTATATATAGTATATAGGATTACTCCTTAAAAACACCTTGTCGCAAAATCATTTGACAGCCACTTTACGGCCTTTGAAGATGTAGATGCCCTGGGGAAGGCCATTCAGGTCAGACTCAGTGGCATCAGCCTTCACGAGGCGCCCTGTCACATCGTAGACCGGACAGCGGCCATTACCGGCGCCATCCTGCGAGACACCCTTGACTCCCACAAATCCTTCGGGTGCCATCTCCCTGAACAGTCGCCATACGCCGTCGGAAAGACCGGGTTCGAGGGAGTTGTCGGCATACCATGCATTGGCATAGGCGTCGAGGCCTGCCGGCGGCACAATCAGCACGGCGTTGATGGGAATATATGTGAGGCCGTTCACCATATGGGCAGGGTCCTCAAAATAGTGGTATTCCATTACGGACGTAGTTCCGCGGAACGGGTCGTTGGCAATGTACTGATATTGCGATGCATCTGAAGAAATATACTGGTAGCCCATAACAACAGGAGGCACGACAGCCTTGACTATGACAGTGTCGAGTGGAGCGCCCGCGAAAGCGTTATGGTCAATCTGTTTCAGCGAGGCAGGGAGTGTGACAGTCTTGAGAGCGGCGTTCTTGAATGCCACTGCGCCGATTGTCTCCACGCCCTCCGGGATGACATATGCAGACACCTTGCCATTACCGAGCAGAAGGTCCTTGCGGTCGTGCGACAGGAGGCTGCCGTCCACAGAGACAAAATTCGGATTCTCCGGGTCAATGTTGACCGCGGCCACCGGCGAACCGCTCCAGGCGGCGTCACCGATTGTCTCCACCCCTTTGCCAAGACTGATTTCGGTAAGAGCAGGACAGTTGGCGAAAGCATACTCGCCGATTGTGGTCACTGTGGCGGGAACGACCACCTTCTCCAGACCGCAGCCGTAGAACCCGCGTGCACCGATGCTTGTGAGTCCTTTGTTCAGGTTGGCATCCTTCATTAGCTTATTTCCTTCGAATGCGGATTTGCCGATCATGGTGACAGATTCAGGCAGCGCAAGGGTGTCTATCGCACAATTCTGGAATGCGTTGTTCCCGATTTGCTCGATACCCTCCACGAGATTTACCTCGGAGAGGCCGGCGCAGTTTGCAAACATCCCTGCGGGGATATTCAGAAGATTGCACTTCTCCCCTTCGGCGAGCGTGAAATCCACTTTCTTTAGGGTAGGGATGCCGGCGAAGATATTGCTTTTCAGTTTGCCGTTCTGTCCATCATTGACTGTGGTGGCAGAGAGGCTGAGGTGTTCCAGCGGGGTATCCTTGAAGATGTTGTTGCCAAGATTGTTCAGCGCACCATTGCACGTGAAGTTTGTAAGGTTTCCGCATCCGGAGAAGCCATCATCGAGGATAGCGACGACGGAGGCCGGAAGTTCCACGCTCTTGAACGCGCAACCGGTAAAGGCATTCCTCATTATGGTCTGCAAGCCCTGGTTGAAGGTTGCCGTCTCAATCGGATTATGGATGAATGCACGGCTGTAGATTGTGAGCACCGATCCGGGAATCTCGAGATTCTTGATTGCGCAATTGGCAAAAGCGGATGTGCCGATGGACTGAAGTTTGTCATTGAAATCGACTTCCGAAAGGTTTTTGCAACCCTCAAAAGCGCTGGAGCCGATGGTCTGCAAGGACTCCGGGAAAGCAATCTTTTCCAGAGGTGTCGCTGCAAATGCAAAACTTTTGATATTCTTAAGGGAAGCAGGGAATGTAACGGTCTTCAATTCGGGGCAGTCCTTGAAGAGTGAGTCGGCCACTGCGTCGCGGTCGAGGATGGTGACTGTGGCGAGTTTCGGGCAGTTGGCGAATGCGCCACCCTTGGGGAATTGCAGGTTGGAGGGGATGGTGATGCTTTCAATGGCTGTTCCGCTGAAGGCACACAAGCCAACTTCTACGTTCTCGGCAGTAGGCCACTGCACGCTCTTGACCCGAGATCCTACGAAGGCATTGGCGGGAATTGATTTCACCGTGGCGGGGAATACAAAGTCCTCATGTCCATAGAGCACTCTGACAAGCGCCGTCTTGTCGGCGTTGTAGAGGGAGCCGTTTTCAGAGGAGAATGTCTTGCTGCCTTCTGCCACTGTTAGCGATGTGATGGGACTGCCTTCCAAGGCTTCCGTCTCGATTGTCGTAAGACTGGCCGGCAGCGACACTGTGGTCAGGTTCGGGCAATTTTGAAAAGCGTAGGCTCTTATGGTGGTGAAGCCTTCCGGAATAGTGACGGAAGTAATTTTGCCCATTACAGTCTCAGGGTTGAGATTGTTCATGAAGAACGGCGCAATGGTGGTGACATTGTAGTCGCTGCCTGCGTGTTTCACATTAGGCACAAGTGTAAGCTCGGTTGCATTGCCATAGTATTTGTTCACCTCGCATGTGCCGGGTGTGTCGCCAGAGGGCTCGGTGAGAACATTGTAGCCGAAATCCCCTTCGGAGAAATCCCGGGCGTAACCCGAGGCGGATGCAATCAGCATTCCGGCGGCGATAACGAGAGCCTTTCTGCCTGTCGCAAATATCGAGCGTAAATATAATTTATTCATAATGATTGGTTTTAATGGTATGTTAATCCTTAAGATATATAAGAAATGAGCGTGTGCGATTGGCATCAGTTGCCCACAACATATTTTTTGCCCTTGAATATGTAAAGTCCCTGCGGGAGTGACTGGATATCATTGACGGTGGCGTTCTCCTTCACTGTGCGTCCGGTGATGTCGTAGATAGTGGCCGGAGCTTTAGCCGATTCCGATGCACCGGTGAAGATGTCGTCGAGTCCGGACAAATAGTCGGGGATTTCCTCTATCCTTTTAAATAAACCCCAGACACCCTCTCTTTTGCTGCCTTCATCAAAAGAACATTCCTTGTATTTGCTGAGGCTCATAGGAGGGACGAAGAGAGTAGCATCGACATATTGGTCAGAGAGAGAAGGCGTATTTGCCTCTGCATTTGCAGATGTTTCTGACGTAAGACTTTCGAACTTATTCCAATAACTGGCGCTACCCTTAAAAATGTTGTTGTATGACCACCAGGACGTTGTATTCGTCATACCCCAATCAGAACTGCCGGGATTCTCGGGAGGATTGATTGCATAGACAGTAACTGATTCTACCGGGTCGATGGCGAAGCAAAATTCACCAAGATATGTGATTGATGCCGGGAGCACGATGGTTTTAAGATTATTGCATCCTGCAAAGGCGCGCATTCCGATGCGCCTAATAGGATTAGGAACCTTTAGCACCTCGATGGCGTTATTGCCGTTGCAGCAATTGTCGCCGATTTTAGTGACTCTATAGGTTTTTTTGTTGACAGTGAGAGATGCAGGAACCACTAATTCAGGCTCAGAGCCTGTGTAAGCGGTCAAGCATACAGATGTGTCATTGAGCACTTCGAAATTGAAATCACCTTGTGTGATAGTTGTCGGGGCGGCACTGGCACTGAAGCCAATGCAAGTAATCATGCTTGTCGCCAATAAAATGATTTTTTTCATAATACTATGTATATGGTTGGTTTATATTAGATTTTAGTATAAGATTCTTGAATTAATATTTGCAAAATAAGATATAATTATTCTTATAAACAAATATCTGTCAGAGAATCTTGTGCCTTTACTCTATTTTGATTGTTTTGTTTTTCACACTTCCATCAGATCCCTCCTTGCGAACTACATAATAGCCAGACTTTAATTTGCCAAGAGTTTCGTCGAGATTGTCGTCATTACATTCTGCAATCTTGTTGCCATCCATATCATAAATACTGTTATAATAATGTATGTAGAACTCAGTGGGATAGCCATTCCCTGGATTAAAATCCGGACTCGTAGGAGAAAAATTCCATGTAAATGGTATTGATACTCCTAAATCATTTTTTACAAATATTCTTATAACTGTAGTACTTGATTGTTCGGCTTGGTCGAGATTTGTTATGATTATTCGGCCTAATGAGTCTTTATCTACAGACTGATATCTGAAACGACTTTCCCCAGGTTTCTTGACATGTACGAAATAACTATTATGCCTTTCTTTAAGTTGCCCGTCAATGTTCTCTATAATATGGCCGTCAAAGTTCACATTGCATCGTGCGTTGACTTTGCCATTGCCTATCCGGTCAACCTGTGTATTGGAAATTGAGCGAATGAATGGTTTAGCATCTAATCCGAGACGATAAACCTGCGTCTCAATCGGTGAGCCGTTAACACTGCAATCGTATTGCAGTTCCACTTTCGCTTCACCCATGTCATTGATATAATATTCAAATGGATTTTGAACCTGAAATATTCTTGTTTTGCCACCTTTGGGTTCAGACCCACTCTCTCCATCTACGGGAATCCTCTTTCCGGTATTTTTGTTGAATACATATAATGCATGTCTGCAATTAGACGTATTCCCTAAAATGCTGTCATTGATTTCAAGTCTGAGTCTGTCATAAGCGTTTGCCCTGAATGTCTCAAATGGCTTGGCATTAACTTTATTCAATGTGATTTTCAAGGATGGAACAGTGTTCCTGTCAGACAGTTTTGTCCAGCCTGTCTGTTTAAGAATATCTATTGTTGTATCATCCACCCTGAAGAATTTATCTTCCGGCTGGAAATCGTACCACATCAGGCTGCTGGGATTGTTAAGATAAGCTAGCGACTTGGTTTCCTCAAAGTGATCGGGAGTATACAGAAGATATTTGTTCTTGGCATAAATAATATATTTACCCGAACCGGATTCCGGTTGAACAAAATTTGAGAAATCCTCGCTGTTTATATCGAGATTCGCCAATTTTATCCCCGTGGGGTCATAAATCAGTTTCTCATATTTGCTCAATACATTGTCGCCATAAAGACGTCCGAATTTCTTACTGTGATCCATGTTGACACCGCCTGCATCATACATAATGGTGGTGCCGAAGCCCATTGTCTGTGCAATGCAGCGCATCAATGTCGTCGTCATGTTTAAACCACCGTCAGAACGGTTCTCAAGGGATGTAGTAGTGTCCCATACTTTATTGGAATTGAGAATCACCTCGGCATCATATTCTTCAGTATTTGATGTCGTTCTTATACTTGAAGAATTCGCCCACCAAAGAGAAGTGGGTGTGCATTCGTCCGCGCCGGTCTGAATGTAATTGACATAGCATTCAGCATTGATGTCATTCGGCATCGGTTCCATCTTGACTACAATCCTAATCGGATTAGAATTTGTAAGATAGGAACTCCATATGTCTACGGCCTTCATCCATGCAGACAAATAAGTTGCATGTGGTGCATAGTCATTAAAATGTGGTATGATTTCAATTCGGCCCGCTAAAACTGCAGCTTTGTTCATGGAGGAGTCCACATCCATCGCCTCCATACGAATTACTTCTCCCGAATTGGAGCGGGCCTTTTGGGGAGCGTCTTGACCGGTGTTGTCGCGATGAACAAACTTCATTCTCTTAACCATCAGATTATTCTGAGCACAAAGAGAAAAAGAGCCAACGAGAGAGATTAAGGATATAATCGCAAAAAATTTCTTCTTCATGATATTTGTTAATTGTGGGGTTAAGTAAAAAATTATATCCATGTAAAAAGCATGTAACCTCCTGCTGGAACAGAGAAGCTTACGCGATTATCGCGCACAAATGCTCCATTCTCATTTACTCTGCGCACTTCTGATGAACTGCGCTGAACCTCAACAGTCTGGGAATTCTTGTAATCCTTGTTGACAATCATGAGGAAATTCCGTGTCCCATTTATGAAATAGGAAACAATCAGTCCTTCCGTTCTATTCCCGGAAATGGATGTGAATGGATAGGGAGGAGTTGTCAGTTTGCGTGTGCCTTGGGGAATTGTTCCGGTATGCCATACATTTATCACATTGTTGCCAAGGAAAATGGAGGCGTGTTTCTGGATATCAATATTTATTTTCTTGATATACTCCCACACAAAATTAGTGTTTCCATTCTCATCGACAGGAACATCCTGGAAAACATTACCTGACCAACTAACTGCCGATATACGGTAATATTGAAGGCCCTGGGCGCCATATGCAAGACCTGCATATGCTTCGAGGTTCAAGAGTCCCTGTGTCGGCGCTGTATATCTGTACTTTGGTTGATTGGGGTCCCTATGTGCCGAGCTCATGCAGAAAGGCCAAAACGGCATACCATTTTCTCTGGAAACTTGTCTTACTTGTTCGAAGTTGCTGTAAAAATCGCTTCGGAACATTTCGATCCATGTGTCAGTTTCGTCATCATGGAATTCATATACCGGATAATGATCATAGGATATGAAAGGAAGATGCATCTCTGCGACAGCGTCCCTCAGATACTCTGTGTATGTACACCCAAGTGCTGTTTCTCCAACATATGAGGGGAACAGATTGACGTGAGACATCTGGCGGTTGTTGCTTGCGAGGTCGTTAGCATCGATTATAGGCCTCCACTTGCTAAAATCAAGAGGATGCGGTTCGTCGCAAATTCCCCACATGGCAATATGAGTGTTGTCCTTGTACTGAGATACAAACTGCATTGCATTCTCAGCTGATGAAGTGACATAAGAGTTGCAGAGGATGAGTTTCACACCAGTGTCTCTAATGGCATCAAGGGCGTTGGTAAGATTGGTGGTGTTTTCGAATCTCGACATGGAGAGGGTGAAGCCGCCCTCAGCCAGCTTCTGGAAGCGGGCTTTTGAGGCATCCTGCTCGTTATGGAACTGGTACCAGGCTACAATCGGGAACTTGTCCCCGGTCGGGTTTTGGTACTTCTGTTGTGCGTTTGCGCCAAGGACTACAACGCTCAGCAGCGCGATAAGCGCGAGTTGGAGAAATCTGTCTTTTCTCATGTTGTTGGTTGTTTTAATTGTTAGTATTCCATAATTGTTCAGACGGTTTTGCCCTCTTAAAGAATGACCAGTTCTTGTTGAGGCTGGGAGGTGGGGTTGATCGGCTGAATCATGAGGATGAAGCACCCATGCAGATTTCCGGGAATCTCTGTGGACGGATAGTCCTTGGTGATGGTGCTTGACCATACGCATTGATCCATCGAGAACAGTTGCACATTCACTTCATCTATATTCTCGGGGAAATCGACGGTCAGCAGTCGACCATCGATATGCCAATTGATGTGGTTATGGCGTGGTGGGATCTTTGGACCGCCTGTCTTGCCTTTTTCTGTTTCGTCACCACTATCATCTGCCATAATTTCAACTGGAGAGAAGATAGCTGCTAATGTGATTAGTGAGACTGCTGAGATCCTTGAGATTCTGATGTTTGTTGTCATATCATATCACTAGTGTCCCATAAAAATGGGAGCTGGTTAAAAATTAAATAAATTTGGCCCATTTGGGTCGGAGAGAACATTGAAATTTTGAGATTTAGTTCTGTCGAAAAGGTCGACCAAATGGGTTGTGTCGGTCAGAGAGACTCCAAGAATCTGTAAGACTTCGTAGGTCGAGCGATCAAGCTTCATGTCATGCTGCACTATCGCCACAAGGCAGTAGGCGCACATCGCACAATAGATTTGAATTCGCACCGCATTCTCCGAAGTCCCCCAGAATTTCTTTATCTTCAGATGTTGTTTGAGCCATTTGAAGAACAACTCAACCTGCCACCTGTTCTTGTACAGATTGGCAACCTGAAGGGAGGTCAGACTGAAGTTATTCGTAAGAAACATGAACTCTCGGTTCTGTTCCTCATCCCAATATCGGATGAGCCTCAGATGTGCCGGATAGTGCTTCTTCGGATAGAATCCCGTCAGTTCGATAGTGGCGTCGGATAACACATTCTTTGGCAACCGACGCTTCCACTTGACAGCCTTATATTGAAGGTTCTTCTTGGCTCGGACCACGAAGTAGGCTTC
>CAJLTZ010000038.1 GCA_905209725.1 uncultured Muribaculaceae bacterium
TTTCTGGGCTATGGGAGGGAGTGAGATAAAATGTTGTTACTTTTTCAGTGCCCTCGCCCCTGCGTTAATATTTTTTGTGGGATGGGGCCTAAATAATCATATTTCTTTGAAATGAGAACGGTCAAAACCACAAACAGGACATACAAAGTCTGCAGGAAGGTCTGTTTCGGATTCAGCAATATAACCGCAGATATCGCATTTGAACCTTCGCAAACCTCCTTTCCTGATAGCCGGATCAGAACTTGTTTGAGGCCTATAGGTCGGCGCGTTTTTAGGAGCATTCCCTTTTATCACGTTGTGATAATACGAATAGGTCATCGGAGCGCCGCTTCCTGACTGCGAGGCCTTAAGCCGGGCAATGACAATCTCGTGAGTGCCGCAATCGATGAAATCCAAGGCATCCATGACCAATCGACCACAGAAACTGCCCCTCACAGCCGGCGTGCCGTCAAGTTCATCGTATCCAAAATCGGCATATTTATCTGCATCGCGTGATGATCTGAATCCGAACGAACTAATGATCAGTGGGTCCGTATCTTCGGATACTATCGACAGACAGAACCTTGGATTCTCCTTGATGCATTCAAGCGTGTGATTCTTTTTATTTAGGCATATTGCCAGTTTAGGGTCTTCGCTTGTTACCTGAAAACAGGTGTTGATAACACAGCCCGCGGGCACGTCGCCGGAATAGCATCCGACGACGTAAATCCCGTAGGTTATATCGTATAGAGCTTTTCTGTCCATACCGAAAGGCGTTAGAAATTCTCCGCCTTAATCTCAAAGAAACTTTGTGGGTGCTGGCACACAGGACATACCCCCGGCGCTTTCTTGCCGATATGAATGTGTCCGCAGTTGCGGCAGATCCAGACTGTGTCGCCCTCGCGTGAAAACACTATGCCCTCTTCTATGTTCTGCAGCAGACGGCGGTAGCGCTCCTCATGATGCTTTTCAATCGCGGCAACTCCACGGAAGCGACGAGCTATCTCCGGAAATCCTTCGGCTTCTGCTTCCTCAGCCATCTTCGCGTACATATCGGTCCACTCATAATTTTCACCCTCGGCTGCCGCACGCAGATTGTCCATTGTGCCAGAAATTTCACCTCCGTTCAATAGTTTGAACCAAAGTTTTGCATGTTCCTTCTCATTGTTTGCAGTCTCCTCGAAGATCGCGGCAATCTGCTCGTAACCGTCCTTACGCGCTTTTGACGCAAAGTAAGAATATTTATTGCGGGCCATTGACTCGCCTGCAAATGCTTCCTGAAGATTACGTTCAGTTTTTGTTCCTTTCAGTTCTTTCATTTTTATTTTGTTTAAGATTTATTTATATTTTTCTTACACTCACCACAAATCCCTTTAAAGTACACGTTTACACTATCACAATCCAACTCGTCGGGAGCAGTCAGCACCGACATGTCGAAAGGCACGTCAAATATTCTTCCACATCTGCGACACACAAAATGTGCATGCCGCTCACAAAGAGTGGAATCATATCTGGTAGAATCTGATGATATGCTGATATCATTTACAAGACCCTTCTCAGAGAATAGTCGCAGACTGTTGAACACTGTAGTTCTTGACAAAGTAGGATTATTCCTATGCAGACAAGAATAAATTTCATCTGCAGTGGGATGACTTTTGCAGGAGCAAATAAATCCTAAGATTTCAAGCCTTTGCAAAGAAGGCCTGACACCCGCATCAGTCAACCTCTTGATAAGTGCCGTTTTGTCCACACCTTTATCCATCTGGAATAGTATCATGTTTATACTGAGTACAAAGTTATAATAAATACAATTTATATCAAAATATTTAACATCCGTTAACAAGAAACATAAAAACATTGCTGCGATAAACGTAATAGAGGGCGCCCCGGATTGGAGTGCCCTCTATATAAAATATAAGCTACTATCTGTGCCTGTTGAGTATGACCAGCATATTAGTTAACGCATATTTTGAGTGAATTTTCGTGTGATTCGGGTGATTCTGCCAAGGAGCGATTGTGGCACCGTGACTGAGCGGAGTCGCACAAAGCACGGAAAAGATAACAAAAGATGCGATGACTAATCAATATATTAAATAAATTTCGGTGTCATACCTATGATGCGAAATGAACCGATTATTTGAAGCGGCGGTTGCCTTCCAGTACGGGTTTGCCGTCGGCAGTCGCGACGTTCTTCTTCATGCTCTTCTTGAGGATGTTGTAGGCAATAGGTGCTGCGCAATAGAGCGAGCAGAACGTACCGACAATCACACCGAAAATCATGGCGAATGTGAACGAACGGATTGTGTCGCCGCCAAGGAAGAAGATGCAGAGGAGCACGAGCAGAGTCGAGAACGATGTCATTACCGTACGGCTCAGCGTAGTGTTGAGCGACTTATTGAAGGTGATGTAACGGTCCTCACGCGGATAAACCTTCATCATCTCACGCACACGGTCGAATACCACCACGGTATCATTAATCTGATAACCGATAATCGTAAGCACGGCCGCTATGAATGACTGGTCAATCTCCATTGCAAACGGCAGGAAGCCCCAGCATACAGAGTAAAATCCGATGATAAGGAATGATGTAAGTACTACTGCGCAAAGGGCGCCTACGGAGAATGCCACATTGCGGAAACGGAGCAGGATATAGAGGAACATACATACAAGTGCGATGCTCACGGCCCAGACAGCGTCGCGACGCATATCATCAGCCACCGAAGGACCTACCTTCTGAATCGAGATGATACCGTGTGCCTCATCAGCTACGGCGAAGGCGTTTTTATCCATCTTCTTGCCGTTCACTGTAAGTTCATCGGCGAGACCCTCATAGAGCAGATCGGAGATTTCGTTCTCGATATTCTCTGTCTCATCCTTGATTTTATAGTTGGTGGAGATACGGAGAGTTGAGAGGTTGTCGATGTTGATTACAGCTACAGAGACCGTGGGGTCGTTAGCCTTCTCCTGGAATAGTTTTGTAAGATTGTCCTGCACTTTCTGACGGTCTACGTCCTTTTCAAACTGCACGACATAGTTGCGGCCACCGGAGAAGTCGATACCTTGGTTCATGCCGCGGATGGCGAGCGAAGCGATGCCAATCACAATGAGGAAAATCCAGATGATGCTTGCAGTCTTCCACTGGCCAAGGAAGTTGATCTTCGTATTGGTGAGGAAGTTGCGGCTTATGGCTGTGGTGAAGGTCATGCCTGCGTTGCGGCCATTCTTCGTGATAAGGTCGAAGGCGATACGGGTAAGGAAGATCGCAGTGAAGAAGGAGCAAACAAGGCCGATGATAAGAGTGGTGGCGAAGCCCTTGATGGGGCCCGAACCGAAGATAAGGAGGATTACGCCGGTGATGACCGAAGTAAGGTTGGAGTCGAAGATAGCGGAGAATGCGTTGCTATAGCCTTCGGAGATGGCCTGGCGCAGTTTCTTGCCGTTCTTGAGTTCCTCCTTGGTGCGCTCGAAGATAAGCACGTTGGCATCGACCGCCATACCGAGGGCGAGCACGATACCAGCGATACCGGACAGCGTAAGCACGGCCTGCAGCGAGGCGAGGATACCGATAGTGAAGTAGAGGTTGAGCATCAGGCCCACGTTGGCCACAAGACCGGGAATCCAGCCGTAGTAAGCCACCATGAGGACCATCAGGAGCACGAGAGCCACGATGAACGAGATGAAGCCCATCTGGATGGCCTCAGCACCGAGGCTCGGGCCAATCACATTGTTGCTGACCACATTTACCTTAGCCGACATCTTACCGCTCTTTAGCACGTTGGCAAGGTCGTTAGCCTCCTCGGGTGTGAAGTTGCCTGAGATCTGCGAGTTTCCGCCTGTAATTTCATTATTTACATTCGGGAATGAATATACGGCGTCATCGAGCACGATGGCAATAGAGCGACCGATATTGTTGCGGGTGATGGTGGCCCATTCCTGAGCGCCGCGGTCGTTCATCTTCATGTTGACCAGGTTGCCTTGCATCTGGTCATAGTCGGAAGAAGCACTTGTCACAGCATCGCCTTCAAGAGCAGCATCACCTTTGAGGGCGATGAGTTCCCAGTAGGAATTGGTTTTTGTCTCGCCGTTAGCTTTCTTCACTGGATTGCCCTTGTCATCGGTGACAGGGAACTCAGTGGGCTTAACGCTCCAGAGGAGTGTAAGGTCGGAGGGGAGCACGCGGCGGGCGAGGTCGGAATTGATGATGGAGTCAACAAGCTGACGCTGCGAGGGAGAAACATATCCCACCACAGGGCTTCCCTGACGGCCGGCGCCGCCGAGAAGGGCGAGGGGGTTGATATGGTTCACGGTGTCCTGCTGTGCCCACTGCTGGGCGAAGCGCTGCAGGTCGCCTGCTATCTCATTATAATTATATACTTCGTAGAACTCAAGGTTGGCGCTCGACTTGAGAAGGTCGGTGACACGCTCAGGCTCTTTGACGCCCGGGAGCTCCAGCAGGATCTGGCCGCGCTTGTCCTGAAGCTTCTGGATGTTGGGGGCCACAACGCCAAACTGGTCGATACGGGTGCGGAATATGTTGAAAGCGGCGTCAACCTGCGAATCCACCTGCTTTGTGAGCGCCTCAGCCACTTCAGCGTTGCTGGCGTTGCTCTTGAGAGCGCCGAGGAATTCACCCTCGCGCACGAAGAGCGTGGCCATCACGCCCGGCTGGATCTGGGCTGCCACTTTGGAGATGAAATCATTGTCGCTCGCTTTCGCGCCCTGTGCCTCGGCTTTCTTGATGGCCGAATTGATCTGGGCAAGCTGCTGTTCGCCTGACGCATACTGGCGAAGGATGTCGGGAACCGAAATCTCGAGCACGACGTTCATACCGCCCTTAAGGTCAAGACCCAGACCAACCTCCATCTTGCGCACCTGATTGAAGGTGTAGTTGAGATAGACTTTCTCCTTGTCGATGGAGTCGTTGAATTGTTTCAGACTTTTCTTGTAGGCGTCGTTGGTCTCATCGGTGGTGTTCGACATCTTCACGGCATACTCACGTGCTTTCTGCTCGTAGTGACGGGTCACAAACGAGAAACTGATGTAGAAGCCACAAATCAAAACCAACAGAATCGCAATGGTGCTGATAAACCCTTTGTTCTGCATTTTGTTTTGTTGTTATTTATTATTATTATTTTCGCTTTTAGGGGCTTGTGAAAAGAGGTGCTGACACCCTCCCTGATGTCGGCACATACTTTTCAGCCTGCAAATATACGTCTTTTTTTTCATCCGCAGGCATTCTTAAGGGATAAATTTGCACTTAGACGCACTTTTTCTAAATTATTTTATATATTTTTGGCGTTTATTTCGAGGGAACGCATCCAAAACACATGAAGTTTCACATGAAGTCAGAGAGATTAAAGAGAATATACAGAATGATTTCGGGGCCGGCGATTGTGGCCGGAGCGGCACTGCTTAGCGCGTGCGCGAATATGGGCACTCCTTCGGGCGGCCCACGCGACGAGGATCCCCCACGGCTCGTGTCGGCGCATCCCGCGCAGGGCGCTTTGAATGTGGAGCGCGACAAGGTGACGCTTACCTTCAATGAACTTGTAAATGTGAAGGATGCCTTCCAGAAGGTGGTGGTGTCGCCCCCAATCGGCCGCACGCCGCGCGTCACCTCGCTCGGCAAGCGCGTCACGGTGGAATTCGACACCCTCGCGCCCAACACCACCTATACCATCGATTTCGCCGACGCCATCGAAGACAACAACGAGGCCAACAAGCTCCGCAATTTCGCTTATACTTTCTCCACAGGCCCCACCATCGACACCTTGCGCATCTCAGGGCGCGTGCTTTCGGCGCGAAGCCTCGAGCCGCAGCAGGGGATGATTGTGGGCGTGCAGGCCAATCTTGCCGACTCCGCCTTCGCCACCCTCCCGCTGCTTCGACTTGCAAAGACCGACGACTGCGGCCGCTTCGTGATCCGGGGACTTGCTCCGGGCGAATACCGTGTGTTTGCCCTCGGCGACAAGGACAATGATTACAAATATGCCAATCCGGAGGAGGATATAGCCTTCTACCCCATCACCGTATCTCCTTTCGCTGAGCAGACAGTGGCTCTCGATACTATTTACAGTCTTTTAGGTCAGGTGGATACCGTGATTGAGCGCTCGCGCACGAAATTTCTTCCCAATGATATTCTTCTGCGCACATTCAATTCGGAGGTACGTCAGCAATATATCGCTAAATATGAACGACTCGACACCACGCGCGTATTCCTGAAATTCAATGCTCGCCGAAACGCGCTCCCCAAGGTGAGAGCTATCGGTTTTCCGGAGTTCGATAATATCGGAGTGGCTGAAACGCGCGAAGGCCTCGACTCGATAGTGTGGTGGCTTTCCCCGAAACTGCGTACCGACTCGCTGCAGCTTGCCGTGGACTATGAACGTCCCGACTCGCTGGGACGCCCTGTGCTGCTTACCGACACTCTAGATTTCTTCTTCAAGCGCCCCAAGCCGGCCAAGGGAAAAAAGAAGAAAAAGGAGGTAAAGATCAGTGCCGCAGATTCTCTGGCACGAATCACTACGCAGTTCTCAATAGTTGCCACGGGCGACCAGGATGTGCATCTCCCGCTCTATTTCGAGTCGAAGACGCCTCTTGCCGCTTTCGACACGGCTCTGGTGCACCTGGAGCAAAAGGTAGATACAACATACATACCCGTGAAAGGCAAACCTCTTGTGGCAATTGCTGACACGCTTAATCCCAGACGTTTTCGCGTGGAATATCCTTGGGAATATGGCGGAGAATACCGTCTTATGATTGACTCGTTAGCCGCCATGGATATATATGGTCTTCCAACCCTACCCCTCGAACATACATTCAAGGTGAAACCCGAAAGTGAATACTGTTCGCTAACATTCTCATTGTCGGGTCTCGAACCGGGAGTGCCGGCATTCGTAGAGTTACTTAACAATCAGGATGCCCTCGTGCGCACGGCAGCAGTGGAACAAGGGCAGGCTTACTTTCCGTTCCTCACTCCGGGCAAATATTACGCACGTGTAATAGAGGATGTCAATGGCAACGGCATCTACGACACCGGCGACTATTCACTTCTTCGTCAGCCTGAACTCGCGTATTATTACCCCAAGGCTGTGAATCTTAAGAAAAACTGGGACAAAGAGGAGAAATGGGACGTGTTTGCCACGGCCATCGACCTCCAGAAGCCAGCGGCCATCCTTAAGAACAAGCCAGAGCGCAACAAACTCGACAAGGATAACAAGAACGAGGAGGAAAACGAAGATGAAGATGAATTGTTCGACCCGACGCGCAATCCCTTCGACCCCAACGACAAAGGCCGCCGCAGCTACTAACCGATTGAGGATTTATTAGAATTGAGGATTGATCAGAGAGGAGAAAGTTCGCCTGTGGTGGAGTCAATCACGTAGCCGGCCACGCGGACGTCGGCGGCCATCAGGGGATGGTTGCGTATAAGGTCGACGGTCTCGGCCACTGACTCCTTCACCTCATCGAAGCCGTGAAGCCAACTGTCGAGGTCGATGCCGCAATGGCGCATCAGCGTGATGTTGCTTTCCGGAATGCCGCGCTTCTTCATCAGTTCGAGCATCTCTTCGGCATTCATTCCCTGCACTCCGCAGCCGGTATGGCCGATAACCATTATCTCCTCCACGCCCAACTCATACACGGCCACAAGCAGCGAACGCATCGTGGAATCGAATGGATTGGTGATGACGCCGCCTGCATTCTTGATTATCTTCACATCGCCATTACGCAGGCCAAGAGCCCCCGGCAACAATTCCACAAGGCGAGTATCCATGCATGTAACGATGGCTATCTTCTTGTCGGGATATTTCGAAGTAAGATACTTCTCATACTGTTTCCCAGCCACAAACTCA
The DNA here is from genome assembly GCA_905209725.1 of uncultured Muribaculaceae bacterium. Classification (GTDB taxonomy): domain Bacteria; phylum Bacteroidota; class Bacteroidia; order Bacteroidales; family Muribaculaceae; genus Lepagella. Next base: position 7,833 of record CAJLTZ010000038.1, read on the forward strand.
CGGTTGTGACGCAAAATCTCATCTATCTTATCGCACAAAATTGTTCCTGATTCTTAATCTTATTTGGCTCAAAATTAATCATTTTTCCGGATAATGCAAAAAGCTACATTGAAACAGCATACTGCTTTCGCCAACATTGCCGTTGGTGCTCCCATTATGATGCTAACCTAACGACGTCCGTTTGGATCGGGCATCCCCCTCAGAACGGCACCGCTGACTCGAAGACATAACTCTTGCCGTCAAACGGAAACGTGAATTCTATCCTGTGAGCATGGAGAAGCAGTCGCTCCCGATCGAATCCATCACTTCTGCCATACAAGCGGTCGCCCGCAATCGGCATCCCAAACCCGGCTGCCGCATGAACCCTGAGCTGATGGGTACGACCCGTGTGAGGAAAAAACATTATCCTGCTTCTTCCCCCTGAAACATCCACAAACTCATAATCCGTCACCGCCTCTTTCCCCTTCTCCACATCCACGCGCTGACGAGGCCGGTCAAGCCAGTCGGGCGACAACGGCAATTCAATGCGTCCCATCGACGAAATACCCCGCTCCACATAATCCCCCTCAAGCACCGCAACATATCGTTTACGCACTTCACGCTTCGCAAAAAGCGACTGCAACTCCTTAAATGCACGCGGCCCGAATGCCGCTACCAGCAAACCGGATGTATCCTGATCAAGCCGATGCACAAGCTTTACTTCCCGCTCTGCCCCATATCTCTCCTCAAGCCATTGCTGCACTGATACGGCGTTTCCTTTCCCAGGCACCGATAGCATTCCCGCCGGCTTGTCGACAACGCAAAACCATTCATTTTCGAAAATTATACGCGGACTATCCACCGTGCATTTCTGATAATCATCCTCAAGCGGAGGATTTATCGTCAACCCCTGCAGCATCCAGCGAAGTATGGGCAAGCACTTGCCACGACAGGCCTGATAATGGCGTCCATGAATACGCACCTCGCCATCCTTAGGCCTGCCATACCAATATTCGGCAATAGCCACAGGACTCAACCCTTGCGCATACGCAGCCTGCAGAAGTTTCGGCGCACAGCATTCACCTGCACCCGAAGGGGGTATACCCATAGGCGTCTCAGCAAAAATCCCGCTCAGGCTTTTACTCTCACCACGCGCATTAAGCAACTTGAAATTAGAAAACAACCACTGCTGCAAAGCCTCCGAATCGGCGCGCCGCTGCTCCTTCATCGCTGCAAGCCGCTTACGGGCCATCTGCAAATCAATTTCCAGCGGAGTAAGCGCGTCGGCCAACACCTTCTTCTTGCGGCGGAGTTCGGCTTTCTCAAACTGGCTCTGACGGATCATCACCGCCAATTCCGCATCATCAGCCATACCCGATTCTCGCCTCTCATCTCGCTTTGCTTTCGAAAGGCGACACTGCTCCTTGAAGGCCGACACCTCTGCGTCAGCCTTCTCTTTGGCACGTTCATATGCAGAGGTCAGATCAGCAAGTTCACCACTTTCAAATTCGGCTATCACGGCATTCCGGAGCGAAATCTCCCTCTCTTTCCGTTTAAAATAACCGTCTGGCAGAAGGTAGTCGAACGCCGGACTCACAAATCCGGGATAATCGAATCCGCTGTCGCCCAATTGGCCGGAGAATGCATAAAGGGTATGGCGTTTGCCGAGAGGGTCGGAAGCGATAAGCACACCAAGCATCTTCCCAGCCTCAAGTTCGCGGAGGAAATCCCTCTCAACGGGAACATTACTCCCCTTCAACGATTCAATGCGGGCAACGAGTTTATTGAACGCCTCCTCACACTCCCCCGACGGCGTATAATCAAACGGATTATTCACGTAATGCCCGGATTTCCTCTGCAGTCAGACCTGTCACTGTGTGGATTGTAGCATCTTCCATACCAGCCGCAATCATATTTTTCGCAACCATTGTCAGGCCCTCTGCTCGGCCCTCTGCCCGGCCCTCTGCTCGGCCTTCGTCCCTGGCAGTGTCGAGCACATCGTTCTGCACCATAATCGTATCCATATGAGCGTCATAAGCGCGGCGTTCCTTGGCCGACATGGAGAGATATTGTAGTTTTTTCTTCACCTCCTGAAGTCCAGGGGTGCGGGTGTTCTCCTTTACCTTACCTGTCTTGAGATATGTCAGCCATTCATCGAGAGGCGTTTCAGGAATCTTGTCGTAGACATTCACTCGCACAAGATAATATTCCGGGAACACTTCGCGTGGCAGATGCTGCACAATCACACCCTCCTCTTTAGTATTAACCAGAAGGTCGTTGCCTGTGTGTATACCTTTAAACCGCGTTTCACCATGATACACATAATCATCGCCCTGGCCATAGTCGCAATAAAGGATGCTGATAGAATATACCTTCTTTACCTGATCGTATTTCTCACCGATGTTGATGTGCTCGGTAATCGCCTTGCATGTGCCGTATAGGATCCGTTGAAGATAATATAACTGACGTGTAAGTTGCACTTCCACGATAATCAGGTGGCCCTTGCTATTCTTGGCCTTGATGTCCACGCGGTTGAACTTATCGCATTCGGAATCCTGATTTGACTCGCTTTCAAGAATCTCGACAATCTTCACCTCTTCTCCAAGAAGCACAGTAATAAAGCCCTCGAGGATGCCGAAGTTGCTCTTATCCCTGAGCATATGCTTCATAGCCCAGTCAAAGCGGATATATGTGTTCTCCTGTTCCATTCTACTCAATTTTTCACAAATATAGCCAAAAAAATCCATTATTACAAATTCCGGCAACCTAAAACAATACGCGCCCCAAGATAAGTATGATCCGCAAATTAGTTAATGCATATTTGAGTGTATTTTCGAGTGATTTGTGTGAGTCCGAGAAGGAACTATGCGGGCATCGTGACTGACATCTTGCTGGTGGCATTAGCTGTGGTGGCAGGCTATGTGGTAAAGTTAGTGAGTCCGCGCATCGGCTGGTTCGACCGTCTGATGGCCGCCAAGATCAGTTGGAAATACGTAGTAGGCCTCGCCCGCTTCCTGAAACGCGGGTAATAATACCTTGACAATACGCCGCCCCTGCGTTAACATTTTTTGTGGGATGGGGTCTAATCCATCATTAAGCCTCGTCAGACTTCTTGGCCTTGCTGATTGTTACCAACCACACCCCCGTAAAAATCAGCGCTATTGCTACACCTTTCATCGGGGTAAACCGGTCCATTCCGAGGCATATGCCTACTATTGTGGCCACTATGGGTTGAACATAGTTGTACATTCCTACCAACGTGGGGCGAAGGTTTTTCTGACCTATCATTATGCAGATGTAGGCAAGGAACGTGCCGCAAACCACCACATATGTTATCCCGCCCCATTCCAACCCGGCGATGGCCGACCAGTCGGTGCAGGCAAGCCAATGAATGCTTCCCGGCAGAGCCACCACCGTGGCCGACAGAAACATCCATTTCATCAGGGTCACCAGACTGTATTTGCGGATAAAGTTGCGATAAAGGGTGAGATACAATGCATAGCTCAACTGGGCCATAAGCACAATCACGTCACCCAAGGCCGGGTTGGCACCGGCAGCCTGAGCGCCATTCCCCACAATCAGTATTATTGCTCCGGCGGCTCCGGCAGCGATGCCGCCCGCTTTCTTGAGGGTGATGGGTTCGCGGAGAAACAGCCACGCCAGTAGCATCACCCACATCGGCATTGTGGTGGTTACAAGCGATGCCTCGCCGGGAGATGTCAGGCTCACTCCGATAATGAAGCATCCCTGATTGAACAGCACTCCAAGCATACCGGCCCCGAACAGCCGGAGGATATCCTTGGGAGGCACATGTCCCTTGGGCAGGAATAGGGAAGTGAGCCAGAAGAGAAGAGCCGCACCAGCAACCCTGAAATCGACCATAATCAAAGGTGCAACGACGCCGGTGGCGAAAACCATCTTCGCCACCGGCGACATAAGACCCCACATCACATTGGCCCCAAGCATCGCCAGATGTCCCATCGCTTTGGATTCCTTCATCTTTACAGCCTGTCTCGATTCTTTACAGCCTGCAAAATTACTCAAAAAATCTCAAAACGAGACACTATCCTAATTAATATTCCCGCGTTAATATTTGAATCACGCGATATTAATATCCTATGACTCAGGATTACACAAATTAATTTATCGCAAATTTTGATATTTTGCGATAAATTACTATCTTTGCACATCAAATCTATTGATATGATTGAATCACCACCTCGTATAACGTCTGCTTCTGATGCGATTCTAGAGAATGCTGAATTGAGAAACCTTGTTTCTTCAATCAATAGCAGATATTTATATTGGTCTGACGTCAAATATCGCATACCATCAGGTATGACGGGAGTTGAATTATGGAGTTTAATCAAGTCTACAAGAAATCACACGGACATCAAAATTTGGCTGCCAAACAATATTCATTTCTCTTTGACAAACACCATGCAGCGCCTATGCCATGAATTCGATATGAACTTCGGTGGCTCATGGGGCGCTTCTAAGATTTTCCCTGAAGATAAAACTACGCAGGACCTTTATCTCATTAGTTCCATAATGGAAGAGGCTATAGCCTCGAGTCAGATGGAGGGAGCGGCCACAACACGAGAAGTGGCAAAAGATATGCTCCGGAAAAAGATTTCGCCTAAAGATAAAAGTCAGCGTATGATTCTCAATAATTATAATACTATAAATTTTATTCGAGACCATGCTACAGAAAAACTGACCCCGGAACTGATAATGCAGGTTCATGGCATGATGACTGAGAATGCCCTTGATGTTCCTGATGCATCCGGACGCCTAAGACGTGACGATGAAAATATCGTTGTAGGCAATGGCATCACAGGCGAAACTGTACATACTCCTCCATCTGCGGATTGCCTTAACGAGTTCTTGATTCAACTATGTGCATTCTTTAATGATTCGAACCCTGAATTATTCGTTCACCCTATCATCCGAGCTATCACAATTCACTATTTGGTGGGATATTACCATCCCTTTGCCGATGGCAATGGACGCACTGCAAGGGCTTTATTTTATTGGTACATGATGAAGTCCAATTATTGGCTGGTGCAATATCTTTCTATTTCCCGAATTATCAAAGGTTCTAAAAATTCCTATGAAAAGGCTTTCCTTTTTTCAGAAGCCGACGGGAATGATATTGGATATTTTATTCAATACAATCTGGAAGTGCTTCATAAATCCTTTGACGCGTTAAGCCAATATATAAAAAGGAAACATAACGATAAAAAGAAGGCTGAGAAACTTCTGCATCTTGGCAATATCTCAAAACGTCAGTCGCAAATATTGAGCCTTTATATTGAGAATCCTGACAAAGTGCTTGTCTCAACCGATATAACGGCAACATTCGGTGTTTCTTCAGGTACCGCTAAATCTACTTTGAAAGACCTTACTCATAAAGGGTATTTGAGAGAAATCAATATAAACGGCAGGACAAAGGGCTATGTCCGATCTAACGATTTTGAACAACTAATAGAAAAAATCAAATAAAACGATTTCGCAGTTTATCTCAGTTTATCTAAAATTACGATAACTTAAACCGTAATTAATTATTACACACCGATTTATAGTTTATCACTTATTCAACATTCTTTTTACTATCTTAACAATCAATACTCCACTCCACGCAAAAATGAGGGAATATTTCATCAAACTTCATCTGTCGGTGATTCTCGCCGGATTCACGGGCGTATTGGGACGCCTTATATCCCTTCACGAATTCCCGTTGACGCTTCTGCGCGTGATTTTCGCCTGCAGCGTGATCTGGCTGATATCCTTTATCAAGGCCGACAGAATGATGCCCCGACGCAATCATATTCCGTCGCTCCTTTTCGTCGGTGCGCTTCTCGGCATGCACTGGCTATTCTTCTATGGCAGTATCAAGGCTTCCAACGTGTCAGTCGGCGTGGTGTGCTATTCTCTCGTCGGATTCTACTCGGCGGTGTTGGAACCGCTGATCAACCGCAGCCGGTTTTCCATGCGCGAATTGCTTCTCAGCCTGATTACTCTTGCGGGAGTGGGCCTCATATTCGGATTCGACATCCAGTTTCGCACAGGCATAATCTTGGGTGCCATCTCTTCGCTGCTCGCCTCCCTTTTCACAATCTACAATAAACGGGCCGGCGACCTCACCCACTACCCCGCCCCATTGATGCTCCGCTGGGAACTGCCCGGGGCTCTCGGCATCCTTACTATAGCCTGTCCATTCTATTTCAGTTTTTCCGACATCTCGCCGGTAGTGCCTTCTGTGGCCGACCTCTGCTGGCTTTTGGTGCTTGCCTCGTTCTGCACCGTGGGGCTGCAACTTCTGCAGATTCAGGTCCTTAAAAAAATGAATGCCTTCACCGTAAACCTCACCTACAATCTGGAACCGGTCTACAGCATCCTTCTCGCCATAATCTTTTTCAATGAATCCGCAGAGATGACCCCGGCCTTTTTCACCGGCCTGTCGATGATTATCCTCTCAGTAGTCATCCAGACGCTGAGTACATACCGCTCCCGCCAATCGGCATTAGCGGAATGACCCCGGAGAGCCGAAGACTATTATTCCACTGTTTTCCAGTCGGTGATGTTGCGAGTCTTAGTGCTGAAGGTGACGCCGGATCAGTTGAATTTACTGGGGAGAGTTGGGGTCACGGTAAGAATTCAAATTTTATGGCAAAGTTAGAACTATTACAGGCAGGCTTCAATACGCTATCGCGGACGGTTGTACGATGCTTCGACAGGGGTCATTTTTATTTCGCCCGCAAGGGTCATTCTTATTTCGCCCAAAGGGGTCAGTCCCGCGTGCCCTAAGGGGTCAAACGCACGCGCCTTTTCCATGCCACAACACTCGCATCCGTATTCCGTTTACCGGCGGAGGAGGCGGAGGAGTTCGCCGACCCAGAGCACGAGGGAGGTGGAGGCGATGATGATGAGCCAGTCGGTGAATTTCAACGGCACCACGTTGAAGAATTCGCCGCCTACACTTACAATCAGCACCTGACCGGCCAATATCGCCAAGGCTATCACCACAAACCCTTCACAGTGTTTCAAATGGAATGCCGAACGACCTGTCTCAAAAGCTCTCGCATTAAACATGTTCCAGAATTGCAGGAACACAAAGATTGTAAAGAAGAGCGACAACTCATATGGCGTCATGCCGGTGTTCACTCCCATTGCCACCTTTCCTATCTGAGTGAGGTTGGTGATGTCGGTATGCTCGAAGTAATATAGCAATCCAAGCAAGAAGAGGAAGAAGATTCCACCGGTGTAGAGTATTCTTCTCCACATGGGCCGATTGATGATGAATGCCGTGCGCGAGCGAGGCTTGTCTTTCATCACCGACCGCGACGGAGGAAGCGATGCAAGAGCCATTGCAGCAAAGGTGTCCATAATAATGTTCACCCAGAGCATCTGCGTCACCGTGAGCGGCGACTGCATTCCCATAAACGACCCGACAAGCACTATGAGGCAGGCTGCCACATTCACTGTCATCTGGAAAAGAATGAACCGCTGGATGTTCTGATAAAGCGAACGTCCCCACATCACAGCCCGTCCTATCGAGGAGAATGAATTGTCGATGATGGTGATGTCGGAAGCCTCTTTTGCCACCGATGTCCCATCGCCCATCGAAAGGCCCACATGCGCAGCCTTGAGGGCCGGTGCGTCGTTGGTGCCGTCACCCGTGACAGCCACCACTTCCCCGCAAGCCTGCAGCGCCTCCACGAGACGCTTCTTGTCCATCGGTCGTGCCCTGGCAATAATCTTCAGGTCCTCTACCCTATCCTTGAGTTGTTTATCGGAGAGTTCCGCGAATTCCGTGCCTGTAATGATATTGCGGTCAGTATCCACGGCATCATTCCAAAGCCCGATCTGACGGCCAATCTCCTTGGCCGTGCCGGGCGTGTCGCCGGTAACGATCTTCACCTGAATTCCGGCGTCCATCACCTCCTTCACAGACATCGGCACATCAGAACGCACCGGGTCGGAGATAGCCACTATCCCTAAGAAGGTCAGATTCCCGGCCACTACCTTATTGTCCTCAATCGAAGCATCCCCCTCCTCGAGCACCTGATACGCAAATCCGAGTGTACGCATCGCCTGATTTTGATATTCAAGCAATTGCGCGTCAATCTCTTTCTTGGTAACTCCGGCTGTATTCTTGCACATAGCAAACACAATCTCCGGCGCACCCTTCACATAGAGAATCCTCTTCGCACCTGTGGCAGATGAAGATTTCTTATCAGCCACAGGACTTACAACAGTGGCCATATATTTGCGCTCCGTGGTAAAGGGCAATTCCTCCACGCGCTGAGTTTTCTCCCTGATATCAAGATAATTGATACCGCGCTCACGCAGCCACAGCAGAAGCGCGCCCTCGGTGGGATTGCCCAAGACTGCCGGTTTCTCGCCGGAGAGGTCGAGCTGGGCGGTAGAGTTAACAGCGATTCCCTCATAAATCACGCTGTCGGGCGGATTGCCGAAAAAATCGGCCTTATACACCTGCATTTGGTTTTGCGTCAAGGTTCCTGTCTTGTCGGTGCATATCACGGTGGTAGCGCCCATTGTCTCGCAGGCGTGCATCTTGCGCACAAGGTTATTGGTCTTGAGCATCCGTCGCATTGAATAAGCAAGCGAAAGGGTGATTGCCATAGGCAGGCCTTCCGGCACCGACACGGCTATAAGCGCTACTGCCACCATCACTGTCTGCAACATGAATGTAAGGAATGGCACCCAGTCGAATTCGGGCATATTGATGAAATACATCACCACGCGCCCTACAATGATGATTCCGGCAATCACATAGGCCACCTTCGCAATCAGTTTGCCAAGGCCGTCAAGTTGCACATTCAGCGGCGTCTTGACGCCATCGTCGATTTGCGCTGCCTCGAACACCTTGCCATTTTCCGTAGCATCTCCCACGGCGGAAACACGCATCACGCCGTGCCCCTCCATTATCTTGGTGCCGCGCATGGCTGTGTTGCTGGGGAATGTGGCGTCGGGATCAAATTCCTCGGGATTGGTGGTTTTATGGCAGATAGGTTCGCCCGTAAGCGACGACTCATCGATATTCAGCATCACGGCTTCAAGAAGTTCGCCATCTGCAGGCACCTCCTCGCCGGTGTTTAGAATCACGATGTCGCCCACTACCACGTCCTTACGCGGAATTTGGGTGATCCGGCCATTGCGAATCACCTGCACCGGTTCGTCATCGTTTACCTTATTCAGTATGGTAAATTCGCGGTCGGCCTTCAGTTCGAATATGAAGGCGAGACCTGTAGCAAGCAATATTGCAAGCAGTATGCCTACAGGTTCGAAAAACACTCCGGCGCCGGAATTAAGCCCCCAATACTCATAGCAGGAGATGCAGATGGAAAGGGCACCGGCCACTATAAGGATTATAATCAGAGAGTCCTTGAATTTATAGATAAATCTCTTCCAAAGAGGTTCCTTCTCGGGGGGAGTGAGGATATTTACGCCATGAAGCCTGCGGCTCTCTGCCACTTGGGCATCATTCAAACCTGTATATTTGTCCTTAGCCATGAGGTGAAATCATTTTGCAAGTCCCAATCCCTGTCCTATCGCGGCAGTAATGTGTGCCGCATACGTAATATCAACGCAAAAAAAAGTGAAATATACGAGTTGTAACAAAAATTTAACGATTTCACATCAAAAAGCCGCGCACAACACTTCACTTCGTGCTGTACGCGGTAATAATCAGGAAGTCGCTTCGCGACTTATTTTACTTGGGAGAGGACCGTCTTTACAGCCTCCTCGAGCTGGGCGTCGCGGCCCCGGAGTTCGTCGGCGGGGTTGTTGTAGACTGTCACATCGGGATCCAACTGATGGTTTTCAAACGGCTGGCCGTTGAGGTCGGCGTTTGTGACCTGCGGAATTCCGAACACGAGAGTCGGGTCAATCTGTGTTTCCCACCATACCGCTGTCATGGTTCCGGGCACGGGTGCTCCTACTATCTTTCCGAGATTGAGGGCTCGGTAGGTTACTGGCGTTCCGTGGGCGTCGCTGTAGTTGCCTTCGTTGACGAGCATCACAGATGGCTTGTACCACTGCGAGAATGGCTCGGAACCGATGTAGCGGCCACGCGGCATGAAGCGCACGTATTCTTTGCCGCCGAGGAGTTTGGCGATGTCATTGTGGAGCCAGCCGCCACCGTTCCAGCGAGTGTCGACCACCACTGCGTCGCAGTTGCGGTATTTGCCGAGAATGCGGTCGTAGGCTGTGCGGAAACTGGGTGAATCCATTCCCTGGATATGCACATAGCCCACACGGCCATTGGAGAGGGAGTCAACATAAGCCTCGTTGCGCTCCACCCAGCGCTGATAAAGCAGGTCATTGAACGCTGCGCCTGAAAGGGGCTTGACGCTCACAGTGTCGAGTTTGCCGCCGGCGCGACGGATCTGAAGCATTGTCTTTCTGTCGGCCTTACCCTCGAGAAGGGGAGCATAGTCGCGGCCTGCAAGGATCTTCTCGCCGTCGATTGCAAGAATCACATCCCCTTTCTTCACGCCGGCCTTCTTCGAAGAAAGCGGGCTACCAGCCACCACTTCGGCCACGCGAAGACCGTCACCGTTGAACGTGTCGTCATAAAGCACGCCAAGGCTTGCTGTCTGCATCTTCGCGCCGGAAGCGAAATAGCGGCCACCTGTATGGGAGGCGTTGAGTTCGCCGAGGATCTCGCTCAGCAGGATGGCAAAGTCTTCGTTGTTGTCGATATAGGGAAGGAACTCGCGGTAATGTTTGCCATAATAATCCCAGTCGACGCCATGGAGATTTACGTCATAGAATTTGTCGGCCACCTGACGGAGCATGTGGTCGTAGATGTATTCACGTTCGAGAGAGGGTACGCGGTCGTAGGGAGCGTCGAATTCCACCGGAGTGGCGTCGCCCTTGGCAAGGTCCACCTTCTTGATGCCCGAACCTCCGAGCACGAAGAGGTTTTCACCTTTGGCATCGGCCGCAATACCGCCCGAAACACCTTTCACGAGCACCTTCGTGTCCCCTTCGCGCAGATTGCGTTCAAGGAGATTATAGCCGCCCTCTGTGGCCTCGGCAATATAGTAGAGTTTGTCGCCCTTGGGGGAGAGGTAGTAATCAAGCAGGGAACTTGACTCGCCTGTGAGACGGCGCATGCGGTGACGGCGTCCCTCGATGTCGAGGTCGAGTGGCTTGACATCCTTTGAGTCCTTGTCGGCCTTCTTGCCCTTCTTTGATTTTTTATCTTTCTTATCCTTGGAGTCTTTTTCTTCAGCCTCTTTCTTCTCCTTTTCAGCGGCCTCCTTGAGTTTAGCCTCCTCTTCGGTGGCATTGAAGTCGTCCCATGCCTCTTGGTCGAAAGCCATCAGCACCACGTCGTCCTGATTGCCCCAGGATCCGTGGCTCTTCATGCCATATTTACCTGTGGCATATGTTATGGCCTTGCCGCCAAGTGCCCAGCGGGGATTGGTGTCGGTGTAGCCGCTCTCGGTGAGGTTGACAATCTTCTTGCCGTCAGCACTTACCAGAGCCACGTCGACATTATTCCAGCCTCCCTTGCCGATGTAGCTGGCGAGCAACCACTTGCTGTCGGGGCTCCACGCGTAAGTCACATCGCCGTCGGTATAGGAATAGTTGAATTCAGCGGGAAGCACTGTGGTCACCTTCTTTGTCTTGAGGTCCATCACGCGCAGTTCGGTGCGATCCTCGAGGAAAGCCACCATCTTGCCATCGGGGGAGAATGCCGGTTGCTGGGCGATTTTCTCGCCTTTATAGAGGGGTTTCTCCACGATTTCCGTGGCATAGGCGAAACGCTTCTCGGCAGGTTTTTTAATTTCGGCTGTGAAGAGTTGCCATTGACCGTCGCGGTCGGAGTCGTAAACGAGCTTTCGGCCGTCGGGTGAGAATTCCACCACGCGCTCCTGAGCAGGAGTATCGGTGATGCGGCGTGTGGTCTTATACTCAGTGTCAGTGACATAGATGTCGCCGCGAATCACGAATGCCACCTCCTTGCCGTCGGGGGAGACTGCCATCTGGGAGGCGCCGGAGTTGACGAATTTCTTCACACGGTCGCCATCATACTGGTCGGCCACGATGTTCACGTTCACCTTCTGCGGCTGGCCGCCGGGAGTGAGCGTATAGAGGTCGCCGTCCCAACTGAAAGCGAGCATGCCGTTGGAAGCGGCTGAGAGTGAGCGCACGGGGTGCTTCTCGAATTTGGTGAGCTGCTGGCGGGAGCCGTCAAGGCCTGCGCTCCATACATTGAGAGTGCCGTCCTGCTCGCTGATATAGTAATATCCCTTACCGTCGGGACGCCACTGAGGATTCATGTCGTGACCCTGGAAGTCGGTAAGTTTCTTGAAGTTGCCGTTTTCGATGAGCCATATGTCGGCTGTGCCTGAGGAGCGTTCATGCTTGCGGAGAACATCCTCGAGGCCCTTGCGGTCTTGATAGAGAATGCGGCCGTCGTTGCTGGCCGACACGGCACCCATAGGCATCGACAGGTAGAGCACAGGGCGTGCGTTGGGCTGGGTGATGTCGATTTTATAGGTCTTTGTGAGACGCGTCGGCATTCGCGATGAGGCCGGCGAGGGGTCGCCTGCTGCGGAATAGAGGAGCGTCTTGCTGTCTAAGAATCCGAGAGGTGTCTCATTGGATGATACGGTGGTGAGGCGTCGGGGAGTACCGCCGTTGGCGTCAACAGCGTAGAGGTCCATGCTTCCCTCGCGAGCGGAGGCGAACACGAGGGTGCGTCCGTCGGGACTCCACACGGGATTGGTGTCGTAGGCGGGGTTGGATGTGATCTGTCGCGCCATTCCTCCGGCTACGGGCACTGTAAATATGTCGCCCTTATAGGTGAAAGCGATTGTGGAGGCGTCGGGAGAGATTGCGGCATTGCGCAACCATCGCGGCGCCTGAGCCTCGGCCGAAGCTGATGCAGTGGCTGATATCCCTGATGCCGCAGCAAATACCAGCAATGCGGCTGAGACCAATGTTTTTTTCATGACTATAGGCATTAGATTTGATTCTTTGCTACAAAAGTAGCCAAAACTGCCCATATAAACAAGAGGCCATCCGATAAATAAAATGACCCGGGTCGATATTGACCCGAGCCATCGGTTATTTTTGGCCGGATTCTTTGGTTTAAGCCTACGGCACTGATTCAAAATTCAACATCATCAGAAACTGAGTCCGATGCCGAAGCGTACGCCGGAGTTGGAGCAGGACACCTTCTCAGAGGACTCGTCGTCGAAACCGGTGAATTTGTAATTGGCAGACCCCCAGCGTCCTTCTACGAAGAGAGAAATCACTTTCCAGGATGCCTGGGCACCGCATGTGAAGTAGGGAACGAAAGCGCCGCTGAATTTAACTTCATCGTCTCCTTCCTCGTTTTTGTCGCTGCGGAGCACCATGGAATATGTGGGCATAAAGTTCACATAAGCCTTAAACTTGAGTTCATTTAGAGCATTTGAATGACGGTAGAAAGGAGCGAATGTGGCAGACACACCAACGCCCATCCCGAGGTCAATCTGGTGCATCCCTAAATCAAAATCATATTTAAGATCTTCATCAGGGTCATAGCCATAGTCACCAAGGCCTACTTTACCGAAGTCCTTATAGTTGATGTAGGTGATATCAAACCATGTGGCCTCGATACCGAACTTCACGAACCCGCCAATTGGATTGGGGTGCACGAAATAGGTCTTTGTGAGACCCATCATGAATCCATAATTAGCAGATACCTTTTCGCCATCTTTCGGTTTGAAGTCGTTGAAAGCCATACCGATCTTGAATGTTTTCTGACGACCGAAGATATGCTTGTAAAGATCCTTCTGGTCATCGGCCTCCTTCTCCGAACGAAGTGCGTTAACTTCGGAGCGAAGCTGCTCGATTTCAGATGCCTGTGATTCCTCAACAGGCTTCTGGTCCTGTGCCTGCATTCCGCAGCATCCGGCTGCCAGCAGGGCGGAAAGAAGTTAGAATTTTTTCATATTGCTATTTAGTTGTTATTGTTGAAGTCGTTAAATAAAAAAGCGCCCTGTAAAACAAGGCGCAAATTTAAATATTTTTAACCGAAATATCAAATATTCGTTAATATTTCCCTTAGACCCCATCCCACAAAAAATGTTAATGCAGGGGTCGCAGATGTGCCTCATA
>CAJLTZ010000039.1 GCA_905209725.1 uncultured Muribaculaceae bacterium
ATGAGGCACATCTGCGACCCCTGCGTTAACATTTTTTGTGGGATGGGGTCTTAGTCGCGGAGCGACTGCACTGCATATTAACCGGGTACAACGCGGAGCGAAGCGAAGAGTTGTGCCCGGTTGAAGTCTGCCTGCCATCCCCTGTCGCGGAACGACTGCACTATAAGGACTATGGATTCCGTTACTAACAGCCCAGTGCATTTTATTTTCTTCCCAAAAAAAGTTCACAAAAAAAGTGCAAAAAATTTTGAAATAAAAAAAAGAATCCTTAACTTTGCATCGCAAATGGGGCATTAGCTCATCTGGCTAGAGCGTTTGACTGGCAGTCAAGAGGTGACGAGTTCGAGTCTCGTATGCTCCACAAATCGACTAATCGACATTGAAACGAAATTGGCTGATGACAGTCACAGGGCGGGTAATTCAGATTATCCGCCTAATTTGTTGAATCCCGGTTAGTTTCAATGACTTATGTAATTATCTTGATCACATGAATCCCGCAGAACTGAAAAACAAGTTTAAGGCCCTCTGGAAAGACACATTCCGCGATTCCGATGCTTATGTTTCCCTCGTGTTTGACTCCTATTTCAATCCCGATTTAGTGGCTTATGAGGAGATGAGCGGCGATATTGTGGCCGCACTGCTTGGTGTCCCTTACGAATTCGGTAACGCCGACCGACGAATCCGGGGTCTCTATCTTTGCGGACTCGCCACTAAGCCACAGTTCCGTTCCCGTGGAATCATGACTCGACTCCTCGCTTCCATCAATGAAAAAGCCGCCCGACTCGGCTATGCTTTCACATTTCTTATACCGGCCGACAAGGGTCTCAGGAAATATTATCACGACCGCGATTATGTGAATGCTTTCTATAGAGTTTCCGATAATTATACATCTATTCATGATTTCAATCGCGAATATGAGTCCATCCTGATGGAGCAGAAGGAGAAGGTGGCGGAGCTGAAAAGGCGTTATTTCGCAAGCCTCACCACCGGCACAATCAATCGCGAACATCCCGATAATGCCACCTCGAAACATGTGGCTGCCCTCATTCGCCGGATTGAAAATGAGCAGGGCGATTGCCGTCTCTATCATTCCGACCGCGATATAGAAATCCTCATCAAGGAAAACATGGTGAGCAATGGAGATGTCATCTATGTGCGAAATTCCGGCGGCGACCTCACGGCGGCTGCCTTTGTGGATCCGCACGACCGCAGTGAGGTGAAGGTGCTCAATATCTATTTCGCCGACCTGGCAAGCCGATATAAAGTGTTGGGCGGGGTAAAGGCCGCCTATCCCGATGCTGCCATGAGTGTCCTTGTATCATCAGTGGATATGGACAGAAAGGCTCTCTGGCAACGCACCTACGCCGGCACGATGCCTGAGAATGCAAAGGTGTCGGAGGTGTCGGTGGCCGAACGTGTCTATTCGCTGGCCGCTCACTCAAAAGTATACGGAATGGCACGCATTCTTAATCTTCACGAGATTTTAAAATTCCAGGCATCCATTCGAAACGATGTGAAATATTCGATTCTCGTGAAAGGGGAGGACTCCTACATCGTAAACCAGATTAATGTGGCCGACGGCAAGATAAAGGTCAAAAAACTCACCTACGACGAACTTACGCCTTCGCAGGCGATGTATGTGATGTCGCAAAGGGATGTGAGCGAGATCCTGTTCCGTCTGCGCGACGCAGACAGCATAATCACCGAGGCGCTGGGAATTCCTTCTATCAATGCCTCCGCCTGTCTCCTCCTTGACTGACCTTGGATCAGATAGCCGCAAGCGGCTATTTGCATAAAACGAATGTTTGAGCGTCATTGCGCTTGAGCAGTCTGTGCGAGTAGGGAAGTGGAAATCCCGCTAATTGCCTGATTCAACAATTTATATCCTAATTATATGCCATTCTTAACCCTCTGAGAATTGAACGACAGTCAATATTCGAGTATTCGTGCGTGAATTTTCAATTGTCAATTCAATTTTGCAAATTTAAAATGCGATCTCAAAATAGAGCCAATGGATGATGGAGCAGGGCAATTTACAAATTGGCCAAATTGGGACATTGTCTATTAACTTATTCTGTCGTCCCACCTCTATTTGCAAATCTAAATAAACAAATATAAATTTGCAGATTGCATTTCTAAACCTATTTACAATATTCGTTTACGGATAAAAACCATCTTAAAGACAACCTATTCCGCAAACAGCACTTCCCATATGCAAATTTCCCGTTAGTTAACTGTTTCGTATTCAAAACTCACCCATTAACATTCTTTTACATTCAAATTATACTGCTGATAAATAATTATTTATGATTAATCATTAAAGTATATTCTCTAATTCTATGGTAATTTCCGGTGATTCTCATTCGCAACTAAGATATTATAATATAAATGTCTAAATTACAGTTGATTGTTGACGTATATTCAAATTTACTTTAAATTTTAATCCTCTCATTTGTGAATTGACATGACACTTCCGGTATTGCTGGTTAACGGATTTGAATGTGTAAATGGGAATTTAAATTTTGCAGTTTGCAAAATTAATATTACATTTGCATCTGTGATTTGAGATTCTTAATTTTTATATGGACAACGACAGTATAGCAATTCGTCTAAAAGGCTTCATAGATTCGCAGGGACTCACCAACTCTCAGTTTGCCGACACATGCCAGATTCCCCGCCCGAGCCTTTCACAGCTTCTTACAGGCCGAAACAAAAAAATTAGTGATGTGATAGTCGGGCAGATTCATCATGCGTATCCTGAGCTCTCTGTTTTGTGGCTTATGTTTGGTGAAGGCGAAATGCTGATGAAGAATGTAAATGGAGCCTCCGGAAACGATGCATCTCAAAATCCTGAGGGAATTCTCTCTAATTTGTTTGAGGGGGACTCGTCAGAAAATAAATATGGGAATCTCAATGGGGTTAATTTGGCTCAAAATGGCACGCAATCCCCTGTAAGCAGTGTCGTTAACCCTGATATTAAAATCGCGGAACTGAAGCGTGAAATAGAAAAAATGGCGAAAAATCCGCGGAAAGTGTCGCATATTACGGTCTATTACGACGATTCTACCTTCGAGACGTTCTATCCACGCAGATAACAGTTATAGTGCAGTCGCTCCGCGACTGGTGTTGTAGGGATATACACTTACCGCGCACAGCACTTCGCCTCGCTTCGTGCTGTACGCGGTTAATTTGCAGTGTAGTCGCTCCGCGACTTTTACCCTTAATATGCAGGGAAGTCGCTCCGCGGCTTTTTCAATTATTTTGTGCTGGGTTTTCCTCTTCTGTGGGCGCTATCAACTTATAGCCCTTGCCGTGGATATTGATAATCTCTATCTGCGGGTCGTTGCGGAGCAGTTTGCGAAGCTTGGTGATATATACATCCATGCTTCTTGCGTTGAAATAATTGTCGTCAATCCATATCGACTTCAACGCATAATTGCGCTCCAGAATTTCATTGATATGCTGACAGAGCAGCGACAGAAGTTCCGACTCCTTCGTGGTAAGTTTCTGGGTTGTCCCGTCGCAGGTGAGGGTCTGCTTCTGGGTGTCGAATGTATATTTACCAATAATATATACAGTAACCTCACGTTCCTTTTTACCCTTTACGCGGCGCAGGATAGCACTGATGCGCGACACAAGCACCTCCATCGAGAAAGGTTTCACGATATAGTCGTCGGCTCCGATCTTGAATCCCTGGAGCACGTCTTCGTTAAGATTCTTGGCCGTCAGGAATATGATAGGCACTTCAGAATTAAGGTTGCGGATCTCCTGGGCAAGTGTAAAACCATCCTTTTTGGGCATCATCACATCGAGCACGCAGAGGTCGTATTTGCCTTTCAGGAACGCCTTATATCCCTTGTCTCCGTCCTCGCAGAGGTCTGCGTTGAAGCCCTTCGCCTGAAGGAATTCCCTGAGCAGCATGCCCAGGTTTTCATCGTCCTCGCAGAGCAGGATTTTTAATTTGTCGTCCATATTTATAGAGTTTTTTGTATTATCTTCTACATTTATAACAATTATTCACACAAGATTCCGTATGACTATTTAAATAAACTCATTTTATGTGAAAGGTCATGACGGAATTATCTATTTTTTACGAGTGGAAGACGGATGATAAAGGTGCTTCCTTTGTCGAATTCGCTCTCCACATGTATGTCGCCGCCAAAGGCTGTGATCATTTTCTTCACATAAGCCAGACCGAGTCCGAATCCCTTCACATTGTGAAGGTTGCCTGTTGATACACGGAAAAACTTATCGAAGATGCGTTTCTGGTCATCCTTCTTGATGCCGATGCCATTGTCGGCCACGCGGATTTCAATGCGGTTGTCGCTGATATCGCGGGTTGAGACCTCGAGTTCTGGGTTACGCTCCTCCTTCATGTATTTGAGGGCATTGTCGAGAAGGTTGAAGATCACGTTGGTAAATTGAAGTTCATCCACCATCACTTCGGCATTCTTAGCCTCAAGACGCGGGGTGAGTGTACCTCCCTGCTTCTCCACCTTCAGCTTGAACGTGTTCACCACATTCTGGATGATGGAGTTGGCATCCACCTCGCTCAGTTTGATGGTTGCCGAACTGTTGTCGAACACCGACAGTTGAAGCACCTTCTCCACCTGGAAGCGCAGTCGCTTCGACTCCTCCACAATCACATCGGAAAGATGCTTGAGCGACGATTCCGATTTGCGTATCGATGGGTCGGCGAGCATCTGTCCGGCGAGCGATATCGTGGAGATCGGGGTCTTGAGTTCGTGGGTCATATTGTTGATGAAGTCTGTCTTCATCTCCGTGAGTTTCTTCTGGCGGAATGCCAGAATCACGGTATAGAGGAACACCACCAGCAGGATCAGCGTAAATGCGAGCGATGGAATGATGAAGCGAACATTGGAGAAGATGTAATTCTTCTTTGTGGGGAACTCCACCGTCAGGCGGTACTGGGTGTCTGTGTTGCTGAAAAGCTGTATGCTGTAAGTATCCTTTTCGTTGGCATGTCCGAAGCCGTTGGTGCTGTAGAGTTCCTTGTCGCGGCTGTTGAAGATCGCGAAAGTGAAGGGCACGTTGAGGCCGTTGTTATGCAGTTCTTTTGTGAGCCGGTCACGGATTATGGTGGAATCGGCGCGTTCCATGGCCGGGCGGCTTCCCGATTCGCGAAGGATGGTGAGGATCACGTCGCTCAGAAGGCCGCGCTGGTAAAGATATTGGTTGCGGATGGTCTCCTGCATCAGGCTGTAGCGCGAACCGATGTTCTGCACTGCCTGGTTGGAATACGATGGGAAGGCCTGCTTTTTGGTAGAAATCTCTTCATTGAGCTTATACTCAGAGGCGGGATAACCGGTCTCCTCTGTGTCGTCATAGTTGCCGAAACTGTCGTAGAATCCCGACTCGAGGATATTGACGTCCTGTTCTATAAAATGGAGTGTCTCCTGCTTTTCGAGATATTGCGATGTGGCTGAGAGCGAGCGCATCACTCCTTCCGTGAATTGCGCGTCGCGCATCTTTACCATATTCTCCAGGTACATGATCTGGAAATATAGCAGGGCAAGGAATGTGATCGACATCACTATGGTGAGCAGCCAGATAAGTGATTTTTTCATGTTTGGTGAATGTGTAGGGTGTAGGGATTGCACTCGGATAGGGGTGTGTGATAATGGTCACATGGTGTTTCGCATGTGTAGATACCCTATCTTTCTAACAAAACAATCTTTCTCTTACTCCAATTTTTAACACTTCGGTGCAAATTTAACAATTAAATGTGAAAATCCCAAAAATTTTCACATTTCAATCGCGCGTATTTAAGTTTTGCATTTGCTGTTGCCCGAATATATGCAATTATGGAGTGGAATAGGCGTTAAATAGGTATGATTATTAGAAGGTTTGGTATTTATGCAGTGTGTGCTGCATTTGCTTGTTCTTTTTTCTCCTGCGGCGAAGACGATGATCCGTCTAATTCCGGGTCAGACCCTGTTGTGGGCGATGCTGCAAGGACAATGCTTGTTTATGCCGTGAATCACAGCAACCTTGGATACGACTTCAAGTCCGACTCCAAGGAGATGCTTGCTGCAATGAGCAAGGTTGACAGCGATAAGTATCGTCTGTTGGTTTATCGCACGGATTCAGAGAAGGAGTGTTCTTTATGCGAGGCACGCCGTCAGAGCGATGGTAGTTTTGCGTTCATTACTCTCAAGAAATATCCTCGGGATGTCACATCCACTGATCCGGAGAGAATTAAGAAGGTGATTGATGATGCACTTTCGCTATATCCGGCTGCGCGTCATGATTTGATGTTCTGGGGACACGGCATGTCGTGGGTACCCTCCTTTACCAATCATGATCCCGGCCAGACAGTTTCGGAAGGTAAAGGCCGGAATGCAGTGATGCATTCGTATGGAGGCGAATATGGCGAGGGCGGCAAGACGAAGTGGACAGAGATTCACGACCTGGCCGCAGCAGTGCCCGACCATCGTTTTGAGACCATCTGGTTCGACTGCTGCTACATGTCGGGCATCGAGACCATCTATGAGTTTCGCAACAAGTGCGCCACATTTGTGGCCTACCCCACAGAGGTGTGGCAGTATGGGCTTCCTTACGATAAGGTGCTTCCCTGGCTGATGCAGGAGACACCGGATGTGACCGAGGGATGCCGCACGCTATATAATTATTATATGAATATGCCGAGCGCCGAGCAGAGGGTTACGGTGACGCAACTGGACATGAGCTCCATTGAACGCCTTGCTGAAGCCACAGCGGCTATCTATACCTCTACGAGGGGTTACTGGCCTGATGGAAAGGATATGGTGAATTATTCGCGCAACTATAAATATCCATTCTATGACTTCCGGCAGACCGTAAGGCTGAAGGCTGCCTTGCAGCAGCTTGATGCGGAACTGGAGCGCTTCGAGAAGGCGTATGAGGATGCAGTGGTGTATCATGCTGCCTCTCCAAAGAATTTCGCGGATGTGAAATGGAACCTTGACGACGTGTCGGGCATCAGCACCCACATCCCTACCGGCAAGAACACCCCCGAAGAGGAATTCTATTGCACCCTGTCATGGACAAAGCGAGTTTCTAAGTAATTTTGAATTTTAAGTGTTGAGTTATATGCTTTATTCAAAATAGAATAAAATCCCATAGAAGATAAAGTAAGGGCGGCATCAAAAGATGTCGCCCTTGATATTGCAGGTAAGTATTCTCCTTACGGGAAAATGCTTATTTGTTCACCTGGAATTTGTTCCAGCCGTCCTTGAGGTAAGCGATGGTCTGCTCTGCGGCAGCCACGCCAGCGTTGAAGTTGGCCTCTGCTGTCTGGGCACCCATCTTCTTGGGAGTGAAGAATACGCGTGCGCCAAACTTCTTCTCGAATTCCTCGGCGGTGTCGGGTTTGATGTCGGAGATGTAGCGGAGGTCGGGACGCTCCTCGAGAGCCTTCATAAGGCCGGGTTCGTCGATCACCTCTTTGCGGGCTGTGTTGATAAGCACGCCGCCCTTGGGCATCTTCATCATCAGGTCGTAACCGATGGAATTACGTGTCTCGGCTGTTGCGGGGATGTGGAGCGAAACAAATTCATTCTCCGAGAAGAGTTCCTCAGGAGTATGAACAGGCTTAACGCCTTCGCCTTCCATCACTGCATCGGGCACGAATTTGTCGAGAGCCTCGATGTTCATGCCGAAGCCTTTGGCGATGCGGGCCACGTTGCGGCCTACCTGACCGAAAGCATAGATGCCGAGCGATTTGCCCTTGAGCTCTGTGCCTGCCTTGCCGTTATACTGGTTGCGGCACATCATCACTGCCATACCGAACACGAGTTCAGCCACGGCGTTGGAGTTCTGGCCGGGAGTGTTCATCACGCAGATGCCATGCTTTGTGGCAGCCTCGAGGTCGATGTTGTCGAAGCCGGCGCCGGCGCGTACGATTACTTTCAGGTTGGGAGCTGCGTCCATCACGTCGCCGTCGATTTTGTCACTGCGCACGATCAGGCCGTTGGCATTCTTCACAGCCTCGAGAAGGTCGGCGCGTGTGCCGCCCTCTACCACCTCGAGCTCATTGCCCGATGCGTTCACCACATTCTCAATAGCCTTTACGGCTGCGGGAGCAAAAGGTTTCTCCGTAAATACAAGGATTTTCATCGTGAAAATTCGTTTTTTTGAAATGTGAGTGATTAGTGTTTAGCTTCGAATTCCTTCATGCAGTCCACGAGGGCGATTACGCTCTCCTTGGGCAGTGCGTTGTAGAGGGAAGCGCGGAAACCTCCTACGCTGCGGTGGCCCTTGATGCCCACCATACCCTTGGAAGTGGCGAACTCCAGGAAGTCCTTCTCCAGGTCGGCGTATTCGGGATTCATTACGAAGCATACGTTCATGATAGAGCGGTCCTCTGTGGCCACTGTGCCGCGGAAGAGTTTGTTGCGGTCGATCTCATCGTAGAGGATGGTAGCCTTCTCGATGTCGCGACGTTCCATCTCCTTAACGCCACCCTGCTCCTTATAATAACGGAGTGTCATGAGTGCGGAGTAGATGGGGAGCACAGGAGGAGTATTGAACATCGAGCCCTTCTTGATGTGTGTGCGGTAGTCGAGCATTGTAGGAATCTCGCGGGATACGTGGCCGAGTGCGGACTCTTTCACGATGGCGATTGTAACGCCCGAAGGAGCGAGGTTCTTCTGTGCGCCGGCGTATACTGCATCATATTTTGTGATATCAAACTCGCGGGAGAAGATATCGGAGCTCATGTCGCAGACCATCGGGATGGGGGAGTCGTAGTCCTTACGAGTCTCTGTTCCGTAGATGGTGTTGTTTGATGTATAGTGGAAATAGTCGGCGTCTGTAGGAATTACGAAATCCTTGGGGATGTATGTGAATTTCTTGTCTTCGCTGGATGCCACAACCTCTACTTCGCCGAAGATCTTGGCCTCTTTGATGGCGTTGGTTGCCCATGTGCCGGTGTTGATGTAAGCGGCTTTCTTGTTGAGCAGGTTGAAGGGGATCATGCAGAACTGGAGGCTTGCACCGCCGCCAAGGAAGAGCACATGATAGCCCTCGGGAATGTGGAGAAGCTCTTTGGTAAGCGCTACGGCCTCGTCAACTACAGCCTGGAACTGCTTGCTGCGGTGGGAGATCTCAAGGATGGAGAGACCCATGTCGGCGAAATCGAGCACTGCTTCTGCAGTCTTCTGGATTGTGTAGGGGGTCAGGATGCTCGGACCCGCATAGAAATTGTGTTTCTTCATGACTTTTGGATATTTTTTTTCGACGCCATTGCCATCTGTGATGACGGCTTTGGCGACTCGGTTAGTATTTTTTGCAAAGATAGTCCTAAATTTCCATTTGCCAAAATTATTTTAAGAATCTTTGCTCAAATATCTCAGTCAATCACGCTCTTCCCCCTTCTTCCATAAAGTTCCTTTACATTTTTTGCGATAAGGGGTCTATATTTCCCCCGATTTTTTTGTGGCTCATTATTTTTTTATTAATTTCGCCCTTAATCGCGTCTGCGTATATAATTGGAGTGTATGCAGGCTTCAATTAGAGCACGCTCTTACGCATTTTAGAAGATTACTAAAAACCTAATACCATAATAAAGACACATTGTTATGACGGATAAAAAGCAGCAGGCACTCGATTACCACATGGCGGGCCGTCCCGGCAAAATCGAGGTGATCCCTACAAAGCCTTATGACAGCCAGGATTATCTTTCGCTGGCTTATTCCCCCGGCGTTGCCTATCCTTGCCTCGACATCGAGGAGCATCCTGAGGATGCATATAAATACACCAACCGCGGCAACCTCGTGGGAGTGGTTTCCAACGGCACCGCAGTGCTCGGTCTCGGCAATATCGGTGCCCTAGCCGGCAAACCCGTGATGGAGGGCAAGGCTCTTCTCTTCAAGATATTTGCCGGAATCGATGCTTTCGACATCGAGGTGGATGAAACAGATCCCGACCGCATGGTTGAGGTGGTGAAGGCTCTCGTGCCCACATTCGGGGGCATTAACCTTGAGGACATCAAGGCTCCTGAAAGTTTTAAGATTGAGACACGCCTTAAAGAGGAGTGCGACATTCCTATCATGCACGACGACCAGCACGGCACCGCCATCATATCCGGCGCCGCCCTTCTAAACGCCCTCAAGGTGCAGGGTAAGAAGATTGAGGATGTGAAACTCGTGGTCAATGGTGCCGGTGGTGCCGCCGTGAGCTGCACATCTATTTATGTCCGCCTTGGCGTGCGCAAGGAGAATGTGGTTATGCTCGACTCCAAGGGAGTGGTCCGTGCCGACCGCACTGACATCAACGAACAGAAGCGTCAGTTTGCCACTACCCGCGACATCCGCACCCTCGAGGAGGCCATCGTTGGCGCCGACGTGTTCCTCGGCCTCAGCGTTGCCGACGTGCTCACCCCCAAGATGGTGAAAACAATGGCCCCCAATCCCATCGTGTTCGCCCTCGCCAACCCCGACCCGGAGATTGCATACGAAAAGGCTATGGCAGCCCGCCCAGACATCGTGATGGCCACAGGTCGCAGCGACTATCCCAACCAGGTGAACAATGTTCTCGGCTTCCCCTATATCTTCCGCGGCGCCCTCGATAGCCACGCCACAAAGATCAACGAGGACATGAAGATCGCGGCAGTATATGCCATCGCAAAATTGGCTCATGAGCGTGTGCCCGAGCGTGTGCTCAAAATCTATGGCCTCGACTCGCTTGAATTCGGCAAGGACTATATCCTTCCCAAGCCCTTCGACCCGCGCCTGCTCTATACTGTAGCACCCGCCGTGGCCCGTGCCGCAGCGGAATCGGGTGTGGCAAAGAGCCCAATCTCCGACTTTGATGCCTACGACCGCCATCTCCATCGCATCATGGCGAAAGTGAGCTTCAAAAGATAAAAATTGAGCTTTCCAAATATTTAAGTTTCCAGGCGGGTTCTGCTTAAATCATATGCAGAATCCGCTTTTTGGTATGATGCGACTGCACTTATATTCATTTTATATTAAAAATGCACTCTCCGCGTTTAGAATCTCCCGTTTTTTTGCTATATTTGCATTTTAATAGTAGTTAAGAACGTATAATGATTCCATATAATACCGACATGCAGCCTGTGCGCCTGCAGGAATTCGGGCGCAATCTGCAGAACCTTGTGGACTATTGTGTCGGGATTCCCGACCGCGAAGAGCGCACTGCCTGCGCTCATGCAATCGTAAAGGCAATGGTCACTCTTCACCCCGATGTGGTGATTGACAAAAAGGATTATTCGAAAGCCTGGGATATCCTAAACATAATGTCTGGTTTTCGGCTCGACGTGGATTTCCCTTGCGAAGTGATAAGCGAGGAGCGTCTGAGCCCCAAGCCCGAGCGCATTCCCTATGGCTCGCGCCATATTAAATTCCGCCATTACGGAAAGAACATCGAAAAGATGATCGATGTCGTTTCCGACATGGAGGAAGGTGAGGAGCGCGACCTGCTCATCTCCCTCATTGCGCACCACATGAAGAAACTTATGCTTCAGCATAACAAGGAGGGGGTAGACGATGCCAAGGTGCTCCGCGACCTCTGCCTCTATTCCGGCGGCCGCATCGACCTTGACCCCGAGACATATCTTCTGCATGAAATCAGAGAAGCCGCCCCTGTGAAGCAGCAGGGAGGCAAAAAACGCCGCAAAAAATGAGCAGCTTCATAGTGGAGGGCGGCCATTCCCTGAATGGCGAGATTACAATCAAGGGCGCCAAAAACGAGGCGCTCGAGGTGATATGCGCCACGCTCCTCACGCCCGAAAAGGTGACCATATCCAATATTCCCCAGATCTCCGACGTGCGCAATCTTATATGCCTTCTCGAGGAAATGGGCGTGAAAGTGAAATATAACACCCCGTCGGAATGCGAATTCCAGGCCGACGATGTGAATCTCGATTATATCAGGAGCGAGCGCTACCGCAAGATGGCTGCCTCGCTGCGCGGCTCGGTGATGCTGCTCGGTCCGCTCGTGGCCCGCTTCGGTATCGCCATTCTTCCCAAGCCGGGTGGCGACAAGATCGGGCGCCGACGCCTCGACACCCATCTTATCGGCCTCCAGAAACTCGGTGCTGAATTCGACTATGACTCCGACCTGCGCACATATATGATTACTGCGCCTCAAGGTCTGCATGGAAAATACATGCTTCTCGACGAGGCGAGCATCACCGGCACAGCCAATATTGTGATGGCCGCCGTGCTTGCAGAAGGGGAGACCACAATATATAATGCAGCCTGCGAACCATACATCCAGCAGCTTTGCCGCATGCTCGTGATGATGGGTGCACGCATCGAAGGAATCGGCTCCAACCTCCTCCGCATCCAGGGCGTAGATGTTCTTGGAGGCGCCAGCCACCGTCTCCTTGCCGATATGATTGAGGTGGGAAGTTTCATTGGCATGGCCGCAATGACCGGCAGCAACCTCCTCCTCAAGGATGCCGACACCGAGTATCTCGGCATGCTCCCTGAGGCGTTCAGACGTCTGGGCGTAAATGTGGAGATCATTGGGAATGACATCCGCGTGGACCAGCGCGAGATATATGAGGTGGAGAAATATATCGACGGCTCCGTGATGACAATTGCCGACGCCCCATGGCCGGGAATCTCCCCCGACCTCATCAGTATCATGCTAGTGGTGGCAACTCAGGCCCGTGGCAGTGTGCTGATTCATCAGAAGATGTTCGAAAGCAGGCTCTTCTTCGTGGACAAACTCCTCGACATGGGAGCCCGCATAATCCTCTGCGACCCGCATCGCGCCGTAGTGATCGGTGCTGAGAAATTCAACTGCCTGCGTGCCACCAACATGGTCTCCCCCGATATCCGCGCCGGAATCGCGATGCTGATCGCCGCTATGGCCGCCAAAGGTAAAAGCCGCATCCAGAATATCCGCCAGATCGACCGTGGATACGAAAACATTGATGGCCGACTCAACAAATTGGGCGCCAAAATCATTAGAATAGATGAATGAGGTTGCCTTCCGGCATCCCCATTTCCTTATAACCCAAAATAAATCTCCAATGATTAAGGAGGATGAGATAATAGAGATAGGCAAGTTTCAGAAAACGCACGCGCTGCAGGGTGAACTTAACGCGCTGCTTGATGTAGACCTTGACTTCGCTGAGGAGGATCACCCGCTGATTGTGGAGATCGACGGTATCTATGTGCCATTTTTCATCGAGTCGATGCGTCCCAAGGGGAGCGAGAGTTTTCTGGTAAAGCTCCGTGGCGTCGATTTCCAGGAAGAGGCCGCGAAGATGGTCAACAAAATCATCTACGCAATGCGCCGCGATCTGCTCGAATATTACGACACCGGCGAAGAGGAGATTGTCGACGAGTCAGATCTTATCGGCTATGAGGTGATTGACGAACACGCCGGTCCTCTCGGCCATCTCAAGGAGATCAACGACCTCACGCAAAATGTGCTGCTCGTGATCGATACCCCCGACGGACAGGAGATTTTTGTTCCCTTTGTGGACGAATTCGTGAAAAACATCAACCCCGACAGGCGTGTGCTGGAACTCTCGCTTCCCGAAGGCCTTGTCGACTTAAATAAGAAAAGCGATGAGTGAAGAGACAAGATATGACGAGGATGACGCCATCCGCTTCATCCGCGCCACTCTCCCCGAGAATGTAAGTGCAGAATATGGCGACGACGATATCCTTTATGTGATCGACCTCATCTGGGAATGGTATGAGAGGAACGGCTATACCCAGATTGAGTCGGACGTTACAGATTCCGAGTTTGAGCACGAGGTCGACATCACTGCCTATGTGCAGGATCAGTTGCGCCGCGACAAGGATTTTCTCATCGACCCCGCTAATGTGGGCTATATAGTGAAAGGAGAATTGCAATATGAGGAATCAATCGACGACTTTGTGTAAGGCCGCGCTGGCTATCGCCCTGCTTGCCGCGCCATTCACCATGCCAGTTCCTGCATGGGCTCAGAAGGTGGAAACCGCCGACGCGCATCAGAACCGCGTGGAGGATCTCGACGAACTCACCCTCTCGCAAATGATCAATAGCGTGCCGCTTGATAAGAAGAGTTCCGACCTTATCCGTAAATTCCAGGACAAGGAGGGTCGCAACCGTCTCCATGGCAGGGAATACAATGAGAAAAACGGCTGCACCGTGGAAACCTATCGCAATAAGGAGGTGCTTCTGATCACAATCCCTGCATCCAAGATATTTGCCCCCAACTCCACGGAGATTCGCCCCGAGGCGCGTGCACTGCTCGCTCCCCTCAAGCGCTATCTCAAAGACCCCGACATGTATCGCGTGCTGATGGTGATGCATACCGACAACACCGGCTCCGAGGAATATCGCGACAATCTCACTGAGGACCGCTCCACAGCACTCTTCGAATGGTATCAGAACGAAGGCGCCGACACACGCTATCTGTTCCCATATGCCATGGGAGATGAAATGCCCCTCGTGGAAAACAATTCCATGGATAACCGTGCGAAAAACCGCCGTCTGGAGGTATATCTCGTGCCCGGACAGAAAATGCTCTCCGAGGCAAAGAAAGGCAGAATAGTATTCTGAATTTAACCCGCAAAAATATTTTCTAATTGTGTCCTGACAGAATCGTGTTCTAACTATGAATAATAATTTCAAGATCCGCTTGCTGATGCGTGGGCTGATAATTATTGGCTGTGTGGTTGCGATGTCTCCATTCGCCTCATGTCGCAAGGAAAACAACAGTGTGAATGTAGATGAGCAGCAGGAGCAGGTGGTTCCTGAAGACGCTGTGCCTCTTCCGGTGAAAAACCATAAAGACACCACCAAGGAGGACGAGAAGATTGAGGTGCCTAAGTTTGACGATTCCTCCGAGGCCATGCAGTATATGAAGGCTTCGCCCGACGCCGACAAGTATCTTTCTGGAGTTCTCCCGCTTGTGGCCCAGGGTTCGCCGAGTTATGCCAAGCGTCTTCTGGAGAATGAATATTCCAAATTCATAGTGGTCGACAAGGGTCGCATGCGCGTGATTCTCTACGATAAATATGGCCGCGAACTGAAGAGTTATAAAATGGCCTGCGCCCGCAATTTCGGCACAAAGCATAAGCGTGCCGATTCGCGCACTCCGGAGGGCTTTTTCTCCGTGCAGGGCATCTACGACAGCACCGACTGGCTCTTCACCGACGACAATGGCCGCACCTCCAAGAAGAAGGGCCAGTTCGGTCCCCGTTTCATCCGCATCAGCACCCCGGTGTCATCGCAGATAGGCATCCACGGCACCTGCGCCCCCTGGTCGATAGGAAGCCGAGCAAGCCATGGCTGCATCCGAATCACCAACGAGCAGATTCTGGAACTCGTCGGCCTCGTGGAGGTGGGTATGCCGGTGATTGTGATTCCCGGTAAACGCGACCGCAAGGTAAACCGTCAGGAGGGTCACAATGTGCCCTTCTTCGCCACATCCTATGAGGGCGCGCAGAGCGTCAAGGATGAGCTGGAGAAGATTAAAAAGAACATAGGCATGGATGAAAAGAGCGAGGCTTCTGCCGCTCAAACAGCAGTGGCCGCTGACTCCGCAGCAGTAAAGGATGTCGAATCATCGCCCAAGGAATCTGAGAGTGTCAAGCCGGATTCCGTGACACAAAACAATGAATATTTCTTATGATATCAGATAGCAAAGGGTGCAGATCACGTCGCATGCCCGCCGAATGGGAATCGTGCGAGGGAATTCTTCTTGCTCTCCCGCACTCGGCTTCCGACTGGGCGCCGATTCTTCAGGATGCAATAGACCAGTACCGCCGCCTTATAAAAGCTTTTGTGGAAGCGGGGGAGAAGTGCGTGGTGCTTGCCAATGATGCCGCGCAGGCCTGGATTGACCTTGAGGGAATTCCCATGGAGCATGTCACCATCGTAGAAATGCCCATCAACGATACCTGGACTCGCGACTACGGCCCTATCGCCGCGATGCGCGACGAACGCCTACGCGCCATCGACTTTGGTTTTAACGGATGGGGACTCAAATTCCCGGCATTCAACGACAATCTTGTCAACCTCCGCATGCGCGAGCGATTTATGGTGATGCCAGACACATATCGCAATTGCCGCAGTTTCATTCTCGAAGGAGGCTCAATCGACACCGACGGTCAGGGCACTTTGCTCACCACTTCCCATTGTCTGCTTTCTCCCAATCGCAACGGCAGTATGTCGAAAAGCGAGATTGCAGGAGTGCTTGAGTCGGAACTCGGAGCGGAACATATCCTCTGGCTTGATTATGGAGCGCTCGAGGGAGACGACACCGACTCCCATATCGACACTCTTTGTCGAATGGCCCCAGGCAACTGTATCCTCTTTACCGGCTGCCGCGACATGGACGACCCTCATTTCGAGGATTTGCTCAAGATGCGCGCGCAGCTCACAGCCTTCCGCAATATGCAGGGAGAACCGTTCAATCTTATTGAACTTCCACTACCCGCGCCGCAATACGATGAAGATGGCAGTCGCCTGCCGGCCACATATGCCAATTATCTCGTCACCGAGCGCAACCTCTTCATGCCCGTATACTCCATGCCTCTTTCCGCCAAGGATATTCTGGCAATCAACACGGTGAAAATCGCATTCCCGGAGCATCAGGTGATTCCTGTAGACTGCCGTGTGCTGCTTCGCCAGCACGGCTCCCTCCATTGCTCCACAATGCAATTGCCTGCCAATCTTCTTAACTCCACTGTCTATGAACACTGAAAAACGCCGGCTGCAGGTAGGAATAGTGCAGCACTCGTTTACCGATGATATTGACGCCAACCGCGCCCGCAACCTAGCCGCCATCGAGAGCCTTGCCGCTGATGGCGCCCAGTTGGTGGTGCTCTCTGAATTGCATGACTCCCTCTATTTCTGCCAGACGGAAGATGTGGATAATTTCAACCTCGCCGAGGAGATTCCGAGCAGTTTCACCGACTTCTACGCCGATGCCGCCGCCGCCAATGAAGTGGTGATTGTGACAAGCCTGTTTGAGCGCCGTGCGCCTGGCCTTTATCACAACACGGCCATTGTGTTTGACACTGACGGATCCATGGCCGGAAAGTACCGCAAAATGCACATTCCCGATGATCCCGGTTTCTATGAGAAATTCTATTTCGCGCCTGGCGACCTCGGTTTTGAGCCGATTCAGACCTCTTTAGGTAAGTTAGGGGTGCTTGTATGCTGGGATCAGTGGTATCCCGAAGCAGCGCGCCTTATGGCTCTGAAAGGGGCAGAAATTCTGATCTATCCTACTGCCATCGGTTGGAATCCCGACGATGATGCTGACGAGAAAGAGCGTCAGCTCGACGCGTGGATCACCGTCCAGCGGTCGCATGCCGTTGCCAATGGGGTGCCTGTGGTAAGCGTAAACCGCTGTGGATTTGAGGAAGACCCATCATCTCAGACATCCGGCATTGATTTCTGGGGTTCGAGTTTTGTTGCCGGTCCGCAAGGGGAGGTCCTGTTCATGACCCCCACGAATACAGCCGCTGAGCAAGTGGTGGAAGTGGATCTCTCGCGCTCTGAAAATGTGCGTCGTTGGTGGCCCTACCTTCGCGACCGCCGCATTGACGCCTACGCCGGCCTCACCTCCCGCTTCCTCGACTAAGACCCCATCCCACAAAAAATGTTAACGCAGGTTCGACCGCTTTTTGCGCATCTCAGCCAAGTCTCATCGGTCACGATGCCCGCATCGCTCCCTCTTCAACTTGCTGAGCTGCATCAAAAATCGGTCGCCCCTGCATTAACATTTTTATGGGATGGGGTCTAAAAGCATGCTATGTTGGCGTGAACGTTAGGGCCTTCTTGGTTGTTTTTATTCTGAAGGACACACTAAAACATGTTATTATGGATTTTAATGAATTGAAAAAGAAGGCCGAAGATTTCGCCAACGACCCCAAAGTTAAAGAAACTGTAGAGAAAGGAAAAGAGTATGTTGCTCAGGGAGTGGCAAAGGGAAAAGACTGGATTGAAAACGGCAAAGGCAAGGAATATCTCGACAAAGGCAAAGAGGCTCTTGCTCATGGCAAGGACAAACTCGAGGATTTCGTAAGCGAGAAGACCGATGGCAAAGGCGTTCTCGGCTTCGGCAAAAAGGAATAGAGCAGCACTAATAACGCGAGTTCGGGATAAGAAAAACCCTAAAAAAGTCGAATCGGCAGCTTGAAAAAGTTGCCGATTCTTTTGGCAATAACACTGATATTTAGTAATTTAGAGGTACCAAACAATAAATACTATATCATGATTACCGAGAGTAAAGTTACTGAAATTTTCTGTATTGCCGATGATTTTTGCAAAGAATTTGAAGTAGAGATGTCGAGGAATGCCATTCCCTCTTCTCCGGATGCCCCGAAACGCCGCAGAAAGCGCATGATGTCCGATGCGGAGGTCATAACGATCCTGATCTGTTTCCACTTCAACACCTACCGCAACTTCAAGCATTACTATCTGTCATGCGTGTGCGGACAGTGGAAGCATCTGTTCCCGCGCCGTTTCTCATACAACCGTTTTGTGGAAATCATGCCTCGTTGCTTCGTTGCGCTGACAATGTTCCTCCGTCTTGCCTGCTTCGGAAAATGCACCGGCATCAGTTTCGTTGACAGCACCTGCATCCCGGTAGTACACAACAAGCGGGAATTCAGCATGAAAGTATTCAAGGGTATCGCGGCCAAGGGCAAGAGTACCATGGGATGGTACGTGGGCTTCAAACTGCATCTTCTCTGCAATGAAAAGGGCGAACTGGTGAATTTTGTGCTGACACGCGCCAATGTGGATGACCGTCAGGAGACTGTAATTGACACGCTGACTGACAAGGTGTTCGGCAAGCTGTACGCCGACAAGGGATATATTTCGCAATCCCTTTTCGGACATCTGTGGGACAACGGAGTCCATATCGTGACAGGGCTGCGATCCAATATGAAACAGCGTCTGATGCCTCTCTACGACAAGATAATGCTCCGTAAGAGAAGCATCATCGAGTCAATCAACGACATGCTCAAGAATGTGGCCCAGCTGGTGCATTCCCGTCACCGGAGCGTTCATAATTTCATCATGAACCTGCTTGCGGCAATGGGTGCATACTGCTTCTTTTCCACAAAGCCCGAAGTCAATTTCGATTACGATGTGCCTGAGTCAAACGGGCAACTCGTCCTCTGGCAATAAACACCAACGGTTAATGAATCAGGCGACCCGGTAGAATCGCCCAATAACTTATGACTCTTTGCGGACATGCCCTTGGGACTTGCGTTATCCCGAACTCGCGTTAATAGAGCTCCATCCATGAAGTTGTAATTGAATAGATTCAAATTATAAAAAATCAGCGCCCACGTTTTCGGAGGCGCTGATTTTTATTTCGATGAATTCACAATCATCAATCATCAATCATCAATCCATCAGAGTCTGATGTCCCCCATGGCCTCTTCGAAAGCCTTGGCCATTGATGCAGCGGCGCGACGGCCGTCGCCCATCGCCTGGATCACGGTGGCCGGCCCATGCACGATGTCGCCCCCGGCATATATGGCCGGTACGGAGGAGCGCATCGAATCGCTGTCGACCAGAATTTCACCCTTGCGCGACATTTCAAGACCCTCTGGAAGGACAGGAGGATTGGCAAAGTATCCAACACTTACCACCACGAGGTCCACATCAATTGTCTCCCAGTCATCCTCCACAGGCACAGGGCTGCGGCGTCCGCTCTCATCGGGTTCGCCAAGGCGCATTTTCTGAAGCACCATGCTCTTGAGATATCCCTTGTCGTCGGCAAGATATTCTACAGGATTACAGAGTGTCATAAATTTCACGCCCTCCTCTTTGGCGTGGCGTATCTCCTCAAGACGTGCAGGCATCTCCTCCTGACTGCGGCGATAAATGATCATGGATGTTTCGGCACCCATGCGCACAGCGGCTCTCACAGCGTCAATTGCAGTGTTGCCGCCACCTATCACAGCCACGCGCTTACCTTTTAGTTCCACATTCGTGTTGCCGAAAATACGCGGCCCGAGCAGGTTTTGGCGGATAAGGTATTCATTGGCGGTCATCACGCCGGGAAGGTTCTCGCCGGGAATTCCCATGAAGCGCGGTTTGCCGGCGCCTGTGGCAAGGTATATGCCTTTGTAGCCCTGCTGATGAAGGTCCTCATAGGTGAGGGTATGGCCTATGTAGCAGTCGGTCACGAATTCCACACCCATATCCTTTAGCTTGCAGATCTCATGATCCACAATGAAATTGGGCAGACAGAATTCGGGGATGCCGTATTTAAGCACACCGCCTAATTGGCTGAGCGCCTCAAAAACGGTGACCTTATATCCGCGCATGCACATGTCGCCGGCAAAGGCGAGTCCGGATGGTCCGGAACCGACCACTGCCACCTTTATAGGAAAGAACTGGCGGTTATGACGATTTGTGGCCGGGCAGTCGTCGCCCATACCCGGGGCGCGGTATTGGTCCACATTGTCGGTGATGTTGCGCTCGAAGTCGGCAGCATATCTTTCCAGATCGCCGATGGCCACCGGGCGCTTCTTCATCTTATTATATATGCATCCGGCTTCGCACTGCTTTTCCTGCGGGCATACACGGCCACACACGGCGGGAAGCACGGTGGTGCGATTGAGCACACGCATGGCCTCCGGGAAATTGCGGCGTTCGATGTTCTTGATGAATCCGGGAATGTCGTTATGCACGGGGCAGCCCTTGATGCAGCCCGGGTCGGGACAGTCGAGGCAGCGTCGCGACTCGAGAAGGGCCTGGTCGTAGCTGAGGCCTTCGCTCACTTCCCTTTGAGAATGTATACGCCATGCGGCGTCAAGTTCCGGCATTTTGACGCGCGGAATTGCTGTGCGTTCCTTGGCTGTCATTTCGGCGCGAAGCTTCACGCGCCATTCTTCCTCTCTGTCGCTTCTCATACAAATAAGTTCTGTCGATTGTATAATTGGTCGAAATCCACCTCGTGGGCATTAAAGATCGGGCCGTCGGTGCATGTCTGCTTTCTCTCTCCGTTCACTATCACCCTGCAAATGCCGCAGAGGCCGATGCCATCAATCATCAGCATATTGAGCACGCAGTCGGCAGGAATCTCCAGACGTTTGCATTCCTTTGCCACTCGCTTCATCATCAGCGACGGTCCGGCCATCACCACGCGGTCGATCTTATGGGCGCCAAGCTGCTGCTCCACCACTTCCACCAGATTGGCATCGGTCACGGTGATAACCTCCTTGCATTCCTGATCGATTTCGGGAAGCAGACATTTTGTGCGTGATGATTCCTCCGACAATACGGCCACAATTCTGCAGCCCGCGGCGCGCGATGCCTGGATAAGTGGCAGGAGGGAAACCACTCCTGAACCATCGCCGAAAAAAAGAATGTTCTTGTTCTTTTCGATTACAGCCGGATGGCCGAGGGGGCCGAGAAGATGGGGGAGAGGTTCGCCGGGATGGATTATCCTCAGAATCTCTTCCAGCCCTGCTGCACGATGGATGATGATGTCAATCACCCCTTTCTCAGCATCGGAGGAGATCACAGAGAAGGGAATTCTCACACCATCCTCCTTGAATTTCACTATTACAAAATTTCCGGGTTGCGACTTGGAAGCAATCTCCGGATTATAGATTGTCACCCTGGCAGTGCGTTCCGAATATGGCGACACTTTTACAATCTCGTTCATGGTATTAAAAAATATTCGGGGAGGATGTGGCCTATCCACATCCTCCCCGAATTGCAAAATTAACAAATATTTTCAATCCGCCAAATTATTTGTTACTGTTCAGCAGACGCGTTGAGGTAGTCTTTCCGAGATAAAAAGCCTTCTGC
>CAJLTZ010000040.1 GCA_905209725.1 uncultured Muribaculaceae bacterium
TATGCAGACTTTTTGCTTAAAAATATGCCATGCACCGGAAAAATCCGATGACCCGTAATTTGCCTGTAGAAAATAAGAAAAGCGGCTTAACTCGGTGCTTATCACTTTGTTAAGTCGCTTTCGCTGTGCCCAGAACAGGACTCGAACCTGCACGCCTCGCAGCACTCGCACCTGAAACGAGCGCGTCTACCATTCCGCCACCTGGGCTCTGTTTTGCCTTTGCTTGCTTTTACTTGCTTCTGCTCGCTTGGCACTCATTAAATTCTTTCTCCGGGGGGAATCCCGGCGGTTGTCGGGGTGAAAGGATTCGAACCTTCGACCCCCTGGTCCCAAACCAGGTGCGCTAACCGGACTGCGCTACACCCCGAATTGGTTGCAAAGTTACGCCGTTTTTTCGATTCCTGCAAATTTTTCGGGCGTATTTTTTAGGTTTCGCTCGATTTTTATAGGGATGTCGCTCCACGACTCTTCACGGCGGCGCGGGAAAAGAAAGGGGCCGGTCTTCGCGACCAGCCCGCTTCAGCAGTTAAAATTAGGTTGAATCAAATCGTCATATTCCTTAAGAATAGAACAATGTTTTTGAATCCATCTTGACGATCTATGCAAAATCGCCGTTATCCGCATTTATTCTATTTTAACAATCAATGTCATTCATCATAGCAGCAATTCTACTACTTATGGATTCATTAAGCCTTTTCTTAGGATATTGATTTTTGCTATTTTTCGACCTCTAAAACGCTCGGCATTCCCCTTTTTTACAGGGGATGCCTCACGCTTTATGGACAACTGTCATTTTAATTAGAACCCGGCTTGCCGAGAATTAGATTGTTAAGCAGCATTTCAAGCGGCTTAACAAGTGCAAAAGTATATAAAATTATCTTAACCGCAAATTTTTGTTGAATATTTTTTTAAATATTTCATATAATTTTTTCATTTCCTTGATTTTATAAATCAAAGAATCGGGGTCTAAAATTGCATTATGCTATTTTAAACCCCGATTTATTATAGGTTTTGTAAATTTTAGGCTCTTACAGCTCCGTCAATTTAGCGAATAATTATTTTTCGCCCTGCACGGATATAGACGCCTGCGGGAAGCCCTGAGAGAGATTTGCTGCGCAGCATGCGCCCATCGAGCGTATATATGGGTACATCTGTATCTGACAGCTCTTCACGGGGCATCACGATGCCAGCGGGAACGTCTCTGATGGCGATGGCGTCGAGGAGCACATTGAATCCGCCGTCGGAGATTCCGCGGAAGGCGATGCTGACGTCAGGTTTGCCGGCCACGGCCTTAAGCGGCAGCGACACTTCAGTCCAGCGGGTGTTGGCATTCTTCTGTAGGAAGAGTCCGTTTTCCACCGGTTCGAAAGTCTGGCCGCGGTCGAGTGAGTATTCCACCTGCAGGCCATCGTCGAAGATGAGGTCCTCGCTCTCCATGTTCAGATAATAGAACTGGAATGTGAGCACGGGGTTAGCGGCGTCGGCGAAGGTGATGAGTGGGGATGCGATGCGTCCCTCGGCCCCTTTGGCCATCGAGAAGCAGGGGAATATGAGCATTCCGTCGTCGTCGGCCGGGCCGGTGCCTGGGAATGAGGAGATGTAGTTGAGTTCCCATGCGCCACCCATTGCGAGCGACTGACTAATCCAGGGGGCTGTGGCGGGCACGCATCCTGCGAAGGATTCCACAAAGGGAAGATCATATGCCGGGCCGGTGTAGATACCTGCCGGTGCGGAGGGAAGGCCCTCGCCGGAGGGTGACACGGCACGCACGCGATAGTAGGGATATGCCTGCACGTCGAGAGGAATGCCGGCATCGATGAATTCGCATTTGGTGAGTCGTGAGGCCACGAGATCCTCCTCGGTGCCGGTGAGGTTGCGGGTCACGGTGTAGGTGATCTTGTCGGGTCGCAGGCCGAGGCCATTGACTCCCTTGGTGGGGGCGGTCCAGGTGAGACGAGGCACGCCGTCGCTGCCAAGCGCAACGCTGAGTCCCTGCGGAGCGAGCGGGAAGTCGTCGCCGCAGAAGGCAGCCACGTAAACAGGCACTGACGCACCGACTTCATTGGTGGCCACGATGCGGTAGGCATTGAATCCCGACACGGCGTTTTCATCGGTAAATTCGAGTTGTTCGCCGGGTTTGGGACCGATGAAGGTATGGATGGCCTCGGCGTCGCGGCCACGATAGATGGCTACGGATTCGAGGCTCTCGAGCGGTTTGCCGTCGGCAGTGAGCGCGGGCGCCTTGAAGGAGATAGTGGCCCGGAGGCTGGCATCGGGGGCGCCATGGGCATCGATGTCGGTGGGTGCACCCGGTGCTCCGGCATTGGCCGTGAGGGGGAGCGACGCCATTGCGGAGAAACTCTCTGAGGCGGGGAACACATTAAGATATGCGGCATGGCCGTCTGTGGTGTCTACGCGATAGAGTGCGCCATTGCCTTCGGGGGTGACGGTGGCCCAGTAGAGGCAGCCATCGGCAGCGCTGAACTCGGCAGTCTGGTAGATGCTATAGCCGTTCTGGGTGAATACCTTCACGCCTGTGTCGCCCACCTTGACGGAGGCGCCGGTGGCCTTGTTGACGGAATGCAGCGAGGCGTTGCCGGCCGCGTCGATGGCGATGCCATAAAGCTGGCCGGCCTGGTCGCAAGAGAGGGTATAGAATGGTAGCGACTCCGCCACTACTTTCACATCGCCATTGGCGGGGTCGATATTGGTAAGCACATCGGCCATTGCGGAGATGGCGAAGATTTTTCCCGACGTGGCATCAAAGGTCATGTCCATCGAGAGGGGGTCGGCCACCTGAAGGCTCTGGCGCTGGATGTTGCCGTTGGAGGGGTTGAGTTTCACCCAGTTTACGGCGGTGATGCCTCCTGAGGAGTTTACGGTCCAGTCGGCGTAATCAAAGGAGTAGGGAGCGGTAAGGGTTCCTGCGAAACCGTTTGCATCGCCGGAAAGGGTATACATCGACTCGGGTTCGGGTGAGAAACCGGCCTTGAATCGGCAGAAGGATGGTCCGTAGCCGGCGGAATGATATGTGCGTATGGCATAGAACCATGGGCGCGAGGCATCGGGAGTCTCGGCCCGGCGGGGTGCAACGGCCGCACGCGGGCGCTCGGTGTAGGAGGGGTAGAAACCCGTGGGTACATACGTTTTTGCCTGTAATGCGGCGCGTGCCTGCGGCTTCAGCGTGCCGAGAGGCGCGTCTGCCCCACCATGCGGGGCTGCGGCGGCAGTGAAGGCCGCCGCAGCAGTAAGGGTAAGAATTAATGATCTGTTGTGTTTCATAAGTGTCGAAATTTACAACCACTCAGAATGCAATAATCAGCGAACCACAACTTTGAATCTGCGGCTCTCAACACTTACGATGTAGACGCCCTGGGCATCCATCGGGATGCTGATCAGGTCGGCGTCGGCATCGAGGGATGCCTTCATGAGTCCGGAAGCATTGTATACGGATACATGCATGTCCTGGGCTCCTGCCACGAAGATGTCGCCACCATTGGCGTATACTGCCACACCTGCTGCATCCACAGCACTGATGCCCACAGTCTTGTGCACATAGGCGCCCGACTTGGAGGATTCTCCGTCGGGATATACAGCGGTCACGGTGTAGTTGTGTTCGCCGGCCTCTGGCTCAAACTGATAGCTGCGTTCCTTGGCGGGAATCACCTCTTTGTTCACCTTATGGTCGTCGCAGTAGACATTGAAACCGAGCAGGCCGAGTTCAGCGGCGTCGGGTACTGCGCGCTGGTATGTCACGTCGTCCACGAGGAAGGCGAGTCCATCCTGCGAGGTGTGGCGCAGGGCGAAGCGCTTGCCGCCTGCGGGCACGGAGTAGGAGTATTTCTTCCATTCGGAGCCTACGGAATAGTTGATGTCGCCGCCATCGGGACAGCCCTGATAGTCGTCGGGCTGTGAAGCGGAGGCCGACATGCTATAGAATGCCTGCATCGACTCATTGTAGCCTTCGCGCACAGAGCGAGCCCAGAAGGAGATCTGCTGCTGATTGCCGCTCAGCGGTGGGAACACGAGCCAGTCGTCGGAAGCGGCCGGGTCGGCGCCGTTCATGGCCTGTGGGCTCAGAAGCATTGTGGTGCCGGAATGTGTATGCCAGAATTTCTTTATCTCTTCGGGGTCGAGACCATTTATGAAAGCAGGGGCAAACACCTGATAGGCCATCTTCTCGCATTTGTTGTCGTAGACCACTCCATTGAGACCCCAAGTGATGCGGCCGTCATTGTCGAAACTTGTGAAGTCTCCGAAGGAATCAATAGTGAAAGGATCATAGTTTTCGAACCCATCCTCCTCGATGAGTGCTTCCGGCTCGATGTAGGAGGGTTTCATCCATTTAAGGGTAAGTCCAAGGTCATTGGCTTCACCGGTAATTGTGCCTACGCCGGGAAGTAGCGGAGAGGTAACTGTGATTTCAAATTCATCGGTATCATTGTTGCCGGTCTCCTGGTCGGAGTTGCATACGATTCTTGCCTGGAGTTTGGCTTTGCCTTCAGTGTTGGCTGCAGGCTCGAAAGTGAAGCGATGCACTGCGGTTCGGCCGGGAGCTACCTCGACACCATATTCCGATGCAATCACGACACCATCCTTGAGGAGTTTCACCTTATAGTCGTTCATGGTGAAACCTCCGGCATTCTTGTATGTCATGGCAATTGTGGCCTTATCTCCGATGCGCACTCGGGCAGGAGCGGATATTGAGAGAGCCTGGAGGTCGTATGCTGTGCGCTCCTCAATGCGGAGGTTGTCAACATAAGTTGCGCCGCCACCGGTGCCGTGTCCAAGGAGAGCCACCTGCACGCGTCCCTTGCCTGCAAACTGATAGAGAGGCACTTCGCAGAGCACCCAGCCCGGCTTGTCGGAATATGTGTGGAACTCGAATCCTTCCACGGGGGTAAAGGCACCATTATCCACGCTTCCCTCCACAGTTACAAAGTTGTCATGAGCCATTCCGGCAGGGGCTGTGGTCGGGTCGATCACGTCATAGTTGTTCTGATGCACATAGAATGTGAGCACAGGATTAAGCATCTTGGAGAAATCCAAGGCGGGGAATATGAGGCGTCCGGTGGCCTCTTTGCCGGCACGTCCTGCCGATTCAGAATTAAAGTGGGCGAAACCCTTGTCGGCATCCTGCGAAGTGATGGAGAATGGTATTTCGAGTTCTTCATCATCCGGGTCATAGTTGGTACCTTCGCGTTTTTCGATAAGATCCCAGGCAGGCATAATGCTGCTCATGGGGTCCGCTTCGGCCACTTCCTGACGCCAGGGAGATGTGGCATAATTGCAGTTGGCGAATG
Source organism: uncultured Muribaculaceae bacterium (assembly GCA_905209725.1). Taxonomy (GTDB): domain Bacteria; phylum Bacteroidota; class Bacteroidia; order Bacteroidales; family Muribaculaceae; genus Lepagella. Next base: position 5,304 of record CAJLTZ010000040.1, read on the forward strand.
ATTCGGCAAATGGCAGTTGGAGCGAGGGGCCGCAGTTGATTGTAGGCGACACAGCGGATTCGCCGGCGCCGCCTCTGCTTACGGGAGTCACCTCATATCTCACATTTATCTGCTTGGAAAGGTCAAGGTCGCTTACAGTAAGTTCGGTGCCCTTGACGCGGGGCAGCAGTTTTGCCTCATCGCCTATATACTGCTTCACGTCATAATTGAGAGCGGCATAATCCACGAAACCGCCGTGCTGCGCGGAAACGGGGGCGGTCCAGTTAAGTTTGATCTTTCCGTCAGTGAGTGTTGCGGTAAGAGCAGTGGGAGCGGAGGTGATATCCTCGCCGATCCACGCAGATGCAGTGGCCGGAGCACCCGGACCTGCCGTATTCTCGGCAAGCACGGTATAGGTGGTCATTCCTGCGGGCGCTTCGTTGTCTGTTATTGTATAAGGCTTGCCGGGTTCAAGAGAAGCGCTTGTATGGAAGGGTGTGTCGCTTGTGCCGCGGAAAGCCTTGATTGTCACGTTCCCGGAAAGGGCTGCGTTCTCGGCATTGAGCGCGGGAGTGGTGAGAGAGATAGTAGCGGAGAGGGCGGCATTTTGGCCGGGGGTTACTGTGAGATCCGACACTGCGCCCGGAGCCGTGGCCTTCTGCAGGGCTGTGAGTGAGAATTCCTTGAAGCGGAGTTCGCCATAACCGATGTCGCTCTTCTGTCCATAGGAATGTAGAGCAAGACGGTAAGTGCCGGAAGCGGGCGCTGTAAAGGTCACACCCTGCAGGGGAAGCAGGTCAGTCTGGCCATATTTTGTGCGGTCCTTGCTTGTGCTCCAGTCGGCCTCAGGTTTCAGATCGCCGAGCTTCACATCGGAAGAGGCGGGAGTGGTAGCGCTGCCTGTGCAGAGGAGAATCTCCATCGGACGTTTCTTGGCGGCGCTTTCATTTGCATATATCCACAATTCCACCTGATACTGCGTGCCCCCTTCGAGGGTGAATGTCGGGGAATAGAGATAATCATTCGATTCTGTTTTTGAAGAAAACATCTTGTTCAGCCAGTGCGCGTCATTGTAGCTGCCTACATAATGCTGCCAGCCACAGGCATCGTTATTGGCGTCGTAAGGTGTCCATGTCTCGCATTTGTTGGCGCAATCCTTAGCCAATGTGGCGTTATGATAGAAATCCACATGGTAAGGGATATCGGCCGCAGAAGCCGTGGCTACGGTTGCGGCAAACGATATGGCAAGTGGTAAAAATTTGTGGTAATTTTTCATAATTGCCATAAATTAAGTGAATAAACAAGAAAATAAATCACAATATTGTAAAAAAATGAAGAGGTCGAACCGTGATGAACACTGGTCCGGCCTCCTGGAGGGGTCTGATATTATTTCACGATTACCTTGCGTGCTTTGCCCTGACGCAGTTCGATGTATACACCGGGCTGGAGAGGACGCTGTGCGCGGAAACCGGCCAGCGTGAAGTATTCTGCGTCGGCGGCATCGGCGGCAATCTGATCCACGGCGCCAGTGCCTATCACTACCACAGCCTTATCGGAAGCGGGAGCGGTGCGTGTGCCGTAAAGGGCGCGGATGTCGTAGGTGTAGGTGCCGTCTGGCAGCGAGCGGTCGGTGAAGGTGGTCACATCCACTCCGGTCTCGCCCACCTTGAGGCCGTCGCGATAGATGGCATAGCCTGTGTGGGGCACGAGCGATTCGACAGCCTTGGCCACATAGGTGAGGTCGTCGATCATCAGGCAGAAGCCATCGGTGCTTGTGCAGTGGATGGCGAAGTAGCGGGCGTTGGCGGGAAGGTCGATCTCATATTTCTTCCATTCCTTGTCGGTGGCTACGGCATCGCCCACGGTGCGGAACGAACCGATGTTGGTGTCGGAGGTGGAATAGAGAATCTCGAAGGTGTCCTTGCCCTGCATGTAGTCGCCCGACTTGGCATAGAATGTCACTTTCTGGTTGCCGAACACTTCGGGAGAAATGAACCAGTCGTCGTTTGCCTTCTCGGCGGCTCCCCATGCGCAGAGCACTTGCTCCCCGCCATGAGGATTAAAGGCATCATAGCCAAAGAGGGGATCGTTCACGATGTTGATGCCGAGCATCACGGGATTGAACACCATGAATGCCTGCGGGTCGCCAGCGTGGTCGAAGTAGATGTCGCGGAAGCAATAACTCAGGCTCTTGTCGTTGTCCACGAGGGTATAGTCCTCGATATTGTTGATGGAGAAGGGAGTGTAGTCCTCGAAGCCCTCTTCATAGTGACGTGCTTCGGGAGCACCCCATTCGAGGGTGACGTCATGGTCATTGACGCTATGGCGCAGCGCGTAAACCTCGGGAAGGTCGGGCTCTACCACGCGGGTTGTCACCGTGTTGGAGAGGTTGTCGGCCTCTATCTCGTCCTCGTCCCATTCCACTTTGGCCTGGAACTGCAGGTTCTTGTCGAGCTGGTCCATCGAGAATTCCACGGGGAAGTCGAACGAAGCGTATTCGCCGCTTTCAAGTGTCTTGGGCGAGTACTCATCAATCTTCTTGCCATCCTGGAGAAGCTGGATCTTGAAACCTGTGGCGGGGAGCGAACCTCGGTTGAAGAAGGTGGCAGTATATACGGCCTTCTTACCTACTTTCACCTTAGCCGGACCGGAGAGGGTGTAGAGCTGGATATCCTTCTGGATGTCGTTGGTGATGCGCACGATATCCACATTCACATTCTGCTGGCCGTCGGAGATGCCGTGGAAGGCAATCTTCACATAGGGCTGAGTCTTGTATTTGTCGAGCGGGAGGGCATATTTGAGCCAGCCCTTGCCGAGGTCGTCCACATAGATTGCAGTGTCAATAAGGGCCTCGTAGGTTCCGTCGGGAAGTTGCACTTCCGGTATGAGACGATCCTGATGCTGCTCTTCATAATATTCGTGTTCTTCGGAATAATTGTGATAGAAATAGAATGTGAGGAGTGGGCGGGAAAGGCCTGCGAGCGAAATCTTGGGGGATACTATTCTACTTTCATCACCGATGCGGCCAAGACCCGACTGGAAGCAGAGCATACCACCGTCAGAATCGGCGCTGGAGCAAAGGGGAGAATCGGAAGATGAGGAGAGTGTCCAGAGTTGCGTATTACCCTTGATTTTGTAAGTAACCCAGGGATTATTCTGGGAATAGGAATCGGCAAACGATTCTGCAAACGGTGCCGCATAGGGGTCGCCATAAACGATGAAGTCGGTAACGGAGAAGTCGCTTCTACCAGTTTTCGAGACAGCGAATACTGCGTACCTCACGAAATACTGCATCTTCTCAGGGTCGAGTCCGGTGTCGGTATATTCGGTGCCTTTGAAGGAATTGTTGAGGAATTCAGCCGAATCGCCATCGCGATAGATGATGTAAGTGAGGGCTGCGGGATCGATATATCCGCCGTTCACTCCCTGAGTGGGAGCAGTCCAGGTGATCACCGGCTTTCCGGATGCGTCGGAAACAGAGATATTGGTGGGGGGCAGCGGAGTGTCAACGCCTACAAAGAGAGTGGCTTCAGCTTTCTGTCCGGCACTCTCACCGGCGAAGGCCACCACGCGGTAAGTGTTGAAGCCCGGAGCTGGGTCAGTGTCGGTCCATGTGAGGTCGGCACCCGGCTTGGGCGATGCGAAGGAATGGCATGCTTTCTGGGCGTTGCCGCGATAAACCTCGATCTTGCTTATTGTGCTGAGCGCTGTGCCTGCCATTGTCTTCGAGGGAGCCTTGAAGGATACGGTGGCTGTCATCGCGCCCTGGGCGCCGGCTGTAGCTGTGAGATTCTCCACTGCTGCCGGAGCATTGTCGTCGGGCACTTCATCTACCATGATATCGGTGACGAAGAGGTAATATTTCTTCTTGCCCGACGTAATGTGGAAGCCGGCGTAATGGTTGCCGTCAGACTCAGCCGTGAAGTCCTGGGTGAATACCTGACGATCCTTGTGGGAGTACACCTTCGATGGAGTGATCACACGCTGCGAAGCCACATCATTTGCCGTGCCCACAGTCACCTCGAGGTTCTCCTGGTCGCCACGGGTCCACATCGTGTAGGTGAGGCGATATCTCTTGCCCTTCTTGAGTTTCACCGGTGGGGTGATCACCCAGTCGTCCGCCGCATTCTCGGGATGATAGCCGTAAACCACCGAACGTTTTTCAGCCTCATCCTTGATTGAACGGAAGTCGTAACCGTACATCCACTGGCCCCACTGATATTGAGTCTCCGCATCATGGTTGGCGTCGATGGTGGTGAAGAGTGCAAACTGCTCCGGGGTTGAGAGGTCCCATTTCACGGGGAGCGCCGAGCCGCCGCCGAGCAGACGGGTCTCAGTATTGGCGGAAAGTCCTTCGCGCTGTCCGATATATGGGGTCACCGTGTAGTAGTAATTGGAGGCGTCAACTTCGAGCGGATCGATGGCGGAAGTAGCGGAAATTCCTTTTGCCACCTCTGCTCCATCGGGCATACGTGTCACATTGTATGTGATCTGAGCGGGGTCGATATATCCTCCGTGGCGACCTGCGGTAGGCGCGCTCCAGGAGATGATGGCGCGGCCCTTGTCGTCTGTGGCAATCGTGATGTTGGAAGGCTGTGCGGGAGCGTCGATACCTACATAGGCTGCCACGCCTGTGCGCGGACCGGCGCCGGCGGCATTCTCAGCCATGGCGGCAAAACTGTGCGTGCCCTCTGCGAGAGTAAGTGGTATCTCCACGCTCTGGCCGGCGTTGACCTGAGAGTTGTATTTCTCCACGCCGTCAACATCCACTTTCAGCGTAACCTTGCCTGAGAGCTTCGAACCTGCAAACGTAAGTTCGGGAGTCTTCACGATGAGTTTGCCGCTGAGACTGCCGTTGGTGAAGGAGGGGGTGATCTCCGACACTTTCGCCGGGGCGGCTTCCTTCACTTCGGGAGCAGGAATATAGAGGGAGGTAAACTCCTCATTGTTGGGGAAATTGCAGATCTTCGAGGCGGCGCCGCTGGCGAGGTCGAGGGTATAGAGTCCTGTGTTGCCGGTAGAAGTCACTGCGGCCCAGTAAAGGATATCGGTCACGGGGTCGAAGGTCATCGACTGAGTGTAGTTTACGTCAAGACCGGTGCTGCCGATTTCGGTGATGTCGCCGCTCTGCTTGTCGATGCGGCAGAGGCGGGAGTTCTTGCCCATGGTGACGCCATAGAGCACGCCGCTCTGCGAGCAGGCGATTGCCGCCATCTGCGGAATGCGGGCGATGGGGGAAACCATGCCCGTGTGGCGGTCGATCTCCGAAAGCGATGGGTAATATTTTGTGATAAGACCGTCGGCCTCCTCCACGGCAATATATGAGAGCACCAGAATGCGGTCGGACACGGGGTCGTAGGTCATGTCGTTGGTGATCTGCGAGAGGTTGAAGGTCTCGTTGATGAATCCCTGCGTCTGCTTGGTGAGTTGGCCTGTAGCGAAGTCGTAGGTAAGGAAAGTAGTGAACGTATAGCCCATCTCCTCGGTGTAGACGTAGGAATTGTAGTAGAACTTGCCGTCGACATAACAGCCGCCGCCGTTGGCTTCATAGGAGGAGAATTCCACCACGCGCGTGGGGTTGGGATTCTCTGCTGCCTTGAAGGAGTAGATGCCGTATTGAGGCGAGGTCCAGTTGGAGGCGGATATCGGGAAACCATAGATTGTGGTTCCGTCGCCGAGGACTTTGACCGGAGCCGCAAGGCGCGGGCCGGTTGTGAAAGAGCCGGAGGCATCCCTGAGTGTACCGGCGGCATTGATGCCACGGGGAAGGGTCTGACCCACCGGGGTGGGGAGGCGCTTTGGGGCGGAAGCGGAGGGACTCACAGGCGTTTCGGTGGGCTGGCCGATGGTTATCGGCGCGGCGGTCCGCCCCGCTGTGGCGCGCTTCGGCGTCGCTGCGATTGCCGGCATTGCAAGAAGAGCCGACAAGGCTGCGCATAAAAGTCGCGTTTTATTCATAAGCGTTAAAGATTAGTATAGTTCGTTAATGTTCGGTTAAGGTCTGTTAACGTTTTTTATCTTTGTTAACAAAAATAATAACCGCAGTAAGCTCGAAATTGTTGATTACCTAAAGGCAAATTCCGCTAAGTGAGTCACTATTGAATGATGGTTTCCAGTATTGGAATTCCCAAAGTTACAAAAAATTATGGCTGCGAGAATAAAAAATTCAAAAAAATGTAAAAATAATTCTTCTGATAGATAAATGCGCAGTCCCATCAGAGCAGGCTCATCAACCAGCCTCACCGGGTCCGGGTCCGCGACACTCAAATTTCAGGGGGTTTAAGTGCATTTCATTGGATGGAAGTGTTGTCTGGAAAGAGTATTTTTCCAATGAAAGTATTGTCTGGAAAGAGCATTATATGGGTAAAAGTGTCCTTTCCAGATACATCCAATTACACAAAAACGGCGGAGAGAAAAATCCTCTCCGCCGTGGGGACGGTTGCCGGCGACCCGGCGCAAACACAATCGAAATCGCAAACCAGATCTAAAACCCGGCGGCTGCATCGCAAACAAAATCAACATCAACCCCCAATCCCCCACCTGTCTTGCAGCCCGGACATCTTCTGTTTTCCTAACTGGACTCTCATCAGTCCTACATTGAAAAATTGTCATACATTTCCGGCACGTCTTCACGAGCCGGAAACGTTTCATTTATGATTGCGCCGGTCGCACGGCATGCAGACCCGAGCGTCGACCAACGGACTACCCGGCATCTTACCGCCCCCCGATTCTCCAAATCCTATTTCTTTCCAAGGTGCGACACCTCATCGTAGATTTCCTGCAACGACTGGGGAATCAGAATCTTGTAGTTGCCAATCTCGCGTACCCGCTCCTTTATATATGCGGCCCTATCGGCAGCGATGCGCTTCGCATAATTGTCTACCTCGTCGAGCTTGCGGGCATATTCCGTGGCCACCGCCACTTCCGACTCCTTCACAGCTTTCTGACACTCAAACTTGATGGCGTTGAGATGCGACTGAGCCTCGCGGTATTGTTTCTGGAGCTTGAAATAGAGCGACTCCACCTCCTGCGGGTCAACTGTGGGAATATATGTATAGATAAGGGTGTCGCGGCCATCCCCTCTCACATCGCGCGGATTACGCATTCGGCGGATGAGATTGTCGCGGGCATTGGCAAAAGCACCTTCGGGATGAATAGCCTTCCCCAGCACGGCAGAGAGAGTCTCAAGTTCATAATAGCGGTTGCGCTCGTCAAGCGACAGAGTGGCATAGTAGTCATCTTCGGTAAGCGCCTCTCCACGAGCGGGAAACTTTATCGGTTCCAATCCCTTGAGTTTGATATAGTCGTCGGTTGACATTGATTCCACCTCCTTGAGCATACGCTCCTTGGCCTTGATAGCCTCGCGGAGCCAGGCAATCAGCGACTTGGCCTTTGCAATGGCATGAAGCTTGCGCTGCACGTCATTCAGTTCGCTGTCGCCCACACCCTGCGCGAGGAGGTCGGATGTCTCCGAACCGATGAGCGAAACAGAAGTGGAATAGAGCGTCAGCGAACTAAGCGACTCTTCCAGCCCACGGATCATCTCCTTGGCGAGATTGGCTATATGGTTGGCCGAGGTGGAGGTGAGTCCCTGACCGTCGTTAGAGAAAAAAATCATATCCTTATCCATAGCGTGTCTTTTTATATCGTGAATTTCAGATACAGATGTATCGTATATCATGAATCGTGTAGAGTTTTTCAAATCTGCCTGCAAAGTAATAACACCGATGCGCATCCTTTGTGCGCACCATCGAAAAAAATTTCATTCGTGTCCAACAATTCAAACTTCCACATTCAACATTCGACATTGCTCTCGCGCCTTGATTTTCGGATTTCAACTATTTTTGCTAAATTTGCGTTCTATATGGGGAGGGCGCTGGTTCCGACTTATGCCTTCCTCTTCTCCGGTCCTTCACAAGACCTCATTTTTCATGCTAATTCATTAACATTATGAAGAAATCCGTATTGATTCTCTCCTTCATCGCCGCCGCCCTTACGCTCGGCAGTTGCGTGTCAAACAAGAAATATGCCCAGCTCCAGTCTGAGTATCAAACCACCCGCGACAACCTCCTCCAGTGTAATTCCAACTCCAAGGGTATGGAATACATGATCAAGGACCTCAAAAACCAGAACACCGACCTCAAAAACCAACTCTCCGAACTGCAGAACACTCTTCGCCAGAGCCTCGAGAATTCCCAGCAGGGTTCCATCAACATCTCCAAGCTCGTAGACGAAATCAACGCCTCCAACAAATACATCAAGGAGCTCATCTCCGCCAAGTCGAAGTCCGACTCCCTCAACATCGCCCTTACCAACAAACTCACCCGCTCACTCACCACTGACGAACTCAAGGAAGTGGACATCAAGGTGCTCAAGGGGGTGGTTTATATCTCTCTGGCCGACAATATGCTCTTCAAATCCGGTTCGTATGAGGTAAGTCCCCGCGCCATGGAGACCCTCTCAAAGATTGCCAAGATTATCAAAGACTATAACGACTACGACGTGCTCGTGGAAGGCAACACCGACAATGTGCCCATCTCGCGTCCCAACATCCGCAACAACTGGGACCTCTCCGACCTGCGCGCCTCCTCTGTGGTTCAGGTGCTCCAGAACGACTTTGGCGTGAACCCGGCCCGCATGACAGCCGCCGGCCGTGGCGAATACAACCCCATCGCCGACAATGACACCGAACTCGGCCGCCAGCGCAACCGCCGCACCGAAATCATCATCACTCCGAAGCTCGACCAGTTCCTCGACCTGATCGACAAGGCTCCCGACGCCGATAAAGAATAATCATCGACCATACCATGCGCACAGGGCTGTCTCCTTAGGGACGACTCTGTGCGCCAACTTTTTTCAGAACGATGCCCCAATTCCGACATAAACCGGCGCTTGCCGCCTTCATCCTTCTTTCCGCCGCATCCCTCTGCGGCACATTTTTTGCCGCCGCCCAGAATCTCACCGCCCCACAGTTCATCAGCCCAACAGCCGATGGCTATCTTCTCCGCGCCCGCGAGCTCCGCAACATCGGCAATTTCGCCGGCGTGGCCGACCAGGTGAACTTCATCCTCACGGCCGGGATGCCCGTGTCGGAAAAGCAGGCCATCGAATGCACCTTCCTCCTCGCCGACGCCTACTATCAACGCGGCGACGCCAAATGTCTCGACCTGCTCCTGCAGTTCCGCCGCGACTATCCCGCCTCCCCCCTCGCCCCAAAGGCAGCACTCGCCATCGCCGACTTCCACTTCTTCGCCCATCAATGGCCCGAAGCCCTCGAAGCCTATCGCCTCGTAAACCCCGACCGCCTCGACGCCGGCCTCCGCGACAACTGCATCTACCGCACTATGCTCTCCTCAATCCGCACCGGCCATTACCGCGAGGCACGCGCCCTGCTCTCATGCCTCCGCCAAGCACGCCAGTATGCCGACGCCGTAAGATTCTACGACGCTTATCTCGACTATATCGACGGCAATTTCTCTCGTGCCTACGACAAATTCCGCCTCGTACCCGACGGCGTGCAGGGTCTCGACCCCGGCTGCTATATGGCGCAGATTGAATACTCCAGAGGCGACTATGCCGCCGTAATCTCCCGCGCCAAGAATCTCCTCGACATGGACCATTCCGAGCCCGAACTCCTTCCCGAGATGCGCCGAATCATCGGCCTCTCCTATTTCAAGACCGGTAAGGAGCCCATGGCCCGCCGCAACCTCGAGGAATATTTCCGCCTCATCGGCACAGATCCCGCCAGCGAGAACAGCGGCGCCAATCCCGACGCCGTCTATGCACTCGCCTGCCTCGACTATGCCGACGGCGACATCTCCCGAGCATCCTCTCTTTTCTCCACCCTTACCGACCGTCAGGACCGCATAGGCCAGAGCGCATGGCTCTATCTCGGCCAGTGTGCCCTGCGTCAGGACAATCCTTCCACAGCCGCCATCTCTTTCGAGAAAGCCGCAAAACTCGACGCCGACGCAGCCGTGTCGGAAACAGCTCTATATAATTACGCCGCCGCCATCACAAGAGGCGCCACAGTGCCCTTCGCCCGCTCGTCCGATTTGCTCGAACGATTCGTGAAGCGTTTCCCCGACTCCGAATTCACCCCGAAAGTGGAGGAATACCTCGCCGCCGCTTATTACAACGACCGCGACTTTACCCGCGCTCTGGCCAATATCGAGTCAATCCGCCATCCATCGGCGCAGGTGCTTGCCCTCAAGCAGAAAACCCTCTACGAGTTAGGCGTGGAGGCCGTCACTTCGGGCCGCTATGCCGACGCTATCCGCTATCTGCGCCCGGCAGCCGAGAGCGATGCCGCCCGCGACGTGGCCGCCGAAGCCTCCCTCTGGCTTGGCGAAGCACTCTATTCAAAGGGTGAATTCTCCCGCGCAGCCGCCGCTTTCCGCGATTTCATAGCCATGGCGCCCCGCTCCGAAAGCCGCCCGCTCGCACTCTATAATTTAGCTTATTGCGACTATAAGCTGCAGCGCTGGCCCGAAGCCGCCCGCGACTTCGCCCGAGCCCTCGAGGCCCGCCCCGCTCTCCCGCAGCGCCTCCTCGACGACGCCACCCTCCGCCGTGCCGACTGCCTGTATTATTCGGGCAACTACCGCGAAGCCCGCGACCTCTACTCCAAGGCCATCGACGCCGGCGCTTTCGATGCCGACTTCGCCCTCTACCGCCGCGCCGTGACCAACGGCCTCGCCGGCGACACAAATGCGAAAATCCGCGACCTCAACCGTCTCGAAAAGGATTTCCCGCAGTCGCGCTGGCTCGCCGACGCCCTCCTCGAGCTCGCCGCCACATATGAAGAAACAGGACGCACCGCCCAGGCCGCCGATGCCTATAAGAAACGTCTCTCCACAGCCTCCAACCTCTCCACCGACGAACTTATCCGCATAGCATCCACAATGCACGCCGCCGGCAAATTCGCCGACCTCCTCGAGGTTACCGACAAGATCCGTCATAGCGGCGACCTTGACCCCGACGAACTCGCCGACATCGACCTGCTCGAGGCCGATGCCCTCGCCGCCACCGGTCGCGCCGACAAGGCTCTCGACATCTACGCCCGTCTCGCCGCCACACCCTCCTCACTCTCGGGTGCGAAAGCCGCTGTGGCCCGCGCCGAAATCCTCCTCAAGAAAAAGCGCCTCAACGAGGCCGAAGCCGCCGCCACTCAGTTTACCGAAACAGGTACACCCCACGAATACTGGCTCGCACGCGGTTTCATAGTTCTCGCCGACATATATGCCGCCCAGGACAAAAAATATCTCGCCCGCGAATATCTCACCTCCCTGCGCGAGAATTATCCAGCCTCCGGCGACGACATCCCGGCACGCATATCCTCCCGCCTCAAATCCCTTAAATGACTCCTCTGATGAAACACAGCATAAGGACTCTCATTATCTGCGCCATCGCTACTCTGACTTCCCTCGGCGCATTCGCCCAATACGACCAGACCATCGAGGTAGAAGGCAAATATGTGCCCGAGGTGATTCCCCGAGAGCGCGTGGCCATCTTTCCCCCGCAGCAGAAATTCCGCTTCTCGGCCACTCCGCTCCAATTCTCCGAAACCGGCGTGCACGCCAATTTCCATCCGCAGGCCATCCCGATGCCCGCCACCGGATGGCGCACCTCCCGCAATTACGACACCTCCCGGGGATATGCCGACCTTTCATTAGGCTCTTTCCTCAATGCCTCCCTCAGCGCCGGATACAGGATTATCGACTCTGAAGCCACCACGCTCGGCGTGCGCCTCCAGCATAATTCCACCTCCCTCTTCCATCCCCGTCTCGCCGATGCCGTGCGCGACGTGCGCCGCTATCTTTACGACGAATCCCTCGCCCTATATTCCTCCCACGATTTCTCGGGCAAAGGTCGACTCGACGCCACGCTCCAATATCATCTCTCCCTATTCAACTATTACGGCTTCAATCCCGCCCAGGCCGCTCCTGACGCCGCCTTGAAAGCCCCCACCCAGACCCTCAACGACTTCACGGCTCGCTTCAAATGGAGCTCACCCGCCGTGATCGACGACATCTCATACAGCGCCACCCTCGGCGCCCGATATTTCGGCTACCGCGCCCTGCCCCTTCCAGGCAGCGATGACATCAGAGGCACTCGCGAAACCAACGTTTTCCTCGACGCATCCTTCGCCTTCCCCACCTCTCGCAGCAGCAGCGCCGGAATCGACCTCGACGCCGACCTCCTCTGCTATGCCAACGGGAAAAGCTACGGAATGCTCACCCTTACCCCATACTACCGCTTCGCCCGCCAGCGCCTCAACATCCGCATCGGCGCCCGTATAGACCTCGCGTTCAATGCCGGCACATCCCTCTTCAGCGAAATCCCCTCCCGCCGCTATTCCACCTTCCATATAGCCCCCTCCGTAAGCGCCGAATACGCCGCAGGCCCCGCCTCGCTATATGTGCGGCTGCTCGGAGGCTCTACGCTCCATACGCTCGCAGCCCTCTCCCAACTCGATTTCTACGGCATCCCCGCACTCCTCTCCACCCGTCCCGTATATGCCCCGCTCGACGGCAGCCTCGGAGCATCGTTCGGCCCGTTCCGCGGGTTATCCGCCGGCCTCGACTTCGCCTACCGCATTGCCCGCGACCAGTTTACCGGCGGATGGTTCATGCCCTGGCTCAACGGCGACCTATCCCTCGCCGCCACCTCTCCCCTCGATACTTATAAGATCCACGGCTTCAGCCTTGGCCTCAACCTCGCATACAATCCCGCCGCCTGGCTCAATCTCTCCGCCGAGGCGCGCTACCAGCCCCAGCACGGCGAAAAAGGATACTTCAACGGTTTCGACCGTCCAAGATGGACCCTCAATGCCCGCGCCGAGTCCAACCCCTGGCGCTCGCTACGATTAGGTGTAGACTGGCAGCTTCGCGCCGTGAGAAGCATTCTCGGCGTCCGACTTCCCGACATCTCCCTGCTCGGCGCCAACGTGGCCTATTCCTTCACGCCTCGCTTCTCCATATGGCTGCGTGGCGACAACCTCCTCAACCGGCGCGACCCCGCCATGCTCTCCCTCCCCATGCAGGGATTATCCTTCGCAATCGGGGCCGGAATTAATTTTTAGGAAAGAGTCTTTACAAGAACTTACTATAGAACTATGTGCGCTCCCAATGCGTTTCAATTCTGAAAGATTATATAATAATCTTAACCGTAAATTAGTTTAAACGACTTCATTATATAAGATGTCTATTGAAAATCTCACACTCGAATATGCCAACGACGACGACCGCCTCTATGGCCTCGCCGGCATGGCAATCTCAGCAGCCGCCCTCGATGCCATCGACAAGGTGGCGCTGATTTCCATCGACTCCGACGGGCCGATGGTAACATTCTCGCACGAATATTACTTCTGTGGAAGCCCCTCCATATCCCCCAAGGCCACATGGCACAATCTTCTTGGGAACTTCCATCTCACCACCGCCATGGTGATTTCCAATGTGCTGGCGCGCAGCCTTGTACGCCTCGGCCACGACGCGCCGCAGGAGGTGATGGACAGCCTCCACGAAGCCGTCACCACTGAAGGCCGCGAGGCATGTGCCCTTGAAGACGACGAGGTGGAAAGCATCTATCGCCGCACGGCCACCGGAATGCGCCGCATTTTCGCCAACCCGCGCCTCCACCCGGCCATCGACAGCTTCGCACGCTCCATAGCCCGCCGCCGCACACTCTCCGGTGGCGAAATATTCGACGAGCTCCGTGCCCTCCATATCCTTTAGCACCTCTCTCACACCTCCTGCCTCCACACCCAATTTTTAAATTTAAGATTTTATTGTTAATTTTGCATCGGAATGCAGCCAGTAATCGACAAAATCGACCCCAGCCTCATAATGGCGGAGTTCACCCCCGACCGGCTTCTGCGTAAGTCGAACAAGGGTGACAATGAGATTTATGTAGTGGACGCTTTCAATGCTCCCAATACAATGAAAGAGATTGGAAGGCTCCGCGAAATCGCCTTCCGCGACTCCGGAGGAGGCACCGGCCTGAGCTGCGACATCGATGAATTCGACACAATGCCCGTACCCTGCAGGCAGATGATCGTGTGGAATCCCGCCGACCGCGAAATCATCGGCGGTTACCGCTTCATCCTCGGCGAAGACATAAAATTCGAAAAAGGCTTGCCGCATATCGCCACTTCCCACATGTTCCGCTTCTCCGATAAATTCCTGCACGACTATCTGCCCAACACCCTCGAGCTCGGCCGCTCTTTCGTGGTGCTCGACTATCAGAACACCCGCCAGCGCCCTAAAGCCATCTATGCCCTCGACAACCTCTGGGACGGCCTCGGAGCCTTGACTGTGAAATACCCACAGATCAAGCACCTATTCGGAAAGGTAACCATGTATCCCGCCTACGGCACCGAATGCCGCGACATGATTCTTGGCTTCCTCCACAAGCATTTCCCCGACCCGGATCATCTCGTGGAGCCCATCACCCCATTGCCATCGAAAGCCCTTTCGCCCGAAGTGCAGGCCCGGTTCTGCGGTGCCGACTATAAGGAAGACCTCCGGATCCTAAATTCTTTCGTGCGCTCCCACGGCAGAAAAATCCCCCCGCTTGTCAACGCCTACATGTCGCTCTCGCCCACGATGCGCATGTTCGGCACTGCCGTCAACACCGAATTCGGAAATGTGGAGGAATCCGGTATTTTCCTCACCATCTCCGAAATATTCCAGGACAAGAAGGGACGTCACATCGACACCTTCATCGACACCCTTGCCAATTCCCTTAACGACTCAAAATAATTACCCAATGAGCTCATCCCGAAGGCCTGCGATCACAGTGCTTCTCCTCGGCGGCTCCCGCCGGGTATCGCTCGCCCAACTCCTCAAACGCAGCGGTCAACGTCTCGGATACGACGTCAGGATCATAGCCTATGAACTCGACCTCGAAGTGCCTATCGCTGTAGAAGGCACCGTGGTGAAAGGCCTCAGTTTCACCGACCCCGGCGTAATCGCCGACCTCGCCCGAGTAATCGCAGAATACGACGTAAAGATAATTCTCCCCATCGTAAACGGCGCCATGGAGACCGCCTCCATATGCAAACGCGAGTTTCCCGACGTGTTCGTGCCGATTTCCGACGTCGAGACAGTCACCATTTTCAGCGACAAGATCGAGGCCGCCAAGGCGTTCCGCGAAGCCGGAATCCCCACACCCAAGACATACACCATCATCGACAACGACATGCCGCTCATCGCCAAACCCCGCAAAGGAGGCTCGTCGCGCGGCATCAAGGTGTTCCACAACATGGACGACTTCATGCGCCTCGAAAACATCGAGTCGTATCTGCTGCAGGAATTCATCGAGGAGTTCAGAGAATACACCGTCGACTGCTACGTGGCGCAGGACGGCCGCATCCTGGCCACAGTGCCACGCGAGCGCCTCGAAGTGATGGGAGGCGAAGTGACACGAACAATCACCAGCCGCATCCCCGAACTCATCGACATGAGCCGCCAGGTAATCAAACACTTCGGCTGCATCGGCCCCGTCACCGTGCAATACCTTCACGACACCGCCCGCGACCGATTCCTGCTCAATGAGGTGATTCCACGTCTCGGCGGCGGAGTGATCTGCTCCATATATGCCGGCGCTCCTATCACCGACTACATTCTTCAGGAAGCCCTCGGAATCAGCGTATCACCCTGCACCGACTGGGCCGACCGCGTGCTCATGGCCCGCTACCAGAAAGAGGCCATCTTCTTCAACAACCAGCTTCAATGAGACTCCGTTTCATCTGCATAGCACGCAACGAAGCAGTCCCCGACAGCCGCATCCTCCGCCTCCTCGACCGCAGCTGACGAAAGTCGCGCAGCAAAAAACAAGTGCAAAAAACTAAGTGCAGATAACCAAGGGAATAGTCGCGGAGCGACTACCCTATCCCCAAAATTCATCATTAACCAAAATAAATTTGTAAAACACCAAAAAAATAAGTAAATTTGCATCCACAAACGCAGCGCCCGCATTCACGCGAGCAAAGTGGGCGACAGCAAAGGAGAGATGGCAGAGTGGTCGATTGCGGCGGTCTTGAAAACCGTTGAGTGTCACAGCTCCGGGGGTTCGAATCCCTCTCTCTCCGCAACAAACGCTGAAAATCAGCAGATTGCAAAACAAACACCCAGTTTT
>CAJLTZ010000041.1 GCA_905209725.1 uncultured Muribaculaceae bacterium
TGAGGCACATCTGCGACCCCTGCGTTAACATTTTTTGTGGGATGGGGTCTTAGAACACGGCGAGGGGAGATGAATACCGAATGAGGAGGGTGAAGTCGGAAATGAGGAATGAGAATACAAATTTAACAAAAATTATCCGAATGTGATGGAAACATACGCAATAAAAATAGCAGGGTGAAGGTTTATATAAGGTCGGAAGGCAGAGTTATTGATTCGGAAGGAAGATATTCCAGGTCTGGAGTATTGGGTGGGGAACATTTCCGGTTACATAATTTTCCGGTTACATAATAAGGAGTGGAAAGGGATACACCAAAGGAAACGAAAGAAATTTTTGCATTTTTTTGTGGAAAGATTTGGAGGAGTGAAATTTTTGATGTAACTTTGCAGTCGATTTCGACAAGGCTTTTCATGAAGCCTGTCAATCTACGCCTCTTTAGCTCAGTTGGCCAGAGCACGTGATTTGTAATCTCGGGGTCGTTGGTTCGAATCCGACAAGAGGCTCAAGAAGGAAACTTCGGGTGGATACCAGAGTGGCCAAATGGGGCAGACTGTAAATCTGCTGGCTTATGCCTACGGTGGTTCGAATCCATCTCCACCCACTCCTGCCGGCGAGAGGCCGGACAATGAAACGATGCGGAAGTAGCTCAGTTGGTAGAGCATTAGCCTTCCAAGCTAAGGGTCGCGAGTTCGAACCTCGTCTTCCGCTCAAAAATATTTGCCTATGTAGCTCAGGGGTAGAGCACTTCCTTGGTAAGGAAGAGGTCGCGGGTTCAAATCCCGCCATCGGCTCCAGATGCCTCTCTTCTCGAGATGGTGATAATTAACAAACAAAATAATAGCACAATACTATGGCTAAAGAAAAATTCGAAAGAACCAAACCGCATGTCAACATCGGTACTATCGGCCACGTTGACCACGGTAAGACAACTCTTACTGCTGCTATCACCAAAGTGCTTGCAGAGAAAGGTCTTTCCGAGATGCGTTCATTCGATTCAATCGACAACGCTCCCGAGGAGAAGGAGCGTGGTATCACGATCAACACCGCTCACGTAGAGTATCAGACCGCTAACCGTCACTATGCTCACGTGGACTGCCCTGGACACGCCGACTATGTGAAGAACATGGTAACTGGTGCTGCTCAGATGGACGGCGCTATCATCGTGGTGGCTGCAACTGACGGCCCGATGCCCCAGACTCGCGAGCACATCCTTCTCGCACGTCAGGTGAACGTTCCCCGTCTGGTTGTCTTTATGAACAAATGCGACCAGGTAGACGACGAGGAGATGCTCGAACTCGTTGAGATGGATATGCGTGAGCTTCTTTCTCAGTATGAGTACGACGGCGACAACACTCCCGTGATCCGCGGTTCCGCTCTTGGCGCCCTCGAGGGTGAGCCCCAGTGGGTTGAGAAAGTTCTCGAACTCATGGAAGCTGTTGACAACTGGATTCCCCTTCCTCCCCGCGACGTTGATAAGCCCTTCCTTATGCCTGTTGAGGACGTGTTCTCGATCACAGGTCGTGGCACAGTGGCTACAGGTCGTATCGAGGCCGGCCGCGTGAAAGTCGGTGATGAAGTTCAGATTCTTGGCCTCGGTGCTGACAAGAAGTCGGTTGTAACCGGTGTTGAGATGTTCCGCAAGATTCTCGACGAGGGTGAGGCTGGTGATAACGTAGGTCTGCTCCTCCGTGGTATCGACAAGGACGAAATCAAGCGCGGTATGGTAATCTGCCATCCCGGACAGGTTAAACCTCACGACCACTTCAAGGCTCAGGTTTATATCCTTAAGAAAGAAGAGGGCGGCCGTCACACTCCGTTCCACAACAAATACCGTCCCCAGTTCTACATCCGTACGCTCGACGTAACCGGTGAGATCACACTTCCCGAGGGTGTAGAGATGGTAATGCCTGGTGACAACGTTGAAATCGACGTTAAGCTCATCACTCCGGTAGCCATGGATCAGGGTCTGCGCTTCGCAATCCGCGAGGGTGGCCGTACGGTAGGTTCCGGTCAGATCACAGCCGTGATCGATGACTAATCAACCGATCCTGATTAAATAAACACGGGGGCCTTGCCCGCAACGACAAGGTCCCCGTTTATACGGGAATAGCTCAGTTGGTAGAGCACTGGTCTCCAAAACCAGGTGTCGAGAGTTCGAGTCTTTCTTCCCGTGCCAATTCAAATTAGAGATGAAATTAATCAAGGATATAAAGGAATCTTATAACGAACTCGTTTATAAGGTTTCTTGGCCAACTCAGAAGAATCTTATCAACAGCTCGGTGCTGGTATTGATAGCTTCCATCATACTGGCGGTTTTTATCTGGGCAGTCGACAAGATTTTTTCAATGTTGATGGAGTTGATCTACAGTATCAATTTTTAAACTTTTTCAAAGCGGATTTCAATGGCTGAAGCTGAAAAGAAGATGGAATGGTACGTGTTGCGTGCCATTTCAGGTAAGGAGGCGAAGGTCAAGGAGGTGATTGATGCGAGCATCAAGAACACAGACCTTGGGCAGTCCGTATCGCAGGTATTGATCCCGACGCAGAAAGTTTACACCACGCGCAATGGCAAGAAGGTGTTGAAGGAGCGTAACCTGTATCCGGGTTATGTATTCGTAGAGGCCGCCCTCACGGGGGAGGTGATTTATGAGCTCCGCAACATGACTAATGTCATTGATTTTTTGCGTGGTCGCGCGAAGAACAGCGACCCGATGCCCTTGCGTGAAAGCGAGGTGAAAAGGATGCTGGGCGCCGCCGACGAGATGCTGCAGCCCGCTGAGGAAACCAACGATATGTTCGTGGTCGGAGAGCCTGTAAAGGTTTGCTTCGGCCCGTTCAATGGTTTCAGTGGCGTGGTTAAAGAGGTCAATTCCGATCGCAAGAAAATCAAGGTTGAGGTCAAGATCTTTGGCCGTGGCACTGATATCGAGTTGGAAAATTCGCAGGTGGAACGCGTCTGAGCCGGTGATGTTACGCGCATGGCGTGACGCAATACATTTGCACACAAATCATTTTTAACAATGTAGAACGATGGCAAAAGAAATTGCTGGACAGATCAAATTACAGATTAAAGGTGGCGCGGCCAATCCGTCACCCCCGGTAGGTCCCGCTCTGGGATCGAAGGGTATCAACATCATGGAATTTTGCAAGCAATTCAATGCCCGCACCCAGGATAAGGCCGGTAAGGTTCTTCCTGTTGTAATCACATATTACACTGACAAGAGCTTCGACTTTATCGTAAAGACTCCTCCTGTAGCAGTTCAGCTCAAGGAGGTGGCCAAACTCAAGAGCGGTTCGGCACAGCCTAACCGTAACAAGGTGGCCGAGATCACCTGGGATCAGGTTAAGACAATTGCAGAAGACAAGATGCCGGATTTGAACTGTTTTACTTTAGAGTCAGCGATGCGCATGGTGGCAGGCACAGCCCGCAGCATGGGTATCACCGTCAAAGGGGCATTCCCTGCTAACAACTAATAATCTTCAAGAAAATGGGAAAACTGACAAAAAATCAAAAGTTGGCTTTATCGAAGATTGAACCGGGGAAGGCTTACACACTCCAGGAAGCAGCAGCGAAGGTGAAGGAGATTTCTTTCGAGAAATTCGACGCTTCTCTCGACATCGACGTGCGTCTTGGCGTGGATCCCCGTAAGGCGGACCAGATGGTGCGCGGCGTGGTATCCCTGCCTCACGGCACAGGTAAGCAGGTGCGCGTGCTCGTGCTCTGCGGCCCAGATGCTGAGGCTGCTGCCAAGGAAGCCGGCGCCGACTTTGTCGGACTCGATGAGTATCTGCAGAAAATCAAGGATGGCTGGACCGATGTTGATGTAATCATTACTCAGCCTTCGGTGATGGGTAAGCTTGGCCCGTTGGGCCGTATCCTGGGTCCCCGTGGCCTTATGCCTAACCCCAAGAGCGGTACTGTGACAATGGATGTCGCAAAGGCCGTCAAAGAGGTGAAGCAGGGTAAGATCGACTTCAGGGTTGACAAGACGGGTATTGTTCACGCTTCCATCGGCAAGGTGTCTTTCTCACCCGCCGACATGGCCGACAATGCCAAGGAATTCATCAATACACTGGTGAAACTCAAACCCGCCACTTCCAAAGGCACTTATATCAAGAGCATTTATCTTTCGAGCACGATGGGCCCCGGCGTTAAGGTTGAGCCCAAGGCTATTGACTAATCTTTAAAAAGAGGAACAAATGAAAAAGGAAGATAAAGCGATTATAATTGCACATATCGGCGAACAGCTGGCCAACTATAGCTGCGTATATCTCACCCAGACTTCCGGTCTTGACGCTGCCAAGACAAGCGCGCTTCGCCGCGCATGCTTCGGCGCCGACGTGAAGATGCTCTGCGTGAAGAATACCCTCCTCAAGAAGGCTTTCGAGGCTTCTGAAACCGACTATTCCGGGCTCTATGACCTGCTTCACGGCGAAACCACCCTGCTTCTCAGCAACACCGGTAACGCCCCCGCTAAGCTCATCAAGAAGTTCCGCGACAAGAAGGACACCCTCCCCGCCCTCAAGGGCGCTTTCGTTGAGGAATCTGTTTATGTAGGCGAAGATCAGTTGGAGACTCTCGCCAACATCAAGAGCAAGAACGAACTTATCGCCGACGTTGTGGCTCTGCTGCAGTCGCCCGCCAAGAACGTTATCAGCGCTCTCCAGAGCGGTGCCAATAAACTTCACGGCATCCTCGAAACTCTCTCCAACAAAGAAAACTAATTGTAAAAACAAAAAAAACATATACGAAAATGGCAGATTTGAAAGCATTTGCAGAACAGCTTGTTAACCTTACGGTTAAAGAGGTAAACGAACTCGCTGAGATTCTTAAGAACGAATATGGTATCGAGCCCGCTGCCGCAGCTGTAGCAGTTGCAGCCGGTCCCGCCGCTGGCGCCGCCGAGGCAGAGGAGAAAACTAACTTCGACGTAGTGCTCAAAGCTCCCGGAGCCAGCAAGCTCGCCGTGGTTAAGCTCGTTAAGGAACTCACAGGTCTTGGCCTCAAAGAGGCTAAGGAACTCGTTGACGGTGCTCCCAACACTGTTAAGGAAGGCCTTCCCAAAGCTGAGGCTGAGGGCCTGAAGAAACAGCTCGAGGACGCTGGCGCTGAGGTTGAGCTCAAATAAGATAATTCTCATTCCCTAAATAGGTTAAGAAGGCCCCCTTTGCGGCGTTCTTAACCTATTTATGTAATTTCAACGGAGTCCCGCACGGTTGATACCCGCGAAATTACTTCTTCTCAGACCCCGATCTGCCCCTATTGGCGCGACCGGG
Organism: uncultured Muribaculaceae bacterium; assembly: GCA_905209725.1. Taxonomy (GTDB): domain Bacteria; phylum Bacteroidota; class Bacteroidia; order Bacteroidales; family Muribaculaceae; genus Lepagella. Next base: position 5,276 of record CAJLTZ010000041.1, read on the forward strand.
GCATTGCAACGAATAAACCCAATTTTCCAAAATGTCAGCAAACCTTACCGATAAACCGCGTGTAAATTTCGCGTCGATAAAAAATCCGCTGCCTTTTCCGGACTTCCTCGATGTCCAGCTGGAATCCTTCAAGGAGTTCCTGCAGCTCGACACTCCTCCCGAATTGCGCAAGAGCCAAGGCCTTTACAAGGTGTTTGCCGAGAATTTCCCCATCGCCGACACCCGTAATAACTTCGTGCTCGAATTCCTCGATTACTACATCGATCCCCCGCGCTACTCCATTGATGAGTGTCTCGAAAGAGGCCTCACTTATTGCGTCCCTCTGAAGGCAAAGCTCAAACTTTATTGCACCGATCCCGACCACGTTGATTTCGAAACGATTATCCAGGATGTATATCTGGGTCAGATCCCTTATATGACCCAGCAGGGTACGTTTATCATCAACGGCGCGGAGCGTGTCGTAGTGTCACAGCTCCACAGAAGCCCGGGCGTATTTTTCGGTAACAGCATACATGCCAACGGAACTAAACTTTATTCGGCGCGTATCATTCCTTTCCGCGGAAGTTGGATCGAGTTTGCCACCGACATCAACAATGTGATGTACGCCTACATCGACCGCAAGAAGAAACTCCCCGTGACCACTCTTCTGCGTGCCATCGGCTTCGAGACGGATAAGGAGATTGTGGAGATTTTCGACCTTGCCGAGGAAATCAAGGTCAACAAGACTAATCTGAAGGCTGTGCGTGGCCGCAAGCTCGCAGGCCGCGTGATGCAGAGCTCCATTGAGGACTTCGTGGACTCCGACACGGGCGAGGTGACCACAGTGGAGCGTAACTCCATCATCGTTGACCGTGGCGAGGAGGTTACCGACGACAATATCGACGCTATCCTTGAGAGCGGAGTGAAGACTATACTGCTCGAAAAGGAGAATGTCAGCTCCGTGGACTATCAGATTATTTTCAACACCCTGCAGAAAGACGCCTCCAACTCAGAGAGTGAGGCCGTGACATATATCTATCGACAGCTCCGCAACGCAGATCCACCGGACGCTGCCTCGGCCCGTGAGGTGATCCAAAGCCTCTTCTTCTCCGAAAAGCGTTACGACCTCGGCGAAGTGGGCCGCTACAGAATCAACAAGAAGCTCGGTCTCGACACCCCGATGGATGTCAAGGTGCTGACGCGCGAGGACATTATCGCCATCATCAAGTATCTAATCGAGCTCATCAACGCCAAGAGCGATGTGGATGATATCGACCACCTGAGCAACCGTCGTGTGCGCACAGTGGGCGAGCAGCTCTACAATCAGTTTGGCGTGGGGCTTGCCCGCATTTCGCGCTCCATCCGCGAGAAGATGAATGTGCGCGACAATGAGGTGTTCAAGCCTATCGACCTTATCAATGCCAAGACCATCTCGGCAGTGATTAATACATTCTTCGGCACGAACGCACTTTCCCAGTTCATGGACCAGACCAACCCTCTGGCCGAGATCACCCACAAGCGCCGTATGTCGGCCCTTGGCCCCGGCGGTCTGTCGCGTGAGCGCGCAGGCTTCGAGGTGCGCGACGTGCACTATACGCATTACGGACGTCTCTGCCCGATCGAGACCCCTGAGGGTCCTAACATTGGTCTGATCTCGTCGCTCTGCGTTTACGCCAAGATCAATAACCTTGGCTTTATCGAGACTCCCTACCGCCGTGTTGAAAACGGTGTGGTAGACCTCGACAACAGCCATGTGACATATATGACCGCCGAAGTGGAGGAGGGTAAGACGATTGCCCAGGGCAACGCTCCCCTTAACGACGACGGCACATTCATCCGCAACAAGGTAAAGGCCCGTCTGGAGGCCGACTTCCCTGTGGTTGCGCCCAACGAGGTGCAGCTCATGGACGTGGCTCCTATCCAGATCGCTTCCATCGCGGCTTCGCTTATCCCCTTCCTCGAGCATGATGACGCCAACCGTGCGCTGATGGGCTCGAACATGATGCGCCAGGCTGTGCCTCTGCTCCGCAGCGAGGCTCCTATCGTGGCCACTGGCATCGAGGGCCAGCTCGTGAAGGACTCCCGCACCCAGGTGATGGCCGAGGGCGCCGGTGTAATCGAATATGTCGATGCCACAAAGATCGTGATCCGCTACGACCGCACCGAGGATGAAGATTTCGTGCAGTTTGAGTCTGCCACGAAGGAATACAAACTTCCCAAATTCCGCCGCACCAACCAGGGCACCACAATCGACCTGCGTCCCCTATGCAAGGTGGGCCAGCGTGTGGAGAAGGGCGATATCCTCACCGAGGGCTACTCCACCGAGAAGGGTGAGCTCGCGCTCGGCCGCAACCTGAAAGTGGCGTTCATGCCCTGGAAGGGTTACAACTATGAGGACGCCATCGTGCTCAACGAGCGCATGGTGCGCGAGGATATCCTTACTTCCATCCATGTCGACGAGTACACACTCGAGGTGCGCGAAACAAAGCGCGGCATGGAGGAACTTACCAATGATATCCCCAATGTGAGCGAGGATGCCACAAAGGACCTCGACGAGCGCGGCATCATCCGCGTGGGCGCTTATGTGGTGCCCGGCGATATCATGATTGGAAAGATCACGCCTAAGGGCGAGAGCGACCCCACCCCTGAGGAGAAACTCCTCCGCGCCATCTTCGGCGACAAGGCCGGCGATGTGAAGGACGCTTCCCTCAAGGCAAGCCCCTCGCTGAAGGGCGTCGTGATCGGCACCAACCTCTTCAGCAAGGCAGCCAAGAAGAAGGGCAACAAGAACAGCGCCAACGCCCAGCTCCCCCTGCTCGACGAAGAATACGAGCAGAAGCAGAATGAGCTCCGCGCAATCATGGTTGACAAGATGCGCACGCTTCTCGCCGACCAGACAAGCGCCGGAGTGGTTGACTTCATCGGCGATGAAATCGTGCCCGCAGGCTCTTCATTCCAGGGTGTTGACTTCGCCAATATGAATTATGAGACTGTCAACATCTCCGGATGGACCAACGACGCTCGCATCAACAAGATGGTGGGTGAACTCATCACCAATTATATGCGCAAGTCGAAGGAAATCGACAGCGAACTCCGCCGCAAGAAACTCGACATCACCATCGGCGACGAACTTCCCTCGGGCATCATGCAGATGGCCAAGGTTTATATCGCCAAGAAGCGTAAGATCGGCGTGGGCGACAAGATGGCAGGTCGTCACGGTAACAAGGGTATCGTGTCGCGAGTAGTGCGTCAGGAGGATATGCCGTTCCTCGAGGATGGCACTCCTGTGGATATTGTGCTTAACCCTCTGGGTGTGCCTTCGCGTATGAACCTCGGTCAGATTTTCGAGACCGTGCTCGGATGGGCAGGCCGCGAACTTGGCGAGAAATTTGCTACGCCTATTTTCGACGGAGCAAGTCTCGACGACCTCAACGAATGGACCGACAAGGCAGGCCTTCCCCGCTATGGAAAGACATATCTCTACGACGGCGGCACGGGCGACCGCTTCGACCAGCCGGCCACTGTGGGCGTGATCTACATGCTTAAGCTCGGCCACATGGTGGAGGACAAGATGCACGCACGTTCCATCGGCCCGTACTCTCTCATCACGCAGCAGCCTCTCGGCGGTAAGGCCCAGTTCGGTGGCCAGCGTTTCGGAGAGATGGAGGTCTGGGCGCTCGAGGCTTTCGGCGCTGCACACATCCTTCAGGAGATCCTTACCATCAAGAGCGACGACGTGGTGGGCCGAAGCAAGGCTTACGAGGCTATCGTCAAGGGCGACGCAATGCCTACCCCCGGTATCCCCGAATCGCTCAACGTGCTTCTCCATGAGCTCCGCGGCCTCGGCCTGAGCATCACGCTCGAATGACAAAACAAAATTAAGAATTTAACTTGGCTATAATATGGCTTTCAGGAAAGACAATAAAATAAAGACCAACTTCTCGAAAATCACCATCGGCCTGGCTTCTCCCGAAGAAATCAAGGAGAAGTCGAGCGGTGAGGTGCTGAAGCCGGAAACGATCAACTACCGCACCTATAAGCCTGAGCGTGACGGTCTCTTCTGCGAGAAGATCTTCGGCCCGGTGAAGGACTATGAGTGCCATTGCGGTAAATACAAACGCATCCGCTACAAGGGCATCGTGTGCGACCGCTGCGGCGTGGAAGTCACCGAGAAGAAGGTAAGACGCGAGCGCATGGGCCACATCGAACTGGTGGTGCCCGTGGCTCACATCTGGTATTTCCGTTCCCTCCCCAATAAAATCGGCTATCTGCTCGGACTCCCCTCCAAGAAGCTCGACGATATCATCTATTACGAGCGTTACGTGGTGATCAATCCGGGAGAGGTGCAGATCGAGATGGAGCCCGGCAAGGGCCCGCGCCCGTTGGAGCGCCTGGAACTCCTCACTGAGGAGCAGTACATGCGCGCCATGGAGCTCGTGTCGGAAGACAACCATTACCTCGACGACAAGGACCCGAAGAAATTCGTGGCCAAGATGGGCGCGGAGGCTATCTACGACCTCCTCTGCGACCTAGACCTCGCCAAACTTGCCGACGACCTTCGTGTCCGCGCACACGAGGAGGGTTCGCAGCAGCGCAAGACCGAGGCCCTGAAGCGTCTTCAGGTGGTGAACTCATTCCTGGCTTCGGCCAACCGCAACCGCCCCGAATGGATGATTCTGCAGGCTGTGCCGGTGATTCCGCCGGAACTCCGCCCGCTCGTTCCCCTCGACGGCGGCCGATTCGCCACCTCCGACCTCAACGACCTCTACCGTCGCGTGATTATCCGCAACAACCGTCTCAAACGTCTGCTCGAAATCCAGGCACCTGAGGTGATTCTCCGAAATGAGAAGCGTCTTCTCCAGGAGGCTGTCGACTCGCTGCTCGACAACAGCCGCAAGTCGTCGGCCGTGAAGAGCGATGTCAACCATCCCCTCAAGTCGCTCTCCGACTCCCTCAAAGGTAAGCAGGGTCGTTTCCGTCAGAACCTCCTCGGTAAACGTGTGGACTATTCCGCACGAAGCGTTATCGTGGTAGGCCCTGAGTTGAAGATGCACGAGTGCGGTATTCCTAAGCTTATGGCCGCCGAACTCTACAAGCCCTTTATCATCCGCAAGCTCATCGAGCGCGGCATCGTGAAGACTGTAAAGAGCGCCAAGAAGATTGTCGACCGCAAGGAGCCTGTGGTATGGGATATCCTCGAATATGTGATGAAGGGTCATCCCGTGCTTCTCAACCGTGCCCCGACACTTCACCGTCTCGGCATCCAGGCCTTCCAGCCCCGCATGATCGAGGGCAAGGCTATCCAGCTTCACCCGCTTGCATGTACGGCCTTCAACGCCGACTTCGACGGCGACCAGATGGCTGTGCACCTTCCCCTCAGCAATGAGGCCGTGCTCGAGGCCCAGATGCTCATGCTCGGCGCCCATAATATCCTTAACCCTGCCAACGGCGCGCCTATCACCGTGCCTTCGCAGGACATGGTGCTCGGCCTTTACTACATCACAAAGCTCCGCAAGGGCGACCGTGGCGAGGGTACCATATTCTACGGCCCGGAAGAGGCCGAGATTGCCTACAACGAGGGCCGCGTGACTCTGCATGCTCCCGTCACCATCATGGTCGACGACGTAGTTGACGGCAAGCGTGTGCGTCACCTCTGCGAAAATACCTCCGTGGGCCGCGTGCTCTTCAATCAGTATGTGCCCGAGGAGATGGGCTATGTAAATGAGATCATCTCCAAGAAATCACTCCGCAAGATTATCGGTAATGTGATCAAGACTTGCGGTGTGACGCGTTCGGCACAGTTCCTCGACGATATCAAGAACCTCGGATACAAGATGGCTTTCCGCGGCGGCCTGAGCTTCAACCTCGGCGATGTGATCATCCCGAAGGAGAAGGAACAGTATGTGGCCGAAGGTCATGCACAGGTGGAAGAGATTCTTGCCAACTACGGTATGGGCTACATTACGGCCAACGACCGTTATAACCAGGTGATCGATGTATGGACACATGTCAACGACCGTCTTGCATCGACGCTGATGAAACAGATGGAGGAGGACCAGCAGGGCTTCAACTCCGTATTTATGATGCTTGACTCCGGTGCCCGTGGTTCGAAGGACCAGATCCGTCAGCTCTCCGGTATGCGTGGCCTTATGGCCAAGCCTCAGAAGGCTGGTGCCGAGGGCGGCCAGATCATCGAGAACCCTATTCTTGCAAACTTCAAGGAGGGTCTGTCGGTGCTCGAGTACTTTATCTCTACCCACGGTGCCCGTAAGGGTCTTGCCGATACCGCCCTTAAGACTGCCGACGCCGGATATCTTACCCGTCGTCTTGTCGATGTGGCTCACGATGTCATCATCAATGAGGAGGACTGCGGCACCCTGCGTGGCCTTGTATGCACAGAAATCAAGAACAAGGAGGAGGTTGTGGCCACCCTCAGCGAGCGTATCCTCGGACGCGTCTCGGTTCACGATGTGGTGGATCCCTTCAATCCCGATGAGATCATCGTCCACGCTGGCGAGGAGATCACGGAGGCTATCGCCGACCGTATCGAGAAATCGCCTATCGAGGCAGTGGAGATCCGTTCGGTGCTTACCTGCGAGTCGAAGAAGGGTGTCTGCGCCAAGTGCTACGGCCGCAACCTCTCCAACCACCGCATGGTGCAGAAGGGCGAGGCTGTCGGCGTAATCGCAGCCCAGTCAATCGGCGAGCCCGGTACGCAGCTTACCCTCCGTACGTTCCACGTGGGTGGTGTCGCCGGTAATGCCGCAGCTGTAAAGGATGTTACCACACGCCACGACGGTATCCTTGAAATCGACGAGCTCCGCACCGTCAAGGATCAGGATGGCGTGGATATCGTAATCGGTCGTATGGCCGAGATGCGTATCGTTGAGCCTAAGTCGGGAATCGTGCTGATGAATGCCAATATCCCCTACGGTTCGCGTCTCTATTGCCAGCCTGGCAAGGAGGTGAAGGCCGACACCATGATTTGCGAATGGGACCCTTTCAATGCCGTGATTGTGGCTGAGGAGGGTGGTAAGGTCCGATTCGAGAATGTGATCGAGGGCGTTACCTACCGCGTGGAATCCGACGAGGGCACCAACCTCCATGAGAAGATCATGATCGAGTCGAAAGACCGCACGAAGATTCCTGCTGCCCAGCTTTATAATGAGGATGGCGAACTGATTCGTTCCTACTCGCTGCCTGTAGGCGCCCACCTTCTCATCGATGAAGGCGAGGAAATCAAGCCCGGCCAGGTGTTCGTGAAGATTCCGCGCGCATCCAATTCCGCGGGCGATATCACGGGCGGTCTGCCCCGTGTCACCGAGCTCTTCGAGGCCCGCAACCCGTCTAATCCCGCTGTGGTTTCCGAAATCGACGGCGAGGTGAAGTTCGGCAACATCAAGCGTGGTAACCGCGAACTCTCCGTGACCAACAAACTCGGCGAGACCAAGAAATATCTCGTGCCCCTCTCCAAGCAGATCCTCGTGCAGGAGAATGATTACGTGCGTGCCGGAACACCCCTTTCCGACGGCGCCATCACTCCTACCGATATCCTCAACATCAAAGGCCCGACGGCCGTGCAGGAGTATATCGTCAACGAGGTGCAGGACGTGTACCGTTCGCAGGGTGTGAAGATCAACGACAAGCACTTCGAGGTGATTGTGCGTCAGATGATGCGCAAGGTCAATATCCTCGACCCGGGCGACACACGTTTCCTCCCCCAGCAGGTGGTAGACAAGCGCGACTTCATGGATGAGAACGACAACATCTGGGGCAAGAAGGTGATCACCGACGCCGGCGACAGCCAGAACTATCGCAAGGGTCAGATCATCACCCAGCGCAAGCTCCGCGATGAAAACTCGTCGCTGAAACGCCGCGACATGAAGACCATGGAGGTGCGCGACGCTATGCCCGCCACTTCCGAGCAGATTCTCCAGGGTATCACCCGCGCCGCCCTCCAGACCTCCAGCTTTATCTCCGCGGCTTCCTTCCAGGAAACCACAAAGGTGCTCAACGAGGCTGCCATCAACGGCAAGACCGATACGCTCGAGGGCATGAAGGAGAATGTGATCTGCGGTCACCTTATTCCTGCCGGCACTGGCCTGCGTGAATACCAGAAACTCGTGGTGGCCAATAAGGATGAAATCGCCGAACTCCAGCTTACCGACGACCTCGCCGACATCATCGACGTGGAAGCCGTAGAGGAGAACGCCTGAATTGATGCGACGCATCCCATTTCCTGAGATGCGCTGATGATATTATCGGAGAATTGTCCCAATCTTAAGGATAATTCTCCGATTTTTGTTTGATGATGGCCTTGACGGTTTCATCAAAGGTGGGTATTGTGAGGCCAACCGAATTATACTAATTTTGCAATCGAAAACAATAACAATAACGACAATGAGAAAAATAACACTCATGGCATCGGCCTTGTTGCTCGCGGCATCCGCCTTCGCAGGCCAGACCGCCCTCAAGCTCTCGATGCTCGATGGTTCCACTTTCAGCTATGTGCTCGAAGATAAGCCTGTGATCACGATGGAGGGCGAGAACGTGAACATCGCCACCTCCGATGCCTCGGCATCCTTCAAACGCGCCGATGTGAAGAATTTCGTCTTTGTTGACGAACCTTCCGGTATCGAGGAAATCACACGCTCCGAATCATTTATCTCTTACGATGGACGCAGCATCGCCGCTCCCGGCGTTGAGATAAGCGTCTACTCCCTGTCAGGAAGCCGTGTGGCAGTAGAAATGGAATCAGTCAACGTGGAGTCGCTCCCCGCCGGCACCTACATAGCCACAGCTGGCTCCCGCTCCCTCAAATTCATCAAAAAGTAATCTGAAATTTATGAATAAGTTTTTTACATCAGCATTGATTCTTGCCGCAGCAGCCTTTCAGGCTTCCGCCGACACCGAAGTCTTCGTAGTCTCGCTCAACGACGGCACCACCCAGGAATTCCGTGTGGACCAGATCAAGGAAATGACATTCGAAACCCGGACTGAGAGCACCATCGCCGGCTATTACTATGGCATAAATTCCGTAGTGGTAGGAGGTCAGTTCACCTACAATGTCGAGGTCGGCAACACCATCACCGAGAACGCAGACGGCACTATCAACGTAGCCATACCCGAATATAAGATTCCTGCCACTGTGATGGGTGACCTCACACTCGGCGCAGTGGAAATCAAGAATATCGCATTCGACAAGGACAAGAACGCTTACTATCGCATGTATAGCGGCGACGGTCTTACCCAGCACTTCAAGGCTGAGAAGGATGGCAACGTCACCATGGACAAGGACTACAACTTCACTGAGGGCTCGTACATCCAGATAGCACTAAACGAGAACAAGTCAGTAACGGTGGTGAACAGCTTCAAACTCGGTGCAATGCCCTTCCCGATTGTGGCAACTCTCTTAGGCGAGAAAACCGGAGCTCCAAAGGCTGAATAAAGTCAAGATCCTGCAATATGCATTCGCGATGAAAATGATTCAGCGGCTCATCACTACATGTCTGGCATCTGCGGCGCTTCTGGCGCTGCAGGCTTGCCACGGCATTCTCCCCAGCATCTACGACGAACCGCCGCAGGAGAAGGACCATACCGTGGCCGGAGAGCTATACATTGATGCTTCCGACTGGCAACGCTGGCATTTCATCGACCTCAAGGCGGTGGCCGACAGCGTGGCCGCCGACTCCCTCTACAATACTTCGGCGGCATGGGTGTCGATGCGCATCCCTGCCCCCGATGCCGAGCCATCGGAAAGCCTGCCGGAAGCGGAATGCCCCGGAATCTATACGTATTGGTATGATGTTTATGGCGCCGGAATCTCCGTGAATGAGTTCTGCACTTTCGCTCCCTCAGCCCCGCAGCCGATCCCTGAGAAATGGACCTTCGCCGTGCATCGAAACAATGTGATGACCAATGGCGGTGAGGTGGCAAAGACATCGTTCTCCTCCCTCGAGGATATCCCCGACGACCTTTCATTTGTCGACGGCCTCTCTTTCGAGGGGGATACCTGGAACCAGACCGATGTATGGACCATTCAGGACCGTATGCTCCTCGGGCTGATAGGCAATCAGGGAATCCGCATCAACAATCTCCTCTCCTCTTGGCTTCGCGTGGATGTGCCCCCGATGCCGCCCGCCTTCACACTCGACTCATCCGTGTTTATCCTGCGACTCTCCGACGGCTCCATGGCGGCGCTCCAGCTTGCCGATTACCAGAGTGCCACCGGCACCAAGTGCTGCCTCACAATCCGTTACCGATACCCGCTCTGAACAATAACGCTTAAATGAGAAATCGTTTTATCATATTGTCCCTCCTGCTTTTTGCCGCACAGACACTGCCCTGCCTCGCCCTGCCTTCGGATGAGGAGGCTCAGGCGCCCGACAGCATCGCCCGGTCCGAATTCAGCCTTGATGATTTCGTGGTTACCGGCACGCGTGTGCCTAAGTTGCTGAAGGATGCTCCCGTGCAGACGCGGCTCATCACACGCAAGGATATAGAGCGCAGCGACGCCTCCAATATCGACGACCTCCTGCAGCAGGAACTCCCCGGCGCCGAATTCTCTTACGCCATGAACCAGCAGGTGCATATGAACATCGGCGGATTCGGCGGCCAGAGCGTGTTATTCCTCGTGGATGGCGAGCGGCTTGCCGGCGAAACGATGGATGACGTGGATTTCAGCCGCATCCCGATGCGCGATGTGGAGCGGATCGAGATTGTGCGCGGTGCCTCAAGCGCCCTCTATGGCAGCAATGCCGCAGGCGGTGTGGTGAATATCATAACACGTCGCGCCCGGCATCCCTGGCAGGTGACTGCCGAAGCACGCATCGGCAAACATCTTAACCAACGCTACGGATTCGGCGTGTCAGCCTCCGGAAAGCGTGTGGCAAATACCCTCTCAGCCTCGTATCAAAGTATTAAGAATTATAACGTATCATCCGACCCTGATCCCGTGGGGCGAGTGGTGTCCACAATCTATGGCCACCGCACCCTGAATGTGGCCGACCGATTCTCATATTCACCCGTAGACGGGCTTGACCTCTCCGCCCGTGCCGGCTACTTCTTCCGTCAGATTCCGCGCTCCATCGATTCCCCGGAGCGCTACCGCGACTATTCGGCGGGTCTCCGTGCCGACTGGCATCCCAACGCCTCGAATGCTTTCCAACTGTCGTATTCATTCGACCAGTACGACAAGTCGACATACTTCAAATTGCCGCATCTCGATGTGCGCGACTACAGCAATGTGCAGAACAGTGTGCGCGCCTTCTATGCCCACACATTCGCCAATGGCGATATCCTTTCGGCAGGCGCCGACTGCCTGCACGATTATCTCCTCAATTCAAAATTCGTAGGTCGCCATCGCTCGCAGACAAATGTTGACGCTTTTCTGCAATACGACTGGACGCCATCGCAGAAATGGGAGGTGGTGGGCGCTTTGAGATACGACTGGTTTTCCGACGGAAGCATCTCGCGTGTGACTCCGAAAATCTCCGCCCGCTATCAGCCCATCGATGCCCTTAACATCCGCGCTTCCTATGGAATGGGTTTCCGCGCTCCTACCCTCAAAGAAAAATATTACGAGTTTGACATGGCCGGAATCTGGATTGTGACCGGTAATCCATCGTTACGACCGGAAACGAGCCATAACGCAAATCTCTCAGCCGACTATACGGTGAAAAACTATAATTTCACCCTCGCCGGTTATTACAACCATGTGCGCGACAAAATATCCTCCGGTCTCCCGTATGCACGCCCCGGTGATCCCACGCAGCTCTATCTTGAATACGTGAACCTTGACCGATACAATGTATATGGATTTGAGGCTGCCGTGCAGGGAGTCTGGAACGGCGGTTTCTCGGCTCGGCTCTCCTATGCCTACACCCATGAGAGTGTGTCGCGCGACAAGCAGGGCAACCAGGCCAACAACCAGTATATGCCCGCGCGGCCGCATTCTCTCTCAGCCAGGTTTGCCTGGATTCATGAATTCTCGAAGAATTACACTTTCGATGTCTCATTGCAGGGCAGGGCGCTCTCAGGTGTGAAAAACCGCGAATACCGCGACTATTACAACCTCGCCGCCGGGACAGTGGAAGTGAATTATCCTGCGTATTCATTGTGGAAAATCCAGGTGGCGCAGACTTTTGCCTCGCGTGTAAAACTCATCCTGACGGTAGATAATCTCTTCAACTATCGCCCCAGTCATTATTATCTCAATTCGCCGCTCACCGACGGCATCTCCCTTCTTGCCGGCGTCAGCATCGACCTCCACTGATTGATGATTCTTTCTGATTGATGATTGGTCATTACTTTTTACTTCTTACTTCTTACTTCTTACTTCTTAATATGGTGTCTAAGAAAAGATATTTCGGGAGAGCCATTGCCTCCTTCCTGCTTGTGCTCTTCACAATGCCTCTCGGCCACGCCGTGATGATTCTGATGGAACACATCATGGATCCGGGTCCCCTTCATGTCGCCGGTTTCCTGTTAGGCCTCGCCGGACTGATAATCGCTGTAGCCGGCATCTTCGTGCGCGGCGACCTCCGTCAGACTCTCTTCGGATTCTTTGGCGGACTGCTCTTCTGGACCGGTTGGGTGGAGTTTCTTTTCCAGTATTATGCCGACAGATATGGCATGCTCCCGATGCCCGACCCGATGGGTGGACGTCCCACGCAACCCGAATACCTCATAATGCCCGCTTCATTCGGCTTTCTTGTGATGTTCTGGCTGCTTTATATCTTCAGCACTCGCTCCGGATGTCTTTTCTTCTCCTGGATTCAGCGGCATCTTTTCCCCAAAGGAAATTCCGAACTGGCCAACCTGCGTCCGATGACACGCCATACTTCGCTCACTACGTTCATGGAATTCAACGTAATGATATGGACAAGCTATGTGACTCTGATGTTCTGCTACGACACCAATTTCTTAGGCGTGTCGCACCCTATCACCCTTGCGTTGGGAGTGGTGTGTCTGGCGGGTTCAGTGTATATGTTTCTCAAGCAGACACGCATGAAATCCTGGGGCGCCAACATCAGGATGAGCATCGCCACGGTGCTCGTGTTCTGGACCTTTGTCGAAATAATCGGACGCCTCGGCATCCTGCATGAGATCTGGCTTCAGCCCCTTGACCATATCCGGGAAATGGTGGCGCTCGGCCTTCTCTTTGTGGCGCTTGCGGGCTATACCTTATATGATGCCTTCAAGGTGAGATCTTAGGCCTGTTTTCGCGTATGAAGATCAACTGGCATAGGCAGCATAAATGGTCGGGCATTGCAGTGAGCATCTTCCTGGTGCTTTTCTGCATCTCCGGCATCATCCTCAACCATCGCTCCGCATGGGGTGGGGCAGAGGTGTCGCGCACGCTGCTCCCTCCCTTCTATCGCTATAAAGGATGGGACCAGGGCATGATTCGCGGCACCGTGGCGATGGGCGACAGCGTGGTGGCATATGGCACCGCCGGCGCGTGGCTGCTTTCCCGCGATGGATCCTTTATCCGCGACTTCAACTCCGGTCTGCCTCCTGCGCAGATTAATCGAAACGTACGCGCGATAGTCAGGACTGCCGGCGACTCTCTGCTGATGCTCACCACCGATGCGCTTTATCTGCAGACTCCCGAATCCCGCAAATGGAAAGCGGTGAGGATTCCATCGGTGAATGGCGAGCGGCTCTCCGACCTTACCCTTGCCGGCGACACACTGGTGCTTGCCTCAAGGTCATCGCTTTTCAGGACCACACTGCCGAGACTGGAATTTGAAAAGGTTCCGCTTCCGGCTCCTGTGGATGCAGATATCTCCGGTTCTACGGCGCTCCGCACGGCCTGGAGTCTGCATGGCAACCTGTTGCTGGGCGCTCCCGGCAAGATTATTGTGGATGCAGTAGGGCTTGTGATAGCCTTGCTGGCAATCAGCGGTATAGTGATATGGCTGATGCCGAAGCGCATCCGCTCCATCGCGCGCAGTAATCACGACACCAAGAATAAGGTGGCGCACGCCTCCGGCACACTGCGTGGCTGGGTGAAAGCCCATTCCTGGGTCGGGAAAGTCACCATCATATTCACCATCCTCCTCTGTTTCACAGGTATGCTGCTGCGGCCGCCGTTGATGGTGCCGCTTGCATTGTGGAAAACGCATCCCAAGCAGGCAGAAGAGAATATTTGGAAGGACAAATTGCGCATGGTGCGTTATGACGCTGATGCCGGTGAATGGCTGATATCCACTTCAGCAGGATTCTTCGCCATGCCAAAACTCGGCGCCGAGCCTATGCGCGCAGCTGGAGCACCGCCCGTCAGCGTGATGGGGCTCAACGTGTGGATGCGTGTCGACTCCACGAAATGGCTCTGCGGATCCCTCTCCGGAATGTATGTATGGGACAGGAAAGCCGAAAAATCCACCGACTGGTTTACCGGTCAACCAGCCCCCGTAAAACCTGGACCACCCTTCGGTTCGCGACCTGTGGCCGGATATACAAGGGACTTCCGAGGCGAAGCCTTCCCCGTATACTTCGACGCAGGCACCGACAGACTGCCGCAACCCTCCGAACTCTCCACACTGCCTATGCCCCTATACAACGTAGCCCTGGAAACGCACACCGGCCGCATCTACTTCGGCAACTCCGCCACCTACTTCTTCATCCCCCTGATAGGGCTGCTGACCCTCTGGTGCCTCCTCTCCGGCTGGGAAGTCCGCCGCCGCAAGCGCACATCAAAAAGATCCGACCACTCCGAATAGTCCGAAAGGTCAGACCAGATCGACACTGTCAATAGTCGCGGAGCGACTACCCTGCATATTAACCGCGTACAGCACAGAGCGAAGCGGACTGCTGTGCGCGGAAGAAAAGAATAAAGAAAATACAGTCGCGGAGCGACTGCCCTATTACGCGCAAACAAAAAATTTAATAAAAATCACCAAAAAATTTGGCAGTCTCAAATAAAACACCTAACTTTGCACTCGCAAAAGGGAAACGCCCCGCAAGCCAAGCCCAAACGCGAAACAATGCGGAGCAATCTCGAAGCAAGGTGCCATAGCTCAGTTGGTAGAGCAAAGGACTGAAAATCCTTGTGTCCCCG
>CAJLTZ010000042.1 GCA_905209725.1 uncultured Muribaculaceae bacterium
GAATATGAGGCACATCTGCGACCCCTGCATTAACATTTTTTGTGGGATGGGGTCTTAATCGGTGTGAACGGTGAAGGGGACGACAATGCGTTAATATTTTCTGTGGGATGGGGCAAATATTCATAAACATTTATTATCTTTGCGGCGTTAAAAATCTACATGGTGGAATCCGGGTGCAATCCCCGAACAGTCCCGCTACGGTAAAAGTCCGACCCACTCCTTTGGAGAACCATGTGATAGCCAAATAGTTTCCCACGAGGATGAGGAGAATTATAACACACATATTACTAATATCGGCATGCTCCCTGACCGCCATGCCGGCTTTGTCGGCAAATATGCCCGACTCAATTAAGGGAGTCACGCTGCAAGGAGTGGAGGTGACGTCAAAACGCGCCACCGACCCCATAAAAACCACCACACAGACCCAAAGCATTGACGCCCGGGAGATAAAACTCCGGGGCATCACCGACATTTCCGACGCAATGCGCCGGTTTGCCGGCGTCAACCTCCGCGACTACGGTGGCGCCGGAGGCATGAAGACTGTCTCGCTGCGCGGTTTCGGTGCCCAGCACACAGGCGTGGTCTACGACGACATTGCCCTCAGCAATCTCCAGAGCGGCGAAATCGACCTCTCCCGCTATAACCTTGACAACCTCAACAGTGTCAGCCTCAACACCGGCGAAAACGACGAGATATTCCTCCCTGCCCGCGCCTCTGCCTCCGCATCCACTCTCATCCTCTCCAGCTACACCGACAAGGATCTCTACGACCCGTCGCTCCGCATGCGCGTGGCCCTCGAGGCCGGCTCATTCAACCATTGGCGTCCCTCTGCATCCATCGGCAAATCCTTTTCCGAGAAGGTGGCGCTCTCCGCTTCCGGCTCTTTCCTCCATTCCGACAACGACTACCCCTACACGCTCGCCAACGGCAACACCACCATGCATGAACGCCGCCGGAACTCCCGCATCAACAACGGCAACGGCGAACTCAGTTGTTTCTGGCAATGTGCTCCCGGCGGCTCCCTCACGATTAAAGGATATGTATATGGCAACGACCAGCAACTCCCCGGTCCCGCCATCCTCTATAACCCCGAAAACAACGAATACCTGCGCGAACTGAACACCTTCGGGCAAGCCACCTATCGCCAGCGCCTTGCCCCCAAATGGCGTCTGATGATTAACGCCAAATACAACTGGGCCTCCACCCGCTACGAAAACCATAGCGACATATATCCCAACGGCCTGCTCCGCAACCGCTACATCCAGCAGGAATACTATGGCTCCGCCGCCCTGCTCTTCTCCCCTATCTCCGGTCTGCAATTCGACTATTCCGCCGATTATGCCCACAACAAGTTCCGCAACGGCGCCGCCCTCTATATGCGCAATTCGCTGCTACAGTCGCTGGCCGCAAAGTATACAGTGTGGCGCTTGAAAATCATAGCCAAGGCGCTCTATTCGCTCTATATGCATCCCGCCACAGGAGTCAACGACGCAGGCACCCACCAGCGCCTATCCCCCTCGCTCGGCCTCTTGCTGCAACCTATTCCCTCCGAGGAATTCTTTGTTCGCGCATCATATAAGGAGATCTTCCGCATGCCCACATTCAGCGAGCTCTATTTCGACCATTACGGCAGCATCAACCTCGATCCGGAACTGACACGCCAATACAATCTGGGGGTCACATGGCAGCGCTCCTCAATGGGATTCCTCGACCAGCTGGGCATCACCCTCGACGGATACATCAATGAGGTGCGCAATAAGATTGTGGCAATGCCTGTGGGCATGTTCATGATGCGCATGATGAACCTCGGGAAAGTGAGAATCTTCGGCGCGGATGCAACCCTTCAGTGCGACTTCCGCCTGGCTCAGAGCCACATGCTTCTCCTCAACGCAACCTACAGCTATACCCGCGCACAGCCCCGCACCGACCGCACTATGCTCGACTGGATGAAACAGCTCGCCTACACTCCCCTCAACTCCGGCTCCGCTTCGCTCACATGGACGAATCCCTGGGTGAATGTCACCGCCCATGTGACGGGTTGTTCCGGCCGCTATTCCACCAACCATAATCTTCCCTCCTCACGCATTCCGGGATACATGGAACTCGGTTTCACTCTTTCACACGATTTCCATTTCAGAGGTCATGTGCTGGAACTGCGCGCCGACCTCATAAATGCTCTCGACAAGCAATATGAACTCGTGGCCCGCTATCCGATGCCGGGTAGAGCATGGAGCGCGTCGGTGGTATTCAAATTATAAAAATAAATAACCCAAATTATATAAAACACTTAAGGCATAAGATGAAAAAACTCTATTACTACATGGCCGCTATGGCGGTATGCTCACTCGGACTGACCTCCTGCTCCGACGACAACAGCAACGACGACTACACTCCCGAAGACCCCACTGTGAGCACAGGCGCTCCACGTGCCTTCCTCCTCACTCAAGGACACTACACGGGCATCGAGGGTGAATTCGACGTGTTTGACTTCTCCAACTCGAAGTTGACCGCCGGTGCCTTCCAGGCAGCCAACGGCCAGAAACTCGGCGATACTCCTCAGTGTGGCGTGGCCTATGGCAGCAAGATCTATCTCGGCACCTTCGCATCCAACACTGTGGAGATTATCAACGCCTCCGACTATAAGTCGCTGAAGCGCATCCGTCTCGACGATGTGAAGGTGAACGGCAAGCGTCCCCGCAGCATGGTGGCCTACAAGGGCAAGGTGTACATCTCCATGTATGATGGCTATGTGGCTCGCCTCGACACTACTACGCTTGCAATCGAGGCTGATGTGAAGGTGGGTCCCAACCCCGACATCATGGCTCTCCACAAAGGCAAGCTCTATGTGCCCAACACCAACGGCGAGGACTATGAGTATGATCCCGCCACAGGCATGACCACATACCATTTCGGCAACACGGCTTCCGTGGTTGACCTCGAGACATTCACAGTGACGAAGACCTTCGAGACTCCCCTCAATCCCAGCCAGTTTGTAAGCGACGGTGAGAACCTCGTGCTTCTCTGCTGCGGCGACTATGGTGATATCGCATCAAAGGTATATCGAGTCAACGATGACTTCTCCTGCACCCCACTCGCCGATGCCACTATCATCACAGCCGGCAATGGCAACGTGTATTACATCAACCAGCCTTACAAGAGCGATGGCATTCCCGAGGCTGAATACCGCGTATGCGACATCCGCACCGGCAATGTGAGCGAATGGAAGGTGACTCCCGTGGACTATGCTTCCAATATCGCCTACGACGGAAAGCACTCCAAGGTGATTATCTCCTCATATATCCTGAATGGCGGCTGGCCCGCATATGATGCTCCCGGATATATTCAGGTTTACGACGCACAGAAAAACACACTGCAGGGCAAATACAACATCGGCGTAGGCCAACCCTGCATATTCTTCAACTGATGAAGAATCACATTCTGATATGAACAATTTTTCTTTCAAGGTACTAACCCTCATATCACTATTCGTCATGCTCCTCTCCTCCTGCACAGGGAGGAGAGCGGGCATCGATGATTCCTCCTCGAATATCATCGGGGAGGCACGTCTTCTCAGCCTTTCCGACCATGACGGATATAGCGTGGCACGGATTAAGAATCCATGGGACACGCTGGCTGCCCCGGCGGAATATTATCTTGTGGAGCGTGGCCGGGATGTGGAGGTGCCGCATGGCGCTGTGAAGATTGAGGTGCCTGTGGAGCGCGCCGTGGTTTTTTCTTCAGTGCATACCACGTTGCTCAGCGAATTGGGTTGCATGGAGAATGTGGCAGGGGTTTGTGACGCACAGTATATCGCTGATCCTGCGATAAAGGATCGTATCAAGAAGGGATTGGTGGCCGACTGCGGATTGATTTCAAGTCCCAACAGGGAGAAGATCATAGGTTCGCTACCGGGGATGATTCTGATGAGCGCATTCCAGAACGGGAGTGTGGCCTCACAGATGCGCCAGACCGGCACTCCGGTGGTGGAGGGGGCCGAATATATGGAAAACACTCCACTGGCACGCGCCGAATGGATGCGTTTCTATGGCCGGCTTTTTGGTAAAGGCAATGAGGCCGACGCGCGCTTTGAGAAATTACGCTCCAACTATAACTCTATGTCGGCAAAGGCAAAAGGTGCCGGACATCGTCCCTCTGTGATGTATGATATGATATATAATGGCATCTGGTGTCAGCCCACTCCTGAGTCGACCACCGGACGCATGATTGAGGACGCGGGGGGAAGCGTGCTCTTTCATGGCAATGGGCAGGGAGGCAACGTGCAGCTCTCGCCGGAAAAGGTGCTGAAGGAGGGGAAGGATGCCGATGTGTGGATGGTAAGACACTTTGGTGGCGGACCGCTCACGCTCGGCAAGATAGCCGCCGACAATCCTATCTATACGAAATTCAAGGCATTCAAGGAGGGGAATGTATATGGCTCTGACACACAGCGCAGCATGGTGTTTGAAGACGCCTCGTTTCATCCCGACCGCATCTTGGCCGACATGATCCGCGTGCTCCATCCCGAGATTGAGATTGACTCCTCCTATCCACATTATTACCAGCGGATTGATGATTCTCTTTGATTGATGATTGATGATTGATGATTGATGATTAGCTGCGGAGAGACTGTCCTATTATTTGAGGCTTGATTATATGAAGCTTAAGTTTACAATATTTGCTTTTCTTACCCTCCTGCTTTTTGCAGGAGGTCTTTTCTTCGGGTCGGTGTCGATTCCGTGGAGTGAGGTGTTGGGTATTTTGACAGGCAGTGTAGGCGACGAGGCCACGCGCTTCATCGTGCTTCAGAGCCGGTTGCCGCAGTCGGTCACAGCCCTGCTCGGTGGCGCGGCGCTCGCCGTGACGGGTCTGATGCTTCAGACTGCTTTCCGAAATCCTCTCGCCGGCCCCTCTATTTTAGGTATCAGTTCGGGCGCGAGCTTGGGTGTGGCTCTGGTAATGCTCTTTTTCGGCGGCACGCTCACGTTGGGAACCCTGACAGCAGCGGGCAACTCCGCCGTGATTATCGGCGCTTTCCTGGGAAGCCTCGCGGTGATGGGTGTGCTTACAGCCATCTCCCTGCGCGTGCGCAACAATCTCATGCTCCTTATCGCCGGTATCATGGTGGGTTATCTCACCTCCTCGCTTGTAACGCTCCTGTCTTCGATGGCCACTTCGCAGGGCGTGCAGAGTTATGTGATGTGGGGAATGGGCACATTCAGCGGCGTCAACACTCATCAGCTCCCCTTCTTCTCCATCAGCACCGCCATCGGCCTGTTGCTTGCCCTGCTCCTCGCCAAACCGCTCAACATCCTCATGCTCGGCGATGGCTATGCGCGCAACTTAGGCGTGAACGTAGACCGTGTCAGAATCTACCTGCTGTTGATTACCGGCCTGCTGACAGCTGTAGTCACGGCCTATTGCGGCCCTGTGGCATTCATCGGACTCTCCGTGCCCCACATCGCCCGGATGATCTGGCGCACCGACAACCACTGGGTTCTTTTCCCGGCCACAATGCTTTGTGGCGCGATAGTGGCATTAGGCTGCTGTCTGCTTAGTGTGATTCCCGACTCCAATGTGATTCCCATCAACGCCCTCACCCCCATCGTCGGCGTCCCCGTGGTCCTCTACGTTATCCTGAAAAAACGATAACATCAGGCTTCTGGAAATGCCGTAAATGTAGACATTGTACGCCTTTTTGCCCTGCATATGTTTGGCAGTAGCGATAGTCAAAAACATGATGAGTAATGGCTGAATTTATTTATGGGGGAGGTAGTAGGCGCGGACTTCGCCTACGGGGAGCTTGCCTACCAGGTAGAGGGGGATGTGGCGGTCGTCGGTGGAAATCCAGGTATCCATGTCGTCGCTCGATTTCTTGCCTCCCTCTTGCGTGAAGTTGAACTTCACATGAAAGGCTTCATGTACCGTTTTGTCTTTCAACTTGATCTTCTCCTTGCCTAAACTCTTGATGGTGATCTTTTCCTTCTTCGAACCGGAGAACACCGTGGCACGGAACACCTTATTGCGCGACAGTTCGTTGTAATTGATCTTGCGAAGGTAATAGAACACCGTGAGCATGTCATATACCGGCCCTGTGGCTGTCAATGTCTTGGTTGATGCTGACATCTCTCCCGAATCATTCAGGCGATGGCGAACGGCGCGGCCGGAGGTGTTGGAACCGGAATAGGAATAGAAGATTTCATCTTTCTTGTATTTCCCTTTCTCGTGAGTGATTTTGGCATAGTATGTGGGTTTCAGTCCATTGCGGAGCATTGTGGCCTTGAGGGTGTCGCGCACGGAGTAGAATTTGTCGGCCCAGGGTTTAGTCTTGGCCGCGAGCATCACGGAGTATTTGTTGCCCTGGTTGCGAAGCGTGAGGGTCGCGTCGCCGGCGTCCTTGTGGATGAGCCCCCACTTATAGGAAATCACATAATGAAGCGTCTCATTGGCGAAAGGAGTGGCGGCAGTGGCCGAATGGCATGAGCATAAGGCAGCCACCGCAATCAGGATAATGGATATGAATCTGTGTGTCATAGTCTGGAGAAAATAAAAATCAGAGCAATGATGCTCTATGAAAATAAGACTTTTCTTGTCCCCATTCCCAGATGCCGTCAGTCACGAGGGCTACATTGCATTTGGCGATACCGAGGTCGATGGCAGTCTTGTCGTCGCGCTTCCCGGTGAAGGCTGACAGCCGCGGCGCCCCATCCACTTCCTCCATCTGCAGTCTTACCGGGCGTTTATTCAATGACGATGGCGCACAGGCCACGGCCTGCAACGCCGTGTCGAGATATGGCAGCCTTTTGCGTGCCTTCTCATAATCCTCGTCGGTTCCGGCGAAGAAGGAGCGGAAATCGGTGCTTCTTCCCCCTATAAATCTCTTCATCATAGCGGCTAGTCCGCCCTGCTTTTGCTCCGGGATTCCGAAGGCTATCAGGAACGGAAGTTTTTCATATACTTCCATGCGCGCCCCTACATGCGAGGCAGAGAATGTGCCACCCACAAAGCACGAGCCCACCCCCTTACGCTGGGCAGCCATCACAAACTGCTCGCCAAAATATCCCGCACGCTCATAAGCGTCGGGGAAAGTAGGGTCGATCACCGCAGCAAGATAATTTCTGACGCCATGAAACATTCCGTAACTCCTTGTGAAGCCACGGAAGGGTTCGGGGTCGTTGAAGCATAGCTGGAAATTCAGGCCTGCCTCATGGCAATTAATCATGGATACCTCGGCGCTGAGTGTTTTCCGGATATCCTCGGAAAGATCGCCAGGCGCGAAATTCCGGATGGAATGTCGCGCCTGGAGTTCGGTTAAATTAAATTCAGGCATTGAATTATGCTATTTCAAATGCAAGATTATGCATTTTGTTTCACCTCTTCGAGGTTTACGTCAAACTCATTGAGGAATGCCATGGTCTTGGCTATATAGTCAGCCATCACCACATCGTCCTCTACGAAGGGCACATGCTTACGATACTCGGTCATCACCTTCTCGATGTAGGGAGAAGACTTGAGCGGGCGACGGAAGTCGAGAGCCTGGGCAGCATTCATCAACTCGATGCCTGCGATATATTGCAGGTTGGCGATGATCTTGTGCAGTTTTGTAGCGGAATTCGCACCCATCGACACGAGGTCCTCCTGACCGTTGGAACTTACAATCGAATCGCACGAAGCAGGCCAGGAATACATCTTGTTCTGGCTCACCATCGATGCCATGGCATACTGCGGAATCATGAAGCCGGAGTTGAGACCCGGTTTAGCCACGAGAAACTCGGGCAGTCCGCGGTTGCCGAGAATCAACTGAGCCACACGGCGCTCGGAGATGTTTCCGAGTTCGTGAAGGGCAACGCCCATATAGTCGAAAGCGAGTGCGAGGGGTTCGCCGTGGAAGTTACCGCCCGAAACCACGAGGTCCTCATCGGGGAACACGGTAGGATTGTCGGTAACGGAGTTGATCTCGATGTGGAGCACGTCGGTAACGTGAAGCATAGCGTCCTTCACAGCGCCGTGCACCTGCGGGATGCAGCGGAAGGAATAGGGGTCCTGCACGTGAGTCTTCTCACGCTTGATGATCTCGCTGCCCTTGAGCAGAGCGCGGAACACCTTGCCTGTCTCAATCTGTCCGGGATGAGGACGTACCTCCTGGATGCAGTCCCAGAAGGGTTCGATGCGGCCATCGAAAGCCTCGAGCGACATGGCGCCGAAGAGGTCGAAGCAGTGAACGAGGTGCCAGCCGTCGATAAGGGCTTTGATGCCGTTGGCGCTCATGAACTGAGTGCCGTTGAGCAGGGCCAGACCCTCTTTCGATTTGAGTTTGATGGGACGCCATCCCATCTCGTTGAGCATCTCGAAACTGCGCACGCGACGGCCTCTGAAGAACACCTCACCCTCGCCGATAAGCGGGAGGAAGAGGTTGGCGAGTGGAGCAAGGTCGCCGGAAGCACCGAGCGAACCGCGGTCATAGACCACAGGAATCACGTTGTTGTTGTAGAAGTCGAGGATGCGCTCTACTGTGCATACCTGCACGCCGCTGAATCCCATCGACAGGGCGTGAGCCTTCAGGAGCATCATCAGTTTTACAATCACATTGTCAACGGGAATACCCACGCTGCAGGAGTGGCTCTTTACCAGGTTTTCCTGGAGTGTGCTCAGTTCGTCGTTGGAGATATGTTTGCTGCAGAGCGAGCCGAAACCGGTGGTGACGCCGTAGATAGGCACAGTGTCGTTTTCCGTCTTCGCATCGAGGTATGTGCGGCATTTCTCGATTTTGGCGCGGGCCTCGTCGGAGAGTACCAGCTTTGTGCCGTCCTTAAGGATCTTCTCTATGAGATCATAGGTCAGTTCTGACTGTCCTATGGCATATGTTTCTAATTTCTTCATGGTAAATGTGTGAATTATTGCACGTTTGTTTATTTTACTAATCTTCCTCGGCTCACCACATGGTCCACGCAGTTCATGCCCACATAGTATGGGAGCGATTTGTAATCGTCAAAATGGAGGATGGCCACATCGCCGCGTTTGCCCTTCTCGAGAGAGCCGGTGATGTCGGCCTTGTCTACGGCTGCTGCGCCGTTAAGGGTAAGGGCAGTGATGGTTTCCTCGATGCTCATGTTCATATAGATGCAAGCGAGGGCGATGGTGAGGGGAATCGAGCCGGAGAAGCATGAACCGGGGTTGAGGTCGGTGGCGAGGGCCACTGCCGCACCAGCCTCAATAAATTTGCGGGCCGGAGCGAATGGTTCGCGGAGTGCGAAAGCTGTGAGAGGCAGCAAAGTAGCCACCACTCCCCTTTCAGCCATACGGCGCACACCCTCATCGCTCACATGAAGCAGATGGTCGGCGGAGACGGCACCTAACTCAGCGGCAAGTTCCGCGCCACCCAGCGTCACAATCTCGTCGGCGTGGAATTTCAGTTTATAGCCGGCATCCTTGGCGGCCTGCATGAAGCGGCGCGACTCATCAATCTCGAACACATTCTTCTCGGTGAAGATATCGCAGAATTCCGCATACTCTTTGGCCTTGGGAAGCATCTCGGAGATCATCAGGTCGATATATTCGTTGGTGCGGCCCTTATATTCTTTCGGCACGGCGTGTGCGCCAAGGAAAGTGGCCACCACAGAGAGAGGAGTGCGCGGGTCGTCGGCGATATCCTTGATCACGCGCAGCATCTTCATCTCGGTGTCGACATCGAGACCGTAACCGCTCTTGGCCTCCACCGTGGTGACGCCCATATCGACCATGCGGTCTATAAACCAAACAGCCTTTTCGCGGAGATCCTCAAACGACTCTTCATGCGTGGCATTCACGGTGGACTGGATGCCTCCGCCTCGCTCCATGATGCTCATGTATGAGTCGCCCTTGAGACGCCATTCGAATTCCTCGGCACGATATCCGCCGAATATAAGATGAGTGTGGGAATCCACAAATCCGGGCAGTGACACCTTCCCGTCAGCATCAAGCCGATGATGATGGGGATAGTCGGCGAGGTTTACCCCGGAGGCCGGGCCGGCATAGTCGATGATGCCGTCGGAGATGACAATCACACCATCGGGAATCACGCAAAGTTTCCCCATATCGCTCCCCTTCAGGGCTGATTTTCCCTGAGGGGTCACGATAGTGGTGTTGGTAATAATCAGATGATTGTCCATTACTGATTGTCGATGATATGGTTCACGGCATCAAGCACTTGCTGAGCGCGCTGAGTGGAGTTTTCCGAGATATGGAGCGCCTCGTTGAGGAGTTCGTTGGCGAGCGCCTTGTTTTTGAGCGAAGCGGCATTGATCTTCACGTTGAGATAAGCACCCTCGATGGCGGCGCGGGTGGCAAGAGCGCCCACGCCCACGTCGCTGATTGAGTTGGGATTGCCGTTGGAGGCCATATTGTCGAGCAGGTCGTAGCTTTCGAAAGCGGTCTGCATTGTGCGCAGGGGCACGCGTGTGGCATATTCGGTAGCATTTTCGAGGGCTTCTGCGCGCTGGCGTTTCTCCTCCTCGCTGCCTTTGGGCATTGAGAACACGGCCATGATGCGGTTGAAAGCCTCGGTGTCCTCATCCACAAGAGCCTCAAGGCGTTCAAGGATGCTTCGGCCCTTCTCTGCTGCATCGGAGAAATGCTCCCAGCGGTCGTCCCAGCCTGCCTTGTGGGCGGAGAGGTTGGCCACCATGGTGCCAAGGCTTGCGCCAAGCACTCCTATATATGCGGCGATGGAGCCTCCGCCCGGTGCGGGCGACTCGGAAGCTGTCTCATCGGCAAAGGCTGTGAGGGTCATGTCAGTGAGTTTCTTACCCTTCTCCTGACCGGCCTCAAGCATGTATTCCACCACCTTCTCCTCCGGAACGAAGGGCTTGAGTTCGTCGAGTCCCATGCTCTTGACGGCAATCTTGATAATCTCGCTCTCGGGGATGCCGATTGAACGCTGCTGCATGCGGAGATAATGCTTGCCGGCGTCGATGAGTGCGCTCTTCGGAACAAGTCCCACGATTTCGGTGCCGGTGACGCGCAGGCCACGGGCGGCAGCCGCACGGCTCACCTCGTCGAAAGCCTTGTGGAGCGGGGTCTCGTGCATGTCGGTGATATTCATCGACACCTGGGCGATACCATATTCGTCGATGTACCATCCGATAGCCTTGGTGCCCTTCAGGGTGCCGGGAATCATGATGGTGTTGCCATTCTCATCCTTCATGGGGCGACCTGTCACCTTGCCACCCTCGCGCATCGGGCGACCCTTCTCGCGCACGTCGAATGCCACGGCATTGGCGCGGCGGGTGGAGGTGGTGTTGAGGTTGAAGTTTACGGCAATCAGGAAGTCGCGGGCACCCACGGCAGTGGCGCCAGTGCGGGCCACGCCCTCATCATAGGGACGGTCGCCGAAATCGGGAGCCTTTCCCTCATGGGCCATCTTCTCGGGAAGAGCCTCATATTCGCCCTCACGGCATACGGCAAGGTTCTTTCTCTCGGGAGTGAAAGCCGCGGCCTCATAGCAATATGTGGGGATGTTGAGTTCTTCGGAGATTCTCTTGGCGAGCTTGCGGGCGAGTTCGGCGCATTCCTCGAGAGTGATGCCGCTCACGGGAATCAGCGGGCACACATCGGTGGCACCCATGCGCGGGTGAGCGCCATGATGCTTGCGCATGTCGATGAGTTCGGCGGCGCGCTTCACGCCTCTCACGGCTGCATCCATCACCTTATCGGGTTCTCCCACAAAGGTGACCACTGTTCTATTGGTAGCCTCACCCGGATCCACATCTAGGAGGCTCACTTCGCCGCCCTTAGTGATTTCCGCTGTGATGGCGTCTATGATTGTCTTGTCGCGACCCTCGCTGAAATTGGGCACACATTCAATAATCTGTCTCATCTAAGTATCTGCCTATATGAAATTGCTTACTTCTTCAATAACGATTTGATCATTTCCTCATTGGCGATGAAGGGCTCTGTGATGCAGAAGCCGTTTCCCATCTGGGTGTCGTTCCATTCTTTTACAGTGGACATGGCGTTTTCATTGCGGGCCCAGCTTCTGCGGGCCACACCGCCCATCACATCCCAGAGCATAGCGTTGCGGAGGATGCGGTCAACACGTTCGGAACCGTCGCACACCATGCCGAAGCCGCCGTTGATAGCCTTGCCGATGCCCACGCCGCCACCATTGTGGAGCGCCACGAGGCTCATGCCGCGGGCACAGTTGCCTGCAAAGCACTGCACAGCCATGTCGGCCATTACATTGGAGCCGTCCTTGATATTGCTGGTTTCACGGAAGGGGGAGTCGGTGCCGCTCACATCGTGGTGGTCGCGGCCGAGCATGATGGGACCAACTTCGCCTTTGCGCACCATGTCGTTGAATTTAAGGGCGATGCGCAGACGGCCCATTGCGTCCTGATAGAGGATGCGGGCCTGCGTGCCTACCACGAGGGCGTTCTTTTCAGCGTCGCGGATCCAGTTGTAGTTGTCGCGGTCCTGACCACGGCGGTTCGGGTCGATGCATTCCATGGCGGCGTGGTCGGTCTTCACGAGGTCCTCATGCTTGCCGCTGAGGCATACCCAGCGGAAGGGACCGTAACCGAAGTCGAAGAGCATCGGGCCCATGATATCCTCTACATAGGAGGGCCAGATGAAACCATCCTTCTCATCCTCGCCATTCTTGGAGATCTCTTTCACGCCGGCATCGTAGATGGCCTTCATGAAGGAGTTGCCATAGTCGAAGAAATATGTGCCGCGGGCCACGAGGGCTTTCACAGCCTCGAAGTGACGGCGGAGAGTGGCGTCAACGAGTTCGCGGAATTTCTCCGGGTCGGCATGAAGCAGGCGTGTGCGCTCCTCGAAGGAGATGCCTGCGGGGCAATAGCCGCCCTCATATACGGCATGGCAGCTTGTCTGGTCGCTGAGGAGCTCGATGGGTTCGTTGTGCTCCACGGCATATTCAAGCAGGTCGACCACATTGCCGTGGTAAGCGATGGAGATGGGACGCTTATCCTCCATGGCCTTGCGTGCCATTGCGAATGCCTCGGGGATGCTTTCGGTATTAGCCGACACCCAGCCCTGGTCCATACGGGTCTTGATGCGGGATTCGTCAACTTCGGCGATGATGGCGGCTGCACCGGCGATTTCTGCGGCCTTAGGCTGAGCGCCACTCATGCCGCCGAGACCGGAGGACACGAAGAGATGACCCTTGAGGTCGCCGTCGGCGGGCACGCCGAGTTTCATGCGGCCTGCGTTGAGGATGGTGTTGAAAGTGCCGTGCACGATGCCCTGCGGGCCGATATACATCCAGCCGCCGGCTGTCATCTGGCCATAGTTGGCCACGCCGAGCTGCATGGCTTCATGCCAGTCGTTGAGATTGTCGAACATCCCCACCATCATGGCATTCGTGATAATTACGCGGGGAGCGTCGGGACGCGAGGGGAAGAGTCCGAGAGGATGGCCCGATTCCACCACGAGAGTCTGATTCTCAGTGAGTTCCTCAAGATATTTCTTGATGAGGCGATACTGAAGCCAGTTCTGACACACCTGACCTGTCTCGCCGTATGTCACGAGTTCATAAGGATAGAGGGCTACGTCAAAACTGAGGTTATTGTCGATCATCACCTGGAAAGCCTTACCCTCTAGGCATTTGCCCTTGTATTGGTCAACGGGTTTGGCTTTCAGGTCGCCTTTGGGGCGCCAGCGGTAGGCATAGATGCGGCCACGGGTGCGGAGCTCCTCCAGAAATTCGGGAGCGGCTTTTTCGTGAAGCTCTTCGGGAAGATAACGGAGAGCATTCTTCAGCGCTACGATTGTTTTCTTGTCGTTAAGGGTGTAGCCGCGGTCGGGGGCGCGACGGATTCCCTCCTGGAAGCCTGGCATCTCAGGCCATTCAGCATCTAATAAGATTCTGGATGATTTCATGGTTAGATTTATGAATTGTTTCTTTTGATTATTAACATGTTAGGTTGGAGTGATGACCGCAGTCACCGGGGCTGCGGATAATTAACTACAAAAATAGTAAATTATTTTGAGAATATGGAAATTTGGGGGTAAAAATGTGAGACAGTGCAGTCGCTCCGCGACTGGGGTGTATGTAATATATAAATATCCGCGCACAGCACATCGCTAACGCTCTGCGCTGTACGCGGTTAATATGCAGTGAAGCCAAGCCGCTCCGCGGCTCTTTATTCGGGCTTGGCGGGCTTCTCCTCTACGAGGGCTACCGGTTCGGCGGTTTTGTTCTCGTAGCGGTATTTGGCCTCCCAACCGAGGGCTGAGGCTCCGAGCACTGCGGCATCGCTCTCCTTCAGTTCGGAGAGGATGATCTTGCATTTGCCTCGGAATATCGGCAGAATATTCTTGTCGAATGATTCTTTCAGGGGTTTGATGAGCAGGTCGCCGCTCTTGGCGAGGCCGCCGAAGAGGATGATAGCCTGCGGGCTGGAGAATGCCACCATGTCGGCAAAGGCTTCGCCCAGGATCTTGCCTGTGAATTCGAAGATCTCCTTCGACATCTTGTCGCCGTTCATTGCGGCGTCGTAGATATCTTTGGAAGTGATGGTGTCAATGTCGAGATTACGGAGCATTGAGGGCTCGTTGCGCACTTCGAGGAATTCGCGGGCTGTGCGAGCCACTCCTGTTGCGGAGCAGTACGCCTCGAGACAGCCGGTGCGGCCGCAGCCACACACACGCCCGTTGTTGCGCTTCATGATCACATGGCCAAGTTCGCCGGCAAAACCGTCGGAACCATAAACAAGCTGGCCGTTGATCACGATACCGGAGCCAACGCCGGTGCCGAGAGTGATCATGATGAAATCCTTCATACCGCGGGCAGCGCCATAAGTCATTTCGCCCAGAGCGGCTGCATTGGCATCGTTGGTAACCGCTACGGGGATACCGCCGAATGCTTTGCTCACCTTTTCAGCCAGGGGGATTACGGGACCCCAGGGAAGGTTCGGCGGATTGAGTATTTCGCCGGTATAATAGTTGGCGTTAGGAGCGCCAATACCAATTCCTTGGATCTGATCTTCAGCGTCGTGCGAGCTGATAAGGCGCGAAAGGCCATCGTGGAACTCTTCGATATAGTCATCGAAATCCACATGTTTTTTGGTTTTCACAGAATCGCTTGCCACTACATGGCCACGTGCGTCGACTATTCCGAACACGGTATTTGTACCGCCTATGTCAATACCGACTACATACGGTTTACTCATCGTATAGTTTGTTTTAGGGTTTTTGATTCACAAAAGTAGTGAATATTTTTTATAGTTGCAAATTACTCGTAAAAATCCGCTTTTCTCATCCGTGCACGGCACTCCGCCGCGCTGCGTTCTGTGCGTGGAAAGTGATATAAAACCAGCCTCCAGTGGCGGAGCGACAGCCCTATTATCTATTATTGATTCGAAGAGATATTTTGATTTTTTTGGTTTTTTGGCACAACTATTGATTGTATCAATTGTTAAAATTATTGAAGAGTATTTTTATACCTTCCATTATCTTGAACAGATTATCTTGATTATTACGGATTAAACTATATACTATGAATTTTAACAATTTCACGATTAAATCGCAGGAGGTGGTCCAGAAGGCCATCGATTACGCGAAGGAGGCCGGCCAGCAGCAGATTGAGCCATTGCATCTGTTGAAGGCCATCTTCACGGAGGCTGATTCCATCGTCAATTTTATTTGCCAGAAGAACGGGATGACGCCGGCCGCTGTGAGACAACAGGTGGAAGCCGCTATCTCGCAATTACCCAAGGTTTCGGGCGGCGATGTCTATCTGAGCCGCGAGTCGAACGATGCCCTGCAGAAGGCTGTGGACTTCTCCAAGAAATCGGGCGACGAATATGTCTCGGTGGAGTCGATGCTCGCCGGAATTTTCCTCACTAAATGCAAGGCTTCACAGATTCTCAAGGACTCCGGACTGAGCGAGAATGGCCTGAAAGAGGCCATCAAGGAGCTCCGCAAAGGCAACACCGTAAAGGACCAGAGCGCCGAAGAGAGTTATCAGGCACTGAGCAAGTATTCCATCAACCTCAACGACCGGGCACGCAATGGCAAACTCGACCCGGTGATCGGCCGCGATGAGGAGATACGCCGTGTGCTCCAGATCCTTTCGCGCCGAACAAAGAATAATCCTATGCTTGTGGGCGAACCCGGCACCGGCAAGACAGCCATCGCCGAGGGTCTGGCAATGCGTATCGTCCGTGGCGACGTGCCTGAAAACCTGAAGTCGAAGCAGATCTATTCGCTCGATATGGGGGCGCTTGTGGCAGGCGCCAAATACAAAGGTGAGTTTGAGGAGCGTCTGAAAGCTATTGTGAATGAGGTGACTCAGAGTGATGGCGAGATTATCCTTTTCATCGATGAGATTCATACGCTTGTGGGTGCAGGAAAGGGTGAAGGCGCCATGGATGCCGCCAATATCCTCAAACCGGCCCTGGCACGTGGCGAACTTCGCTCTATCGGTGCCACCACCCTCGACGAATACCAGAAATATTTCGAAAAAGACAAGGCTCTTGAACGCCGCTTCCAGAAGGTGATGGTCGACGAGCCTGATGAACTTTCCGCCA
The DNA here is from genome assembly GCA_905209725.1 of uncultured Muribaculaceae bacterium. GTDB lineage: Bacteria > Bacteroidota > Bacteroidia > Bacteroidales > Muribaculaceae > Lepagella. Next base: position 16,527 of record CAJLTZ010000042.1, read on the forward strand.
TTTCCATTCTCCGCGGCCTTAAGGAAAGATATGAGAATCACCACAAGGTGCGTATCAAAGATGAGGCCATCATCGCAGCCGTGCAGCTCAGTGTGCGCTACATCACCGACCGTTTCCTCCCCGACAAGGCCATCGACCTTATCGACGAGGCCGCCTCTAAACTTCGCCTTGAAATGGACTCGCAGCCGCAGGCTCTCGACGAGGCTGCCCGCAAGATCAAACAACTCGAGATCGAACGCGAGGCAATCAAGCGTGAGAACGACACCTATAAGTTGAAAGAGATTGATGAGGATCTGGCCAACCTGCGCGACACAGAGAAATCCCTTCGTGCGAAATGGCAGGCTGAGAAAAACGAGATCAATAAGATTCAGCAGAACAAGATTGACATCGAGCAACTCAATTATGAGGCTGAGCGTGCCGAGCGCGAGGGTGACTATGCCAAGGTGGCCGAGATCCGCTATTCCCGCATCAAGCAGAAAGAGCAGGAAAATATCGAGATTCAGGCCAAACTGAAGGAACTTCAGGGCGAAGGCGCCATGATCAAGGAGGAGGTTGATGCGGAAGATATCGCCGAAGTGGTGAGCCGCTGGACCGGAATCCCCGTGAAGAAGATGGCACAGAGCGAGAAGGAGAAACTCCTGCATCTCGAGGAGGAACTTCACAAACGCGTAGTGGGTCAGGAGGACGCCATCCGCGCCGTCAGCGATGCAGTGCGCCGTTCGCGTGCCGGCCTTAACGACCCGCGCCGTCCGATAGGCAGCTTCATTTTCCTCGGCACCACAGGTGTGGGTAAGACTGAGCTCGCAAAGGCTCTTGCCGAATATCTTTTCGACGACGAGGACATGATGACGCGTATCGATATGTCGGAGTATATGGAGAAGCATTCAGTGTCGCGTCTCGTAGGAGCGCCTCCGGGATACGTCGGTTACGAGGAGGGTGGTCAGCTCACTGAGGCTGTGCGCCGCAAACCTTACAGCGTAGTGCTCTTCGATGAGATAGAGAAGGCAAATCCCGATGTTTTCAATATCCTTCTCCAGGTGCTCGACGATGGACGTCTCACCGACAACAAGGGGCGTTTCATCAACTTCAAGAACACTATCATTATCATGACCTCCAACATGGGAAGCGACATCATCCGCGAGAACTTCAAGGATTTCGCCGACAAGAAGGAGGATGAGAAGGAGGAGATAATCGCCACCACGAAGCAGGATGTGATGGACCGTCTCAAACAGATAATCCGTCCGGAGTTCCTCAACCGTATCGACGAGACTGTGATGTTCACGCCGCTCAATAAGAAGGAGATTCTCGAGATTGTAGAGCTTCAGGTTCGCAGCGTGAAGAAGATGCTTGCCGCCAACGGCATCAGTCTCGAGGTGACAAAGCCGGCACTCGACCTGCTCGCCGAGGATGGATATGATCCTGAGTTCGGTGCCCGTCCTGTGAAGCGTACCATTCAGCGCATGGTGCTCAATCAGCTGTCGAAGGATATCCTGGCGCAGAAGGTTGACCGTGAGCATCCCATCGTGATAGATGTAAAAGACGACAATTTAGTGTTTGTTAATAAATAATATTGTAAGTTAAACAGAATATTTTGATGGTTTAAGAGCCGCTTTCGGGAGGAACGCGGCTCTTTTTTTTATTTCCTTTTATAGGGCAGTCGCTCTGCGACTGGTGGATTTCGCTCTGCGGCTTGTTAGAACTTGATGCCGATGGAGAGGGCGAGGCGATTGGTGTCGAATGTCAGTTTCTGGCGTACAAGGGAATTTGCGATGTCGCCGGCGTCGGGGCTGAAGGCGTAGTATTCAGAACTCTGGCGCTTGAACACGTATGCCAGGTCGGCATAGAAACCCTTGTAGCGATAGCCAAGACCTGCCGTTACAAAATTGGCATCATTGTCGAGAGTATAATTGGTGCGGACACCCACAGCATCGATGTATGCCGAGCGGGCAGAGTCAGAAACGGGAGATGTGGAGTAGCTGTAACCGGCACGGATGCTGAAGTTGGGGGTTACGCGCCATTCGCCACCTAAACGGATGGTGGAGGAGTTGCGGTAGATCTCGCGAATCTGGCTGTTGGCGTTGGAAATGGGGTCGGAAACCGACACCGGAGCACCCGGAGTGCGTGTGGCTGCCTTTTTCGGAGCATTTGCCATATAATCCCAATCATAACCCCAGTCGTAATCCCAGCCCCAGTCGTAACCCGGATCATAGGGATAATAATAGTCATAGTCGGGATTGCTGTATTTCATGTGTTTGTAGCCATTCCATTCATAATCAAATGAAAGGATGAAACTATTGCCAATCACTCCGGCCACGCTGGCTATAATCTTCCAGGGGGTGCGGAAATTCACGTTGTCGTAGGCGCTCATGCCGCCGTTGGCATCCGCCGTGCCCTGCCCTCTTTTAAATGGATAGTTGAAATCGATATAGGCATAATCCATCGTCTGTTCCAGATTATAGAAGGTAGGCGTATGGAATGCAAATCCGAGGCGCAATTCCTGAATGGGCTTCACAATCACACCGAGCTGATAGTTGAAGCCGGTGCCGCTCATATGGTAGAGATCCTTGAGCGTCCAGTCGGCATCCATCTGCTCCACGCGGCCCTTACCCTCCTCGGGATTAAAGACATATGCGTCCTTTAGGTTTTCATTCCAGGAGGATTCAATGCGGTAGTCGAGCGAGGTGATGCCGAAATTCATACCCCAGTATACCACGTTGCTGATATTGCCGCCGATCACGATATTGTAGTCGTCGATGCTCCCCTTCTCGCGCACGCCGAATTTGCCATATCCGCTGGTGCCGTTGCCATATTGGCCATACCAGTTTGTGTTGCCATCTTTGTCAACATTGGGGTCAATGAGATAAGAAGCATATGCCATCACCGGAAGCCAGGGCACATATCTGTTGCCCACGGGATTGTAGGGGTCGTAGCCGTCTTCTCCGGCCACATCATCCTCGGTGAGCTGATATCCGTTGGCGATGCCTGCGATATAATTCGACAGCGACACCGGGAGATTATGAATAGTGCCGGAATATTTGCGGTCGAAGGAGGCACGCTTATTATATGTGAAGCCGAAATTGAGATTGGGCACGGCAGGCAAACCGAGTTTGAGAGTAGCCACACCGCCGATATTATTGAGGTTGAAGCGGTTGAGGCTGTTGTTGTTATAAGCCTTCGACTGGAGGAAATCCACATCGAGGGTCAGGCCGAGCTCGCTGCTGCGGTACACTCCGATTCCTGCAGGATTCTGGGAAAGGGATGAAAGGTCGCCCCCAAGAGCTCCGAATGCTCCGGCCATCGACATGAATCTAGCGGTGCCTCGCAGGTCGGATTGCGACATACGATAGGCGTCAATAGCGCTTTGGCTAAACAAAAGACACGGCATTGCTGCTGTGGCAAATAGGGTGCATATTAATCTTTTCATAGCATACAGAATTTAACGTCTGCGACCGCTGTAGGTGCTGCGGGTTGCGCCTCCATAACTGCGACTGCCGCCAGAACTTCTGTAGCTGCTGCCCGAAGAACTGCTGCGGCCGGAATTGTAGCTGCGGCCGGAGTTGTAGGTTCGGGTGTTGCTGCCGGAGTTATAGTTGCGTGAGGAGTTGGAGTTGCGGTTGGAGTTATAACTGCGGTTGGAATTAGAGTTATAGCTGCGGTTGGAGTTATAACTGCGGTTGGAATTAGAGTTATAGCTGCGGTTGGAGTTATAACTGCGGTTGG
>CAJLTZ010000043.1 GCA_905209725.1 uncultured Muribaculaceae bacterium
ACTTTGTTTATATGTCCCTGTACTCTTCAAACAACTTTTACGCTGCTTTGTCTTGTGGCAAAATTTCAAAGTTCTCTTGCGTCTCAACTTCGCATCTCAGACTGTCTCGCTTGACTTTGTGAGAGGCGTTGTTTCTCAAACGCGAATGCAAAATTATAACAAAAACGCCCGCTGTGCAAATTTTTCCGAAAGAATTTTGCAAAAATCGTGAATGGATATGGTTAACACACTGATACTCCGCCGAATCAATAAATGTTAAAAAACATTTCGATATGTTAATTATATCAATGATAATTTTGGGAGAAAGATGAGGAGGGCGATTACTACGCTGGCTATGGCGAGCATCAACACGGCGCCGGCGGCGATATCCTTCGCATCGCGGATGAGGGGGTTCTTTTCCGGACTTACCTTGTCGCAGACACGTTCTATTGCAGTATTGAATGCCTCGGCCATAAAGACGCCCCCGATGCAAAGCACAATTATGCACCACTCTACATTTGAGAGCCCGACAATCAGTCCGGCGGCTATCACCAGCACGGCTGCAACCATATGGATCTTGGCATGCGCCTCGCCGCGGAAGAGCCTCGCCACTCCCCTACCCGCATATCTGAATGCATCAATTCTCTTCCTTAGATAATTGCCCATATCTCACAATAATCTTAAATCAATCAAATCAATTACACCAATCAGACCAATCAGACCAATTAGACTAATTAGACTAATTAGACTAATTAGACCAATTAAAAAAAATTTAGAAAAATCTCTAAGTAAATCAGAATTCAAAGGAGGCGTAGGCGCCGATGCTGCGGCCGTCGCTGACGGGTGCTATCTGAAGATTATGCTTGCGGGCGAATGGAGTGGTGAAGATATAAGCACTGCCCGCACCGATAGCGGCTCCTACCACCACGTCCCATACATGATGCTGCCGGGCAAAGACACGCCCCCATGCCACATAGCAGGAAAGCGCATAAGCCGGAGCGCCAAACTTCCAACCATAGCGTCGTTGCAGATATGCAGCTGTGGCAAATGAAACCGCGGAATGCCCCGAAGGGAAAGAGTGGGTATCTGAGAAATCGGGACGCCATTCCTTTACACCATATTTAAGGATAAGAGTCATGGCAGCAGTGGCAGCAGCAGTCTCCACTCCCTGCACGAGGCCTTTCCAGTCGCGGGCACAGAGTGTTCCGATAAGCGCTGAGGCCGGAAGAGCGATAGCCACAATATCGGTGGTGCGGTCGATGGTTTTCTGCGCATGCGACTGCGGAATAAGCTGATGGTTGTCGGGATATGTGATTCCCGGATACTGAGCAGAAGCCGAGAACGCCATCAGCAACGCCACTATGATAAATAAAGCCTTTTTCATTTCCAAAAAAATTAATCCCCCCACCTATTCCCTATTTCATATTCCATATTCCCTATTACTTTAATAGTCCCAGTCGAAATAGAACTGGTCGAGATAGAGCACCGAACCGTTGCCACCGGTGAAATAGTCACCATATTTGGAGGTAGCACACGTGATCTGAAGGTATGTGGGTATGCGCGAAGTGTCGCGATAGTTGAGGTCGATGGAGAACTCCTTATAATCGTTCATATCGCCGCTATAGATAAGTTCGCCATAAGCAATAATCGATGGGGCATTCTTATTGAAAAGTTGTCTGTTCTTTGGATTGGTACGTATCTCGTAGGGTGCTGTCCAGTCAGCAAGTGCCACATAAATATGGCAGGAGTCGGGACGCCCCTTAAGATCAGCCCATTCATTATTTGCATAGTCAATGGTCTTCGCCTTATACTGGAAGTAACCGCGCAGACGGGTTGGGCGCAGCGTCCAGGGGCGACCGAAAGCGAGCACACCGTTGGTGCCGTCGGTGCGGACATAAGTGCCCGTAAATATGGAGCCTGCACCGAGTTTGCCGATACTTCCGATCCCGACGAATTTTGTGGTGCACTGAGCAGCGCGGCCGGAGAGTCCTGCAGGCACATGGTCGGTAGGTTCGGTAAGGTTTTGGCCGAGCGTGATGGATCCTCCGTTGCCTGAATCCCAGTAAGGCATGCCACCTTCAGCCCAGGGAGCCCACATCTTCTTATCGTTCTGATACCAGTTTTCGAAGTCTCCACCGGGGATATCGGCAGTGGCCTGTGTGGTGACCTTTATCTCATTACCGATATTGTCTCCCGACACGGCGCGGACCACATATTCAGTCAAGGGTTTCAGATGCGGGATGCGGCAGGAGAAAGCACCCTGGGTTTGATGCACTTCAGAAGAGGGGATATCAATCCATTCAGCAGAGGAAGCCTCTCGATACTGGAATCCATTAACCACGTCAGCAGGCCCATTTCCATACGCCCAGATCACCTGCGACCAGGCGTCAACGGAGGTGGTGGTGACGATAGCGTCAGTAAACTGGGCGTATATAGTCCATATTTCGGTGCGACCATGAGCGGTGACATTGACCCGCAGCGGATATGCAAGATCAAGAGGCCCGGGATTGAGTTCCGGAGATATTGTGGTGATTCCTTCAGGGCCAAGTTTTACTCTTTGGAGTGTAAGGTGCGAAAGGTCAGTGTCCTCGGGCATATTTACAATCACGCGATGCGCCACAGGGTCGACAACACTCTCCCCTACTTCCCCTTCCACCTGAAAATAGCGCACTATATCCTGCACTGCTTTAACTTCCCAAGTGTATTCCTGAAAACGTGTAATGTTAACAAAGAGGGGTTCGGAGAGGTCATATGTTCCATCGAGCAAGTCCGGGTGTGACACGCCGCCAGTCGACACCTTATATTCGGAGAATCTCACATTCTGGATATCTGTGGTTTCCTCAAGATATATTGTGGCCTCATATGTGACAGAGTCGATATAAGCCTCCTTGCTTTGTCCTTCGGCAGCAATCTCCACTATATTCTGGGCAATGCGCGGATAGGGAATATCGTTCTTGATGCAACCGGCGGCCGCCACAAGCACGACGCAAGAGGAGACATATAATTTCAGTTTATTCATTACACTGAATGTTGGATGAAGAATTTTGGATAAAAGAGTGGTCAAATGTGGACGCCTATACCGAAATTGATGTTGAAGATATTGAATCGGAAATTGGCGCCCGAAGTGAAGCGGTTGCCGAGGTCCTCATTGTTTTCAGTCTGCTTCTCATTCTGGAGATAGAAACCGAACACACCAAAGGAGACATGGAACGATACATTCTTCATTATGAACACCTGCACGCCGGGAGAGAAATTGAGGCTGGCCTTCATGTTGGTGGTATAGGTGGTGCGGGGCTCTCCCTTATAAGGACGTCGGAATTCGCTATTTCCTGAAGTGAACGCGAGTTCCACCTCATTATAAATACCGAAGCGACCGTTTCGAGCGAGGCCGACATACTGGCTCACAGTGGCGGCGGCCGTATACGACTCTGCGCGATACATTATATCATGAAGGTCGAAATTCATGTCATCATCGATATCGACCTTGAAAGAGTCGAGATTGCCCTTTGCATTGTAGTATCCCAGGCGCAAACCTACGGAAAGGTTGTTGCGTATAAAATACTGCATATATGGCTTTATGGAAAAAGCGTGTGCATTCATGTTCACATCGCTGAGGAGGCTGAAGATTTCAAGATCCTCTGTCTTGAACTCACCATAAGAAGCGGTGAGGCCGAATTGCCACTGGCCTTTGGGTATATAGAGGAGATTATAGATACCGCGGTCGTAACGGCCGAGATTCCGGCTTTTGAGCACCACGGGGATAGTGTCGGATTTATGGGAAACGTGCTCGGAGAGATCGAGGCGGTCTTCATCGTCGACCACCCGCGAATGGCCCATCAGTAGGAGGAGTACGTCATTTTTCAGAGAGTCGGGCACATAGATATATGAGCCCACAGGCACGGAGTCGGCCTTGGAGTCGGCTACGGAATCGCGCTCTGCAGCCGAAAGAGCCGGGGGGCAGAGGATTGCCGCAAGCAGACAGATGGCGCCGATAGCCTTATGAATGAATGGTAAGCGTATCATATATAGAAGGTGGCGCCAAATGTGATTGAAAAGAGATTGATTCTGAAATTAGCGGAGCGGCTTTTACGTCGCGCCACATAGATCTGGTCGGAGATGGTCTTGGTGTCGGTGTAACTGAAACCGAGCACTCCTACATTGACCTCGATGGCCGAATAATTGTTGAGAAACATTATCAGGCCGGGCACAATTCCCACATCAAAGGAGAAATTTCGTTCATAGGCTCCTGTGATATCCTCTCCCCCACCTTTGGTGAGTTTCGACTGACCTCCGCCAAGCTGCAGTTGGATTTCGTTGAAGAAGCCGAAGCGGTGGGAGCGGCCGAGTGAGAAGTAATTACGGAAAAGGAGCGTGCCGTAATAATTATGCGAGAGGGAATAGAGACGGTCGATATTAGTCTCTGTGTCAGCGCCGAGCACGATGTCGGCTTTCTCGAGCTTTGTTAGGGCGCGTGTGTAGGAGAACTTGCCGCCGATAGCCATATCATTCTTGAAGGCATACATCAGCATCGGGCTCACCTTGAAAGAATAGGTGTCGCCATTGATTCCCTGGAACACGAGGAACGTATAATCGTTCTGATTGCTTTGAGTGTAAGATACGGAGATGCCCGTGATCCATTGTCCTTTCGGCACGAAGACGTTCGACTCGAGTTTGCGATCGAAAGGCTTGATGCTCTTGTCGTTGCGCATCGAATCAATCATCGCCGGAGTGATATGGAGGGTATCCGCATCTAAATGTGTTTGACTCTGAGCGCCCAAGGCGCCCAGAGTCAAAGCTATGACAACGGATATTGTTTTCAGGTTTTTTACCATTCTACTTAAATGTGAGACTGCCGTCGTAGAGAAGTTCAAAGTCGTCGAGGACCAGTACGCTGGAGTAGCTTCCGGAGAAGAAATCGCCGAACTTGGAAGCGCAGCAAGTGATTACAAGGTGTGTGGCACGCTTGCTCTTTGCCGCTTCCTTATATTCAAGAGGAATCTCAATCTTTTGGAGCTGTCCGTCGGGACCGAAATTCTCTTTCCATGTCACCTGACCATATGCAAGCACATGCGGATCATCAACGCTGAAGAGTTTCTGATTAGAACTCTTGGTACGAATCTCAATTGGTTCGTCGGTAAGAGCTACATAGATTTGACCAAAGTCATTTTCACCCTTCACAAGTTCCGACGGGCAACCGGAGTTAACCTTATCAACTTTACCAGGACGGTAGTTAGCCCAGACAGCAAGTTTTGTAGGATGTGAGCCATTATACTGGCGGCCAAGAGAAAGGACTCCATTGGTCCCGTCAGTTTTAACATACTCACCTACAAATATATTACCTGCTGCAAGCACACCTAACATTGCATTTAAAGAGGTAAGTTTAGCTGCCTTTGAACCGCTATGCACCATATCAGTGGTAGAATTGCAGATGACCTTGCCTGCAGTTGCTGAGCCTTGATTACCTGAATCCCAGAAAGTGCGGGAATTACCGGTACCGGCAAATATGATATCTTTACCATCATTGCTATAAGTGCTCCAGTCCTCGAAGGAGGCATTAGGAATCTGGAATTTGCCTTCAGTGGTAAATGTCATCACCTCTGCATCATCGCAACCATCGGCAAATGCGCGATACTCATATGTCGTGCCGGGAGTAAGGCCTGAAATAGTTACAGTATAATCCTGTCCTGCACGCGTTGCAACACGGCGGCGAACGGGAGAAGCCGTTGCCGGATAAGCCTTATTCCATGTATCAGTGCCAACAGCGCGGTACTCGATACCATAGTTGGTGGCATCATCAAGGACAAGACGAGCTTTCAAGGTAGCCGATGTGGCGAGAATAGCAGTAGGTTCTGATACGGGGTCGGGAGCAGCAATCGTCGCTACAGGAGCGGGGTTCTCGATTGCGGCATCGGTGTTGGCGATGCGCAGCGTACCGCTGTTCTCCATATGACGGCCATCCACGGCATGGAAGGTAACAACATATTCTTTATCGCTGGGAGCCAGGCCCTCGAGGAATGCCTTCGAGAAGGTGATATAAACCTCATCGACATCCACCTCACCTGCATCGAGCGTGGGAGCGGCGTCAACAGCATGCTTCACTTCCACAAGAATTCCCTTCTTGTTGAGTTCTGCAACGTTTTCGTCGCGGAGCACATTGAGACCTGATGTCATTCCGGTGAAGTTGTCGCTGAAATCCATCTGGATGCTCGACATTCCGAAATAACCGCGCAGATATACACGGGTATCCTTGAAGGTGCCGTTGTTGTGAACCACCTGCTTTTCGATATCATATTCCACACCGCGGATTGCGGGAGCGGTAAAGATCTCCACATCCTCCTCAATCAGAGGAATGTCGGCGATGGTGATCTTGATCAGCGCACCACCCTCGTGGATTTCGGAAGGTGTGGTTGATACAAGCATTCGATATTCATGTGCGCGCTGCACGCCGGGGATTGTGCCTGTCTTCTCGAAGGCGGTGCCATCGAGCATGGTGCCGGTGATCTTATAGGTAAGATCCTTATCGGCATTAGGCATCATGAAATATCCCTTTGCGAAAGGCACGAGGTCGGATGTGAACTCAAGGCTGCCACGCGAATGGCTGAAGGAAACCTTCATATCCTGGAGTCCGCAATCGAGGGAAGCAGGGTCGACACTTGTCACAACATTCGCGATGTTGCAATGGAGTGTCAGGGCGTTGTTGCCCTCCTGCATTGTGAATTCCTGCTTGCCGCGATAGAATTTCTTCGTGAAGGAAGCGGACACCGAGTCGCCGCTCCAAGCCTCGGCGAGATAGTCGCCGGTGCGGAGTTTGATACTCTCGGGGATATTGTCCACACCCTTGTATTTGCGGAGCACGCCTTTTGAATTTTCGATATAAATCACACAGTTCTTGCGTAGCGAGTCGAGGCGTTCGGCCGACATGGCGCGGGTCTGGACCTTAAGGTCACCCTTGATCTCGGTGGTGATTGTAAGCGATCCCTCATCGCCTGCGCCGAACGGTTCATCGAGCGAGCAGGACTGCATAAGAGCCGCAGCGGAGAGTGCGACAGCCGAAGCTGTAAAATAATTCATTATCTTATTCATAGCAGCTGTCGATTATTTAAGATTGAGGATAAGCGACTTGGTAGTGGTGCCATCGGCATCTCCAACAGTCAGTGTGAAGGTGTGGGTATAGTCGAGACCTAGTGCGCCAAGCATACCGAGGAAGTCGGTGAGTTTGAAGGTAACGCTGTTCTGGCCGCCTACATTTACAGGGATGCCAATCTCCTGAAGCGGGCCTTCAAGACTACCCGGATTCACAAGGTCGAGATGCGAACTGAGATTCACGTTCTGAAGTTCCTCGGGAGTAAGCGTCGGAGAGTCGATATCGCAGGTGAAGGTGGTGAAGCCACCGGCGGCCTCGGATGTAATCAGGAGTTCAACAACATCGCCGGCATGAACCACGTTAACTTCGCCGAGTTTAATATTACCACTTCCCTCAATCTTCGGGCCCTTTTCATCGGGTGTGGGAGGATTGTCAGGATCATCCTCTTTTGGGCGCTCGCTGTCATCGAGCATCGGTTCGTCGGGAAGGTCAACATTGCGCACGAGATCCTCCGTGCTGACAGTTGCGTCAACCTTAACGCCATTGATTTCGGCATCGCCTGTGCCATCGCCATTATGGTCGTGGATGCGGAATGTGATCTTATAGTGATGACCCTTCTTCACATCCTTGAAGGATTTGGTCTCTACGGTCTGGATACCGTCGATGGCACCATTGAAGGTAGCCACAAGTGTACTTTCAGCAGTATGCTTGAAGAAACCCGCCTTACCAGCGGAAGCATCAGCAGATGTATAGTTTAGGCCGTCGTTATCACCGACCTTCACCTCAACGAAAGCGTCCTCACTCATACGGGCCTGAAGGGCCGGGTCGAACACCACGGTCACCTTCACGTTCTGGAGTGTGCACTCGATAGGCTCGATATAGCTTGTGATCTCATAGGCCACTACATCGAAGGGCTCCGACACGCCGAGGAAATAGGGATTCTCCCAGTCGGCGATACGGTCTTCGCCATATGTCGCAGTGCAAGTGTATTTTCCTTCGGGAAGGACAACCACCTCCGGCATATCGGCATACTTATATTTGGCGGCGGGGGCAGACTCGCCCTCTTTTGTAAAGACCACCGTGAAATCCTCGGCCCTGGCCTCGGCGCGGGTGGAATGGATGATCTCATCGTTGACCACACTCATATCGAGGGCCGACTTGAGCACCTTTCCCTCATTGCCGGAGTATTCTCCGCCGAAGGGATTCTCCTTGGAGCAACCGCCGGCCAGCAGAGCCGCGGCGCAAAGAGAAATAATATATATCTTTTTCATCTTGATATTCTTAAAATTCTTGCTAAAAGGCTCTTACTTTCTTGCATGGCGGCGACGAGCAGCTGCGGGAACTTCGTCATAGCCGAGACGCACATTGTCGATATAGAGCACCGAACCGGTAGCCACAGCATGATAATTGTTGTCTCCGCGGTGACGTGCACTATTATCTGTGAAATTATTCCACGCCAACCCTTCATTTAATTCTCCACCTGTAGGAATATGAATTGCAGGAGTACCCTTAGTCGATCGGAAGCCGAGACGAATCCTGGCTGCCTTCTTACCGAAAGGATAACCGGAGAAAGAAACAGTCTTGGTCTGAGTCTGAGATGCCGCATCAAGAGTGATGTCGGTTGTAGCGATCACACTTCCGGAAGCATCAACGAGTTCAAGATATGCCTCAGCCTTCTCACTATTATTAATCGGAACGTAACGATAATTGAAGGAGAATGTAGAGGGACGCGATGTCCATTCTATCTGGTCAACGCGGGTATCGAACACATATGAACCAAGGAACATCTCGCCGGCAGCCTTTGTGAGGTCACCATCAGAGGGCGTATTAGTGCAATAGTATGTTGTGCTTGCGGGCCCACCTGTTCTTTCGGGACGAGTGCCATTATGACTGTATCCAACCGAGCGAATCACACTCTCTCCATTTTCAACGAATGTTGAGGGAACGCAGAACCATGTGTTCTGAGTGACATCAGCACGACAGGTTTTGGCATTGATCGATGCCCAACCGTTTGCTTCACTGCGAACTATATTTGCCCAAATATCATAATTAGCAGGCCATACTTGGAATTGGCCGCCTACATATACATTCTGCATATTGATAGTCTGCGTCGTGGCCGACATATCGCCATTGGCAACTGTGGCATCTGCCTCTGTGGTAAACACACCCACATTACGCACAATCGAAGCATTAAGGTCCACATGATAGTCGCTGTATGTAGTGGAAGGTGTCAGCCCGGTAATGGTGATGAAACCCTTTTCATTGTCGCGGATGATGCCGGTGGTTACGAGTTGGTCGCCCTTGTAAACCTTAAGGCTTGGCATCAGCGTTGCCACATTGCCTGCCTTCGGCGTAACCCTGATCACTACCTTCTTGGCGAATGCGTCAGGTTCGACGGTGAAGTCGGGCACGTCCACAGGCACTGTGATGGTGCGCTTCTTATTGCCGAGGGTCATCTGCACGTCGATATTCTGCGATGTGGCAGCATCAATCTTCAGAGTATAACGGAAAGTGTAGGGCTGGGAACTGCGGGTGCCGGTGATCTGCTCCACGTTGAGGATGGGTGCCTCAACCATACGGTTGTTGCCGTCCTGCGCAAGGAATGAAACCTTATCCTTGATAGCGGGACAGTTGGTGTTGACATCCACAGTCATCTGAGTGGCCTGGAAACCGACATTGGCAGCCTTTGCAAGTTCCACCTCCACAGTCTTGACATTGACTTCGAGAACAGTGGGCTCGCAGACACGGGTCAGGGCATCCACTGCCGAAACCTCAATCTTGTAGTTGCCGGCGGGGAGTTTCGAGAGCATACCCTTCACATTGATCACGCCAAGACGGTCAACATTCTTGAAGAAACCGCTGCACTCCACGCCCTCGGCGCGCAACTGGCTCTGAACAAGAGGAGTTGAGCCAATCAGGTCGACGCTCTTGCCAAAAGCGGGGAAATAACTTGCTGTGGTCACTATATTGAGCGTGGTCTGACGCAGGCCACCGAATGCGAACACGTGGAACTCAGGATTCTCCGTGGTCTCTGCATACTCAAATATTTCAAGTGGTGTGCCTATGGTGAAGTTCTTCTCCTTGACGGAGGGTGCAGGTGCTGTCCAGAGTTCGTCGCCGAGAGGGACATTTACGGTCTCAGCCACAACATCCTCGTCGAACACAACATCCAGGGCGAGGTCGCCGGAAGTGGTGTTACCGTTGACGCCGATAGTCACCACATAATGGCGGCGTGCCTGGGCGCGGAAGCCGGCAGGCTGCACAGTGACGCGGCCGCCGTCGGCATTAGCGAGGGTGATGTTAAGTTTCACCTCCTCGGAAGGTGAGATATATGCCGGGCGGTCCTCATTCTGGGCGAATACCACCCACTCGTGACCCTCGGTCTGCACAGCGGCGCTATAGCTGCTGAAATTGTCGATGAAATCCTGCGTGTAGCGGATCGACACCATCGCATTCGCGAGAGTGGCAGTGACATCCACATTAGTGGTCTCGCCGGGAGCCACGTGCACGTCGCTCACACCCTGATAGCAGGGAAGTTCGAAACCCTCCGTGTTCAGGTCGCCATAGGTGGCCGTAAGCTTGTAGTCGCCGATGGGAAATCCCTTCTCGTGATTGAAAGCCTCCACGGAAGCCCACGACTTTGAATAGCTGTCATCGCTCTTGGAAAGAGCGATTCCGAATGCGGAACTCTCCGGCACCACGGGGCTGAGCGTGTCATCGGCACGGGTGTGCCGCATCACGCGGCCATCGGCCGTGAGATTCACATTGATGCCACCCTCTGTGGAACTGCCCTCCCAGGGACTCTCATCGCTACAGGAGGTAAGGCCCATAGCGGCTGCCAGAGTCAGCATCAACATTCCAGTTCTGAATTTTTTCATTATAGATATGTTATTGTTGTTTTGTTCCGAGTCGACCCACAATCCACACGCTTCATATCAGGATTAAAAAACGCCAAAAAGGGGAATAAACCATCCGGCGCAAATCACGTCTAAGAAACGAAAGCAAAATTAATATTTTTTATTTAAGCCACACAATTTATTGACGCTATTGTATAAACAATGTGCCAATTTAACCAAAAATATCTTATGAATATAACAAAAGCGCTTGTTATTTCCGCCATTTTGGCCATAGGCGGGGTAAATATGACCAATGCCCAGGGGCTATCCGACCTCTTCAAGGGAGACGGCGGCCAGACTATAGGCAATATCCTCAGCGGCGTGTTCTCATCGTCAGACATCACACTCGACGACCTGCAGGGAAAATGGGTGTCGAGCGGACCGGCCGTCTGCTTCCAGGGAGAGGGATTCCTGAAGAAGGCCGGCGGCATCGCGGCTGCCGCCACCATCGAAAGCAAACTCGCCCCCTATTATTCCAAATACGGACTGACGAATGCCATAGTGACTATTGACGACGAGGCCAACTTCACCATCGAGTTGAAAGCCCTCAAACTCAAGGGTACAGTGACGCAGCCCAAGGACGCCGACCCCGGCGTGTTCGAGTTCAGTTTCACCGCTCTCGGCGCAATCCCGCTCGGATCGGTCACGACCTATGTGCAGAAAACATCCCAGTCGATGGACCTGATGTTCGACGCCACCAAGATGATGAAGGTGCTCACGGCCGTAGCAAAATTCACTGGAATAAAACTTGCATCCGCACTCAGCGACATACTTGACAGCTATGACGGCCTCTGCGTAGGATTCCGCCTCTCGGCCGACGGTGGCCAGAAAGAGAACGCCGCAGGCGGTATCCTCGACGGCCTCGGAAACATCTTCGGCGGCGGCGCAAAGGGCACTTCAACCACAGGCAGTTCGAACAAGAACTCAAACAAAAATACCACCACAAAAGGTTCGTCGAACAAGAATACCTCGACAAAATCCTCAACCAATGGTAACACCCAAAACGGCGACAACCTAAGCAACGGTCTCGACCGTCTGCGTCAGGCACTCGAAGGACGCCGCAAGAAATAATCAGATCGTCATATACCCTGTTAATAAGATAGCCGCCCAGGTAAAGGACGGCTATCTCTCTATATATAATGAAGTCTGTTCTAAGAATGTGGAGATTCTCAGAGCGAGGCGAGGCGGGCAAGATATTTACCAAGGATGTCGAATTCAAGATTGACCACAGTGCCTGGGCGGATGTCGCGGAAATTCGTGTGGTCGTGGGTGTAAGGAATGATAGCCACCTTGAACTCGCATTCCAGTTCCTCTGCGTTTGAGCCGGGAAGGTCGGCGGGCTCGCAGACGGTGAGGCTGACGCCATTTACAGTGACCGAACCCTTGTCGACCACGGCATATCCGCGACGCGCCATCTGACGTGACACACGGAAGCGGAACGTATAATACCAACTGCCCTCTGCCTCCACAAGGTCGGTGCAGACTGCAGTCTGATCCACATGGCCCTGCACGATGTGGCCGTCGAGACGGCCGTCGATGCGCATGCTGCGCTCCAGATTCACCAGCGATCCCACCTCAAGCTGTCCGAGATTGGAACGCAGCAGCGTCTCCTTAATCGCAGTTACGGTGTAGGTGCCGTCGCCAAGGCGTACCACCGTGAGGCACACGCCATTATGCGACACGCTCTGGTCGATGCGCAATTCATCCACAAACGAACACTGCAATGTGAGATGCAGATTGTCTTCCTCTCTTTCTATACCAACCACTTTCGCGGCTTCCTCTACTATTCCCGAAAACATATCCTGTTTATTTATAATCAGTTAAAAGTTTATACCATACGGAACAAGCCGAAATATTTGGCAAAGTTAAGATTTTTTCATAAATTTACGAAAATTATAAAGATAGAGATATGGAGAAGACGATTCTGCCGAAGCGTCTCAAGGGGAACGCTACCAACGATTTCTGCGACAGTCGCCAGATCACGATTATCGGCGGCAATGGCGCGGGCAAATCGAGTTTTATGGAGGAGATGATGGAGCTCTGCGGCCCGCGCGCCTACTGTCTGAGCGCATTAGGGGCATTTTTTCCATCGGCCGACGAGAGCACGATGCCCGGCTCAATCGACGCCCTCTATCGCGAGGCTATCCGCCAGCAAAGCTATATGCGCACCGATGCCGTGAGCCAGCTCGACAAACTCTCCTATATGCTCTTCGCCGATGAGGTGGAGTCGCTTCTCAATATTAAGGAGAGCGTGCATCTCGGAGGCAAGGGCAAAAAGCAGGTGTTCAAGCCCAGCAAACTCGACAAAATAAAACGGATATGGGAGCGCATCTTCCCCGGCAACAAGATAATGCGCACCAGCGGACGCCTGCTTTTCTCCACCACGGCAGGCAACGACCTAGTGGGCACCCCCTCTCTGAGCCAGGGCGAGAAGACTGTGCTCTATTATCTCGGCGCAGTGCTCTTCGCGATGCCCGAGGCCGTGATTTTCATCGACTCCCCATCCCTCTTCGTGCACCCGTCAATAATGGGAAGTCTCTGGAACTCAATAGAGTCGCTGCGGCCCGACTGCACGTTTGTGTATAATTCGGTGGATGTGGACTTTGTGAGCTCCCGCACCCGCAACACCTGCATCTGGGTGAAATCCTTCGACAAGGAGCGTCACGCATGGGACTATGAGATTCTCCCCACCGACCAGCTGAAGGAGGACCTGCTCGTGGAACTTGCCGGATCGCGCAAGCCCGTGCTCTTCATCGAGGGTGACGCGCGCCATTCCATCGACGCCCGGCTTTATAGCCTTGTGTTCCGCGACATGACTGTGAAACCGCTGGGCAGCTGCAACAAGGTGATCGAGACCACACGATCCTTCAACGACATGACCACCCTGCATCATCTCCGCAGCCGCGGCATCGTGGACCGCGACCGCCGCACCGACAAAGAGGTGGATTATCTGCGTCAGAAACAGATAATGGTGCCCGATGTGGCCGAAGTGGAAAACATTTTTCTTCTCCCCGACGTAATAAAAATAATGGCGAAGGCACGCGGCAAGGATGCCGGCAAGATTCTGCGCCGGGTGAAACAGCAAGTGGTGCGCAATTTCAAGCGCCACTCCGACGAGCAGGCTCTACAGCATGTGCGCCACAAGGTGAAACGAGATGTGGAGTGCCGCATCGACGCCCGCTTCTCCTGCATCACCGCCCTCGAGACTCATCTGAAGCAACTTTGGGTGAAGCTCGAACCCCGCAAATATTACAATCAGGTGCGCGAGCACTTCGCAATGCTCGCCCGCGACGAGGACTACGAGGGTATACTGCTCGTGTTCAACCATAAGCCGATGCTCCCGGAGTCATGCGTGCACACCCTGCTCGGATACAAGACCAAGGAGGACTATATTTCCGGAGTGCTCGACCTGCTGAAGTCGAACACAAAGGATAGCGAAGCGGTGAGACAGGTGGTGATGCGCTGCCTCCACGCCGAGACCCCTGAGGAGGCCTACGAGATTCAAAATAAAAATAACTAATCAATATAACCCACAGTGAAAAAGCAACTTGCAATTCTCCGCAACGACCCCTGGCTCGAGCCATATGCCGATGCCATCGAGGGACGTCACCAGGATGTGATCAACAAACTGGAGGATCTGACACGCAACACCGACGGTTCGCTCGATAAATTCGCGAACGCATATAATTACCATGGCCTCCACCGCGACAAGGAGGGCAACTGGATATTCCGCGAATATGCGCCCAATGCCACGAAAATTTACCTCATCGGCGTATTCTCCGACTGGAAGGATGACGACCGCTATTCGCTGGAGCGTCTGCCCGACGGCTCCTGGGAGGGGAAGTTTGCCCCCGACATGATCCATAACGGCGACCTCTTCAAGATGCACGTATACTGGCCCGGCGGCGACGGAGAGAGAATCCCGGCCTATGCGCGCCGCGTGGTGCAGGATTCCGACACAAAGATATTCTCCGCCGAGGTATACGCTCCGGAGCATCCCTATAGCTTCAAGAACCGCGATTTCACCCCCGACACTCGCCCGCTCCTCATATATGAGGCCCATGTGGGCATGGCCGAGAACAGGGAGGGTGTGGGTACATACGATGAATTCCGCCGCAACATCCTTCCCCGCGTGGCCAAGGATGGCTACAATGCCATCCAGCTCATGGCCATCCAGGAACACCCCTATTACGGTTCGTTCGGCTACCATGTGTCGAATTTCTACGCGGCCTCCTCGCGCTTCGGCACCCCCGACGACCTCAAGCGCCTTATCGACGACGCCCATTCCCTCGGCATTGCCGTGATTATGGATATCGTCCACTCCCACTCAGTGAAAAATGAAGCCGAGGGTCTCAGCCGGCTCGACGGAAGCTACGACCTCTACTTCTACGGCGACTCACGCCGCGAACATCCGGCTTGGGACTCCCTCTGCTTCGACTATGGCAAGAACAGCGTGCTGCATTTCCTGCTCTCCAACTGCAAATTCTGGCTCGAGGAATACAAATTCGATGGCTTCCGCTTCGACGGCGTAACCTCTATGCTATATTACGACCATGGCCTCGGAAAGGCTTTCGGCGGCTATGGCGACTATTACGACGGCAACCAGGACACGAATGCCCTCGTGTATCTGACGCTCGCCAATATGCTTATCCATGAGGTGAACCCCAAAGCCATCACCATCGCCGAGGAGATGAGCGGCATGCCCGGCCTGGCCGCTAGTTTCGAGAATGGCGGCATGGGCTTCGACTATCGTCTTGCCATGGGCATCCCCGACTACTGGATTAAGATGATTAAGGAGAAGAGGGATGAGGAATGGCATCCCACATCCATCTTCTGGGAACTCACCAACCGGCGTTCGGACGAAAAAACCGTAAGTTACTGCGAGAGCCACGACCAGGCGCTCGTAGGCGACAAGACAATCATCTTCCGCCTGATCGACAAGGAGATGTACTGGCACATGGAGGTGAATGACCAGAATGGCGTGGTGGCACGCGGCATGGCGCTCCACAAGATGATTCGCCTCGTGACGCTCGCCTCCATCAATGGCGGCTACCTCAATTTCATGGGCAATGAGTTCGGCCATCCAGAATGGATCGACTTCCCGCGTGAGGGTAACGGCTGGAGCTATAAGTATGCCCGCCGCCAATGGGACCTTGTGGACCGCGAGGACCTCAAGTATAAATTCCTCAATGCCTTCGACAATGCGATGATAGAACTTGTGTCAGGAGTTTACAATTTCCAGGCGCTGCCCGTAGAGAAACTCTGGGAGAAGGACGACGACCAGGTGCTTGCCTTCATGCGCGGCGACCTTGTGTTTGTATTCAACTGGAATCCGGTGAAATCGTTCGAGGGCTATGGCTTCCTCGCTCCGGCCGGAGAATATGAGGTGGTGCTCAACAGCGACGACCCGGCTTTCGGAGGATACGGGCTCACCGATGACAATATCCATCATTTCACGCAGCCCGACCCCCTCTACAGTCCTTCCGGCAAGGGATGGCTGCAGATGTATATTCCGTCGCGCTCGGCACAGGTGCTCCGCCGCGTAAAGAGCAAACCGGCCAAGAAGAGCGCACCTAAGGCTGAAAAGAAGTCAACTGCCAAGACTGCTCCGAAGGCCAAAAAGGAAACTAAAAAACAGACCAGCAAAAAAAATGAAGAAGATAGTGATAGCGATCGACGGATACTCGTCGAGCGGAAAAAGCACTATGGCGCGCGAACTTGCACGCCGCATCGGATATGTGTATGTGGATTCCGGGGCTATGTATCGCGCCGTGACGCTCTACGCGATGCGCCACGGCATGATTACACCCGACCATCATGTGGACACGGCGCGCCTTGTGGCGGCATTGCCTGATATCAAGGTTTCGTTCCGCCCGGCCGGCGCCGACGGCGTGCAGCACACCTTGCTCAACGGCGAGGATGTGGAACGCGAGATCCGCGACATGGAGGTTAGCAGCAATGTGAGCCAGGTGGCGGAAATACCGGACGTGCGCCGCGAGATGGGGGCTCAACAGCAGGCCTTCGGCGAAGAGAGGGGAATCGTGATGGATGGCCGCGACATCGGCACCACAGTGTTTCCAAACGCGGAGATGAAAGTCTTTGTGGAGGCTTCTCCCGAAGAACGGGCACGCCGTCGCCTCAAGGAGTTGGAAGAAAAGGGATTGGCCACCAATTATGAGGAGGTGCTCGCCAATATCCGCGAACGCGACCATATCGACAGCACACGCGAGGTGTCGCCGCTGCGAAGAGCCTCCGATGCCTTCCTGCTCAACAACGACAACCTCAATCATCAGCAGCAGATGCAGATTCTTCTCGACCTATATGACGAAAAAAGCAAATGATTCACAAGCGCCCGCAGCCGCTAAGGCCGCGGGCGCCAATGTTCCCGTAGTTGAGATTGACAGCAATTCCGGCTTCTGCTTCGGAGTGGTGACGGCCATCCGCAAGGCGGAGGAGGAACTGGAGCGCACCGGGCGGCTGGCCTGCCTGGGCGACATCGTGCATAATGCCTCCGAGGTGGAGCGGCTTCGCCTCCGCGGACTCGAGACAATCACCCATGCCGACCTCGAGAATCTACACGATTCCACCGTGCTTCTCCGGGCCCATGGTGAACCACCTGCCACATACGCCACCCTCCGGCGCAACAATATCTCCGTGATTGATGCCACCTGCCCGGTGGTGCTACGCCTGCAGCAGCGCATCAAGAAGGCTTACGACGAAAACCTTGCCCTTCTCAAAGCCGGCAAGATAGAACGGATGCCCCTGATTCTGATTTACGGCAAGCAGGGACACGCGGAGGTGAATGGCCTTGTGGGCCAGACTGATGGAGAGGCTGTGGTGATACAGAACCTCGAAGAATTAGAGAGTCTCGACCTTGACCGCGACATCCTTCTCTATTCACAGACCACCAAGAGCCTCGACGGCTTCCGTCGCGTAGTGGAGGAGATAAGACGCCGCAAGAAAGCGGGTAGTTTTGAATATTTCGACACCATCTGTCGCCAGGTGGCCACCCGTAGTGAAAAAATACGTTTATTTGCTGCGGCACATGATGTGGTGGTGTTCGTGAGCGGGGCCAAGAGCAGCAATGGCAAGGTCCTCCTTGAGGAATGCCGTCGCGTCAATTCCCGCACCTATGCCGTGACAGAGGGTTCGGAAATCGACCCGCGCTGGTTTGAGGGCGCAGGCACTGTGGGCATCTGTGGAGCCACTTCCACTCCGGCTTGGCTCATGGAGGAGGTGCGCGACCTTATCAATTCACTGTTTACCCGGAAATAGATTGACTTTTAATGGATACCGAGAATAAAGATGAGCGCTACATGCGCCTGGCGCTCGAGGAGGCCCGCCAAGCCTTCGATTCGGGCGAGATACCGGTGGGTGCCGTAATTGTGTCGAATTCAGGCCGGATTGTGGCACGCGGACACAATATGACTGAGAAACTCACCGATGTCACCGCACACGCCGAGATGATAGCACTCACTGCCGCAGCCAACACCCTTGGAGGCAAATATCTTCCCGACTGCACGATTTATGTCACCGTGGAACCCTGCACGATGTGTGCCGGAGCCTTGGGATGGAGTCAGATTGGAAGGATTGTTTACGGCGCATCCGATTCGAAACGCGGATTTTTCAGTTGCTTTGAGGGTGAACGCACCCCGATTCATCCCAAAACCATAGTGGAAGGCGGAATTCTTGAGGAGGAATGCAGCACTCTGATGACCGACTTCTTCCGGCGTCTCAGACGATAATCTGAAAAATTTTTCTATTTCCGCTTGTCATTCCACGGAATATGTTTATATTTGTGGGCAGAAACCTAACTGACTGTTCATAAAGCACACCGAAACCGGATGGCCAGATCATCCGGCGGGAAACTAAGACCCCATCCCACAAAAAATGTTAACGCAGGGGTCGCAGATGTGCCTCATATTCGGTCTTGCAGGCGAAGGAGCATAGCGGGCTATGCGACTGAGACAAAAGGCCGAAGATAAGGTGCAGCTGCGAGACAGGCGTAATTTCAAGATGGGGCATAAATTAAAATTTTAACAAATCTTCTAACACCACTATGACACTCAAGGACAAAATCTACGGTGCCGTGTATGGATACGCATACGGAGACGCTCTCGGTCTTGGCACGGCATTCATGACACGCAACGAAATCTTATGCTATTATCCCAATGGCATACGCCATTTCTCAGAAATAATCCGCGATGCCCATCGCTGCCAATGGAGAAACGGAGACTACACCAACGATACAGTATTTCTTATGCTCATCGCGGATTCCATCATGGAATGCGGCGGGGTTGACGAGCGTCATCTTGCCCACGCAATGCTCCAATGGCATGAGGAGCATGAGGACGACCTGTCGATGTTGATGAAAATAATGTTCCGCGCCGACGGCTGGGCCGACGACCCGATCAGGGTGGCACATCAGGAGTGGACAAGACGCGGAATCACAGAGGCAAGCAATGAGGCGATGCACCGGGGCGTGGCCGCCGGACTTGTGGCCGACCGCAAGACGCTGCGCGACGACTGTCGCCGGCTCACCCTCCTCACCAACGATGACACCCGCTGCGTGTCGAGCATGACTTTAATCGCACGTATGGCCCACGACCTGCTTTATAATGACCGGGAAACCTCCTATGAAGATATGGAGGAACTTTGCTGCGACATCGACCGACGCACACTCCCTTTCCTGCAGCAGGCCTACGACGGCGAACTGGAAGACCTCGAACTCGATGATGAGGACACTTGCCAATATACCCGCAAGTGCATGGCATCGGCACTCTGGGCACTCTGGCACAAAGACTCTGCTGCCGACATGATTCATTCAATGGTGGATGCAGGCGGAGATTCCGATACCAACGCCGCCGTGGCCGGTGCGCTCGCCGGACTCAAATATGGCTACGATGCCATACCCGCAGAGAAACTCCGGATAATCAACCGTGAAAACCTCGATGCATTCGCCGACAGGATTATCAACCATGTAGAAGCAAAGATTTCTTAGAAAAGATTACTTCTCAGGCATCGATTTCCTCAAACACAACACGCATATACATAAAGATAACTCCGGGCCCGTCAGGGTCCGGAGTCCTTTCCGGTCATGTATGTAAAGTAAACGTCCCAAACTCCGCGAGGAATATTTTCCGGCAATGATTACCTTTGCTGC
>CAJLTZ010000044.1 GCA_905209725.1 uncultured Muribaculaceae bacterium
AGGCACATCTGCGACCCCTGCGTTAACATTTTTTGTGGGATGGGGTCTAAATAGTAATACTTTTCACTGCAAAAGAAAAAGTCGCCATCTGTTTGAGCGTCAGATAAATTTTATTAATTTTGTGGAATAAACAAACCTCAGCCGCGGTGCGACTGCCTGATAAAATAAATAAACTATGAAACTACAGTTTCCCAATCATCTGATATTCGCCTCCCTGCTCACGTTTGCGTTTGTTTCTCTTTTTGCCGTAGAAATGTCGGCGCAGACAGGCTCCTGGCGCGGCGAACTTGACCTTGGGCAGATGAAATTGCCTTTGGTGTTTAATTTCTCGAAGGATGCCTCCGGGCAAATGCAGTGCACTATGGATTCTCCGGCGCAGGGCGCCAAGGGTATCCCTACACGGGTTACTTACTGCACATCCGACTCCGTGGCCCTTTCTTGCGATATGATTGGTGCATCTTATGCCGGAAAGATTACGCCCGGACTCATCAAGGGTCAATTCTCGCAAAGAGGCATGTCATTTCCCCTTGACCTCACCCCGAACAGTTCCATTGAGGAGCGTCGCCCGCAAACGCCCAAGCCACCGTTCCCATACACAGTGACAGACACCATATTTCGAGCTCCCGACAGTGCCGTACTCAGCGCGACACTCACCATGCCGCTCACCCACTACAGCAAAAAGATACCGGCCTTGGTGATGGTGACCGGTAGCGGACCGCAAAACCGCGACGAAGAACTTTTTGAGCACAAGCCATTTG
Organism: uncultured Muribaculaceae bacterium; assembly: GCA_905209725.1. Taxonomy (GTDB): domain Bacteria; phylum Bacteroidota; class Bacteroidia; order Bacteroidales; family Muribaculaceae; genus Lepagella. Next base: position 759 of record CAJLTZ010000044.1, read on the forward strand.
CCGTAATCGCCGACTATCTCGCCCGCAACGGCATCGCCACTCTCCGCTATGACGACCGTGGCACGGGAAAATCCACCGGTAATTTCAACACTGCCACCACATTCACTCTCAAGGATGATGCTCTAAGCGGAGTCAAACTGCTTCGCTCCATCCCGGCCATAGGCAAAGTGGGGGTGCTCGGCCATTCTGAGGGTGGCACAATCGCATTCATGGCGGGTGCGGAAAAGAAAGCCGACTTCATTGTCTCGCTCGCCGGTATGGCCTTGTCCGGCAAGGAGACGATGCTGCGGCAGAATCGTCACAGTCTAGAAAAAGCCGGTTTGACGGGCGCTGACCTTGAAAATAGTCTGCAATTAATTGAACTCTACTTTGACGCCATCGCCGACCGGATAAAGAAAGGGGAGAATGCGCCCATCGACTTGAATGTCCTTGCCGCCTCGAAGGGACTGAATGTTCCTCAGCAGATTATCCAGTCGCTCAATGAGGCGAAGAATCAGATGCGTGGTCCTTGGTTTGACGCGTTCCTGACACTCAATCCGCGGAAATATCTTGCAAAAGTGAAATGTCCCGCACTTGCTGTCAACGGGAGCAAGGACACCCAGGTGAATCCCGACAATCTGAGAGTGATAAAAGAACTGGCACCTCATTCGCAAACCCTGCTGATGCCAGACCTCAATCATCTCATGCAGCACGCAGTGACAGGCGAAGTGGCAGAATACGGTGAAATCAGAGAAACTGTCTCTCCCGAAGTCTTAGAGACCATCGCCAAATTCGTAAAAGGCCTTTTATAGTCTGAAACCTGAAATAATGGATGTCCTTAGGAAGGAACTCAATCAGATTTATTCTTCGCAGCATCTTGAGGATGAGACTCTGGATGCTGCGGATTTGGATGTATGCAAGACGAGGGCGGCAGCTTTGGCTTCGGCCACAAATGTGTGTTGCGTAATAACCGATGCCTCGCGCGACTATTGTTATCTTTTTGGCGGAGAGATTGCTTCCTTACTCGGAATTGCTAAGCATCCACGAGAATACCGGGAAATAGCATCAAGTGATGAGGATGTAATCTACAACAGTCTTCATCCGGAGGATCTTGTGGAGAAAAGGATGCTTGAATATGAATATTTCAAGTTTGTGGACGCGCTCCCTGCGGAGGAGAAACTACAGTATAAGGCTTCTTGCCGAATAAGAATAAAGGATAGAGATGGAGTATACCGTGTGTTCGACAACAGTACAACGATTATGCGCCCTTCGCCGGCCGGCAAAATCTGGTTGATTCTTTGTTGTTATGATTTGTCTCCATCGCAGGATAATGGGAATATGATTAGCCCATGCATCATAAATTGTCATTCCGGACAAATAATCAGCCTCTCTTTTTCCGGCAGGAAGAAACAAATACTCACGCAACGGGAGAAGGAGATTCTTCAACTCATCCGCCAAGGGAAGCCAAGCAAGCAGATTGCCGATGCGTTAGGAATCAGTATACACACGGTCAACCGTCATCGGCAGAATATCCTTGAACGCCTGAGCGTGGGTAATTCCGTGGAGGCGATAACGGCCGCCACCTCGATGGGTATCCTTTGATATTCGCCGTAACCGACGTGGTTATAAATCAGTATTGCAGGCTTTGATCCCTAAGGGTAATTTTGCAAAAAAATCACCCTATCATGAGAAAATCAATACTGTTTGCAATTCTTATCCTTGTCGGACTGTGTCTTCCTGTACATTCGCGTGGAACTGATTTCGACTGGTGCAATGCCACAGTCTATTTTGTGATTACCGACAGATTCTGCAACGCCGATACCACCAATGATGTCAATTATGGCCGCATTGTGGATTATGGCAGCGAGCGCCTGAATGCGGCCACCTTCCATGGCGGCGACTTCAAGGGACTTCTAAAGAAGGCTGGGGAAAACTATTTCAGGGATTTGGGTGTCGATGTGGTGTGGATGACCGATGTGTATGAGCAGATTCACGGTTGGATGTCTGGCTCCGGCTCGGTGAATGATTTCCCCCACTATGGCTATCACGGGTATTATCCACTGGACTATACTCAGATTGACAAGAATTATGGCACTGTTGAGGAATTCCGCGAACTTGTGGATACCCTGCATTCGCAGGGAATAAGAGTGATGTTGGGTGCTAACTTGAACGACCCTGGTTATCCTACGTTGCTTGATGCCGTGCAATTGGGTTTTGCTGACACCGGTCTGACCGAAGAGGAGGCGGCACGCCATCACCGCGACTGGAGTTTCGATGATTTCTTTGCCAATCGCCTTAACTGGAGGGGATGGTACGGGCGCGACTGGGTGCGTATGCCGGATGAAAACTGGGATGAAAGCAATCCTTTGGAAGCAACACTCTTCGGCATGCCCGATTTTAAGGATGAGAGCGACAAGCCGGTGGATATCCCCGACTTCCTGCTTCGCAAATGGGAAAATGAGGGTAGGAAAAATGATGCTTGGGTGAATCCCTCGGCACTCAAACTGCGTAACAACAGAAAGTGGTCGCCGATGCAATATGTGATTGCATGGATTGCATCCTGGGTGAAGGAATTTGGAATTGACGGCTTTCGGTGCGACATAGTGGAGAATGTGCATCTCAACAGGTGGAAAGAACTTAATGAGGCTTGCAATGAGGCTCTTGCCAAGTGGCGCGCTGCCCATCCGGAGTCGCCGGCTTCAAAATGGACTGATAAATTCTATATGACTGGCGATTTCGATAACGCTTCAATCGATTACAAACCGGATTATGCCGCTGCTGGATTCTCGAGCATGGTGAATTTCTTCTTTCCAAAGCATGGCGATTTGGACAATATCGTTTATACCTGGCAGGCATATGCCGACAGCATGGCGGTTCATGACAACTGGCATCCATTCAGTTATCTCAATAATTCATATCATCGCGACGCCGATATGGAGAATATGATTGATTGCGCCACAACTTTTCTTCTGACGCCGGGGGTGGCGCAGGTGTTCTATGGGGATGAGACCGGCCGCAAACTAAATGATGCGCAATTTAATGTTGACAGCGACCAGGCCTTCCGCTCCGATATGGACTGGAATGATATTGACGAGGCGCAGCTTGAGCATTACCGGAAGTTGGGAAAGATGCGAAGAGCGAATCCGGTGATAGGTAGAGGTCGCCAGCGCACCATCGACCCCCACACCTGTGTGAGATATGATGATAATGACACGATATTGATAAAGTTGCGTCCCGAAGCCGGCAAACCGATAAAAGTAAGCGGCATTTTTCAGGAATGTGAGGAGGTGACGGAACTTTACACTGGCCAGACTGCAAAAGTGGAAAACGGCAAACTTTACTATCCTCGCTACGAGCGCAATCTCGCCATCCTGAAATCATATCAAGAATAGTCGCGGAGCGACTGCACTATTCCCTTCTTGGCATACTTTGATAAAATATTTTGCGAACCCGGAAATATATGCTAAATTTGTGACCTCACTCCTCAGTCCGGAAGGAACGATAATCATCAATCAATAAGCCTTGTATGCTCCCATGCTTATTCCGGTGCTGGCCTTGGCGGTCGGCATTCTCTCTGCCTCTTTCGGGGCGGATGGCTGGGTGGCTGCGTCTGAGATTGTTACCGGTTCGCTGATTTACCTATTCACCCTTCGTCTCTCGCGCAATCCGCTGGCCGGCTATCGCTATCGCTATCTGCATCAAGTCTGGCTGGCTCTCTGGTTTTGCGGCATAGGCATCTTCAGCGCTGATTTAGAGCGCCCTTTTGAAATGCCCGGCGACAATTTCTCCGCTTACAAGGCAGCACTCGGCCATATCCGCGACATCACAGCCACCAACCGTGGCGACCGCGTGGTGATGGATGTGAGGCAACTCATCGCCCGCGACGGCACGCAAGTGAATTGCCCGAATTTTCAGGCAATAGTGAATTGTGATGCCCTTTACAAGGATGTGGATGATGTGGTAATCTTCCCGGCCTCCTTCCGAAGAATCCGGAATTCCGAAAACAGTTTCGACAACACATACGCCGAGCGCATGGCACGCCGTGGTTTCCTTTACAGGGCTGATGTGACGAATGGTGACGTGCATCTTATTGCACATCGGCGCTCGCTCAACGGCGTAGCCACCTCCTGTCGCGATGTCATAGTAAAAGCCATAGAGAACACAACCCTTTCGCGCGATGCTCGCAATTTCCTGATTACAGTCCTTGCCGGCGACCGCGACTATCTCACAGAGGAATCCCGTCAGCTTTTCGCCAACACGGGTATAGCGCATGTGCTGGCACTCAGCGGAATGCATGTGGCTATCATCGCCGGTATCTTTTTGTTTCTGCTCTTTCCCCTGAATTATGCCGGACTCTATAAGTTACGGCTTGCCTGCGCCACCAGCCTTATCTTCGTATATGCCTTCGTAACCGGAGGCGCTCCATCCACCATCCGAGCCTGCGTGATGGCTGCCGCGCTCGCATTCTGCATCATCCTCGAACGCAGAAACACATCCTGGAATTCCCTGCTGCTCGCCATGGCGATAATCCTCTTTGTGAATCCATATTCGCTTTTTGACGTGGGATTGCAGATGAGCTTTGCGTGCGTGGCGTCACTGTTATTCTTCGTGAATCCGCTCAATCCGATTGACCATCGCAAGCATCCGTATCTGTATAAAACCTGTGCGGCTGTGCTTTGCTCATTGGTTACTACCCTCTGCACGTGGGCCATCTCCGCCTATTATTTCCATCGATTCCCGCTGATGTTCCTGCCGGTCAACTTAGTGGTTCTCCCCCTGCTTCCGGTGTTTATGGCAGTGTCCATAGCGCATATACTTCTCGTGGCAATTGGTCTGGACTTCAGTTGGCTGTCGCAGGTTATCAGCAGCGTGCATGGCGCATTCATTTCATTTGTGAGCTGGATGGAGACAGGGGTGGCCGGAGCGGCCACGCTTCGAATCCCTGTGGCCACGCTGGTGCTCTGGAGCGTGGCGATAGTTTTTGCAGCCATGGCTCTGAAGAGTAGATGGAAAAAGATTTATGCGTCGTTGGCTGCTGCAGCTGCCGTGGTGGCGATTGTATGCATACCCTTTATGGAAGAGAGTAAAGATGAGATGATAATCTGCGACATGCCGGGGATAGCTCGCGTGCGGGTAAAGGAAAAGGGGCAGGAATCGGAATATGCCTTCCCCGTGGCGCAGTCGGCCGTGATGAGAATAGGGGAGAAGACCCTTGCCGCAGTCGACAGGAACGAGGAGGTGGACGACCCCGGCGTCATCGGGCATTGCGACTATCTGTTGGTGTCGGGAGGATATAAAGGCGATATAGAGACTCTAGTGGCGCGTTATCATCCTGCGGTTGTCGTAACGCATCCTTCGATAAGGAAGAAGCGCGAGGCATTGCTCATCCACCAGGCCGACAGCCTGGGCATCCCCATTCATTCCCTTCGTCGGAATCATCCTCTACGCATATGCATAAATGAATAACACAGGCTTAAAATATGGGGTATAAGACCCCATCCCACAAAAAATGTTAACGCAGGGGTCGCAGATGTGCCTCAGGTTCGGTCTTGCAGGCGAAGGAGCATAGCGGGCTATGCGACTGAGACAAAAGGCCGAAGATGAGGTGCAGCTGCGAGACAGGCGTAATTATCAGGTAGTTTCGACCGCTTTTTGCGCATCTCAGCCAAGTCTCATCGGTCACGATGACCGCATCGCTCCCTCTTCAACTTGCTGAACTGCATCAAAAATCGGTCGCCCCTGCATTAACATTTTTTGTGGGATAGGGTCTTAGTCAATATTTTTCTAAAAAAATATTGCAAATTTAAAAAGAATAATTAACTTTGCAGTCGGCATTAGTCCAGAAAAACAACTGACGCATCTTAAGATAACAATAACACCTTAAACATGAAGAAATATTTACTGACACTTGCGGCGATCATGCTGGCAACCACAGCATTGGCAATGCCGCGCGGCATTGTGAGGCTTGACGCTCAGACCGTAAAAAAAATTGCTCCTGAAAAGGCAGATGCCCAGACCTGGAAAAATATCGGCGAAGGCCAATTTTCAGATTTTGTGCTCTCCAATCTATTTAAGCAGTACGTTAACGATCCAGTTGACGTGCAATATCAGGAAAGCGAGCAGACTCCCGGGCTCTACCGCATAATAAATCCATGGAAAGAGGCGAAAGGTGATAAGTTTGACGAAAGCCTCAACTATCTCATCATCGATGCCACCGACCCTGATTATGTGATGATACCTGAACAGCGCGCTCCCATAGACGATCCTGTGGAGGGGGAGATATGGTATTGTTCCTACACCTATTTCATGTATGTCGTAAAAGGTATCGACAAGGAAGTGTTCATTAATGTCGACAATGAAAATGCCAAATTGTATGAAAACTATAAAAGGAGGGTGCCTGTCTTGAAGGATGGTGTAATCAATTTCAGCAGCAACAGTGTTGCCGTGAAATATCCCTATTACACCGGCACGGAATTTGACCCTGAAGACTGGACGTATTCCAATATGGAATCCGACGGATATGTCAAACTTCCGGGAGCAACTTCCGATGCAGGCGAATGGAAATCCATAGGCAAGGGATTGTTTAAGGATGGATTCGTTGAAACTTTGTTTGATGAGAACTATGTACCTGTGGAGACTGAAGTTGAGATTATGAAGAATATCAAAACGGAAGGAGTCTACAAGGTGGTGAAGGCTTTCGGTCATAGCGCGGAGACCGGCCGTGACATGGTGGTTGATGCCAGTGATCCCGGCTTTGTGCGGGTAAGGCATCAAAACACAGGAGTCAAAACAGACCGAGGCTGGCTCTATATCATGAGTGCTTCATGCAACGGTACGTTTGCCAACTACGATGAAATGGTGGCTCTGATGCCGGATTATGAAGATCGCAATATCACCATGACGGACAATAAGATTCTCTTCCCCGTTAATTCGATGTTTCTTAAATTCCCCGACGAAGATGAAGTATATGTCTATACCAATCCCAACGCGAAGGAAAGTTATATAATCCTGCCTTCTACAGAAGGTGTGGACTACATCACATCCGATCAGGATATGCCGGAAATTTATTACAACCTTCAGGGAATGCGCGTCTCTAATCCTGAGTCCGGCCAGATTGTGGTGGTTCGGAAAGGATTGAAAACATATAAGGAAATTATTCGCTAATCTTAGTTATCCGGTTTCGGTTTGGCTGATTAAAAAAACATAAATGAAAAAGAAATTCATATACACGCTTCTTCTGGCCGTCCCAATGGCGATGGTTGCAGATAATTATAACATGCTTATCCATAAGAAAAGCGGCGAAGTGATTACAATGCCGGTCGATGAAGTAGAAAAGATCGACTTCGAGCAGATTGTGCCGGAAGGGCAGCTCGCCACTCCGGTGGTAAGTTACGAGATCCTATCCGAGACATCGGTCAAGGTGAGTTGGAAACCGGTGGCAGGCGCCGGTAGATATTTCTGGCGTTTTGACTCAGGAACGACAAGCACTACGGATGAAACATCTTATACTTTCAAAAATCTGGCTCTCGGCTCACACAAATTCTCTGTGCAGGCAAAAGCTGCTTCAGGAAGCTCAAACACAGACTCGGAATTCGCCACCATTGAGTTTGTGTTAAGGAGCGACACGCAGGATATGCGCATCTTCATCCAGAATTTCGGACATGACTCTGCACGGGTGCTATTCCATCCCGGCAAGGCTGAATATTACAAGGTCGCTTTATTCCCCGCGTCTTCCGATGTAACTGATGCTGAAATCATCAGCCGTTTCAGCAACTTGTCTGGTGAAGAGATACTGACAGTGACTCAGAAGACGGAGAAGGTTTTTTCAGGTCTTAAAGAGTCTACAGAATATGTTGTTGCCGCGATGCCCTGCGACAAGTCTGATGTGGTGTACCGGCGGAGTTTCATAACCGAGGCCAAACCAGAAGTTGGCGCCACACTGCAGATATTCCCTCCCGGAGTAAGCAAGACTGCCGGATTTGTCGATGTCGACAAGGTAGGCGACACCGAATACGGTTCCGACCGTGAACTTTGCTGGGCATGTGAGGCTGCCGGAATGGTGCAATGGTGGATTAACCAATATAAGGCTTCCACTGGCAAAGACTATCCCTTTAAGGTAGCGTATCCGCAGGAGAGCAGATATTATGCCACCCCGGTGATGGATGTTATTTCGCAAGCCTATACGCATCAGGCAGGTGACCTTCCGGGCACAATTAAATGGTTCTTCTGTGGTGTGGAGCACCCCGAGTCACAATTCTGCAACGATCTTCCAAAATTCAATCTCGACTACGAGAACGTAAAGGGTGGCTTCATGGGATTAACCGAAAACGAAATGGATCTCTTCGGAGAATATGCATCTGTGGTTGATATTTTTGCAGGAATGAATTCTGAGCAGATGAAGGCTACTTTCTGCGAAAAGATGCTTGGATGGCTGCGATATGGACCTGTATATGTGTGCCTTGCCGGCAATCACGCCCTCAGCGCATGGGGAGCCGAGTACACCATTCAGGCAAACGGCCAGAAAGTTATTACAAAGCTTTATATCAGTGAAAATGACCTCAGAAGCGGTAACGAAATAAACGCTATTCAGGATGCACCCGTAAGTTACACTGATTTCTCTGGTAAGACGAATTATCCTTACATTAAATTCCCAACCATCCACGACGGCGGTTCGGAATCATCAGGCATGTTAGGAGTCTTTTATGCCCTGAGATCGTGGGAAAGCGTAATGGGCAGCACTGAAAGATAATTTGAGATATCCCAAATATCATAAATTTAAAAAATCAGCCCTCGATTTCCAGGGGCTGATTTTTTATTTCAATTATCAGTAAGAAAGTGTTATTTTCGTATGAAGCGAATCTCCTCCTTTGGATCCTGCACTTTAATTTTCAGCATCTTCTGGTCCTTTGATACATCCACATCTTCGATAGTGGAGAAATGTAGCAGGTCGCGGCGGAAAGCCTCCTGGGCATCCATCGTCCACACCTCGCGTTTGGCTTGAGCCTGACGCATGGCTATGGAATCGGACGGAGTCACATGAATGCTTGCCGGGTCAATGTTGACAGAGAATGCGTCATAGTTGAATTGAAGCAGAATCTCATCAGAGTCATCCACATCATAGGTCCATGAACCCCGGCATGAGGCTTTGACGATGAAAGATGCTTTGTATTTACCAGTGGGCAGGGAGTCTGTGGCTAGCGGACAGGTTACCTGGTATCGGTTGCTGACTGTCACAGGGCCGCCGGTATATTCCTGATTTGTGGCAAACTGAATGGATATTGTCGTCAGTGCAGAAGTGGCGTCATGGAAATAGCATGTCATGTCGACGGGCTTGACACTCTCCCAGATGCCGCTGAATGCGGGTTCCTTTGCAGAGCATGCAGCCATTACAAGCATGGCGCCCACAGTTCCGGAGGCGAGCAGTGATTTATAGATTGTCTTCATAATTTCAGAATTGGCGTATGTGGATTAGCGGATAATTGCGCGTCCGGCCCAGACGAGGAGGATTCCGAAGATAACGCTGCATGCCAGATAGAGCGCGAAAGTGCCCCAGTCGCCCTTCGAACCGAGCACCCACATGTCGTCGGCAAAAGAGGAGAAGGTGGTGAAGCCGCCGCAGAAACCCGTTATGAGCAGCACGTTCTCGCCCGGGGTCATTACATGCGCTTTCTCAAGGAGGCCGAAGAAAAGGCCGATCAGGAAGCATCCGATAAGGTTCACGATGAATGTGCCCAAAGGATAGGGGCCATGGAAGATAGCCGAACACCATTTCCCTACTAAAAAGCGGCCGCAAGTGCCGACAAAACCGCCGGCACCGGCGATAAGCATTGCCTTGATCATAGTCTTTTAAGTTTAGTTTTTGATGCACCCGAAGTTCGCGAACTCCGATGGGATTTATAAAACTAACAAGCCTTAGGAATGATTAGTTCAGTATCGGTCACTTTTGCCAGAAGATGGGGAGGATCATCACAAGCACGCTGAAGAGTTCCAGGCGCCCTATAAGCATCATCGCCGACATCAGCCATTTCACGGCATCGGGCAGCAGTCCGAAACCGCCGGCCGCGCCGGTGAGCCCGAAGCCCAGGCCGTTGTTGCCAATGCATGAGATTGATGTGAAGAAGGAGTCTTCGATGGAGACCCCGAATGCGCTTGTGGCCAATGCACCTGCCACGATTAGAAGTACATAAATAGTCACAAAGGCTGTGATGCGGGTAAGGTCGAAGTGAGGAATCACATTGCCGTTGACGCGCACCACAAAGATGCGTTTCGGATAGAGCGCAAGTTTGATGGCGTTGCCGAGGTTCTTGCGCAGCGCAACCATACGGTCGATTTTCAGTGCTCCGGTGGTCGAGCCCGCGCACGCGCCCACGATCATGAGCAGCATCGTGAGCAGCATGGCAAAAGGACCCCAGGAGGCATAGTCGCTCAGCGAATAGCCGGTGGAGGTGACGGATGAAACCACATGGAATATCGGCACAAGCAGCGCGTCGCCGAAGGAATGGATACGGTCTTCAAGAACGAGTGTGATTAAAAGTGCGAGATAGGAAAGACCGACAATCAGAAGGTATGCGCGGAACACGTCATTGCGCCAGAGTTGTCGCCATCTGCCACGCATCAATCCATATAGCAGGCTGAAGTTTACCCCTCCGATAAACATGAAGATAGTCAGCACCCAGCCCGGATAGGCGGAATGCCAGAAGGCGATGCTATTGTTTTTGGTAGAGAAGCCGCCTGTGGAAATGCCGCTGAGCGAATGGCATAGGGCGTCGAAGAAATTCATGGGACCTGCCCAGAGAAGAAGGGTGAGCAGAATGGTGAGAATGATGTAGACGCTCCAGAGCGATATAGCCGTCTGGCGAATGCGGGGATGGATCTTGTTGTGTGTGATTCCGGTGGTCTCGGAATTGTAGATGGGTATTCCTCCCTTCTCATTGAGAGTTGGGAGCATCGCTAACATGAAGAGCAGTATGCCGAGGCCGCCGAGCCATTGGGTCATGGAGCGCCACAGCAGGAGGCCGGGCGATAGCACTTCCACGTCGGCTATGGTGGTGGCGCCGGTGGTGGTGAATCCGGAGATTGTCTCGAAGAAGGCATCGCTCACCGATAGGGGATGGGCGCCGAAAATGAAAGGGAGCATGCCGAAGAGGGAGCAGGCCACCCAGGCCAGGCTTACGAGCATGAATCCCTCCCTTCGCCGGATGCGGGGACGCGATCTGCGCTGACACATCCGCAGCAGCAGGCCTGTGGCCAGTGCGCCTCCGATGGCTATCAGAAAACCTGCGAGGTCGCTGTGGTCGCCGAAGATCTCAAACGTAAGAGGAATTAGCAGCAATGCCGATTCTGCAATCAGCAGCCGTCCCAATATGCTGAACACCGACCGATATGATATACCAGAGCCTTTCATCTGAACAGTCTTTTCACTTTTAGGAGGTTGCCGGGCCGGAACACCACCAATACAAGGTCGCCGGGCAGGATCTGTGTGTCGCCGGAAATCAGATGTCCCTCACCATTGCGGATAAGGCCGCCCAAGGTAAGTTCCTTGGGAAGATGGAGGTCTTTCACGGGGGACTGCGTGACCTTGGAGTTTTCTCCGGCCTCGATTTCGGCGATTTCCGCGTCCTCGAGCGCCATGAGTTCGCTCACGCGCACGTCGTTGCCCAGGATGTCGCGCAGCACATGGGCTGATGTCAGGAGTTTCTTATTGACAATCTTGTCGATGCGGAGTTGCTCGGCATCAGCGAGATAGCGCAGGTCCTCGATTTCTGCCACGGTGGTGTGGACACCGTTGCGACGTGCCACCATGCAGTCCACGATATTCTGCTCGTCGCCCGCATTGAGGGCGATGAATAGGTCGGTTGACTGGAGGCCTTCGTCGCGGAGGGTGCTGAAATCGTGGCTGTCGGTGTTGACGGCTGTGATTGAGGGGTGACGTTCGGCGAGTTGGCGGCAACGTTTGCGGTTGGGCTCCACCACTGTGACATGATACCTGCCGGAGAGTTCCCGGCAGAGAAACTCCGTGATAAGGCCTCCGCCGATAATCATTATGTTGCTGGTTTTCTCTCTTTGCGGGGCTGCGATGCGCCGCACATACTCCTCATCATCAGGACTGAATGTCACATATGCGAGGTCGCCGACGCGGAGCACGTTGTCACCGCGCGGGATAATCAGTTCGTTGCCGCTGCGGATAGCCGCCACATGCACTCGCTGGCCGTCGACGTGGATGTCGCGCAGGGCCTTGCCGCAGGCCGGCGAATGCTCCGTGATGCGCATTCCGGCGAGGACGAGGCGGCCACGGTTGAGTTCGAACCAGTTTACCGCCCAACTGCGACGTATGAGATTGCAAATTTCCCGGCATGCCAGCATTTCAGGCAGGATGAGGGAGTCAACGCCTGCATGGCGGAAAGTGTCGGCGATATCATGATGCATGAAATCGGGATTGCACACGCGGGCCACGCAGCGAGCCGCCCCGAGGCGACGGGCCATCTCGCAGGAGATAAGGTTGACAGTCTCATCGGGAGTAACCGCGATGAAAAGTTCCGCCTCATCGGCGCCGGCAGCGCGCAGGTCGGCGAGGCTGAGCACGCTGCCCGGCGACACCATGATGTTATAACTTGTGTCGAGGCTTTCGAGGCGACTGCGGTCGTCGCTGATGAGCACCACGTCCTGGTCCTCATGCGAAAGCATCTTCGCCAGATGCGTCCCCGTGTCCCCGCTCCCCGCTATCAGAATTTTCATAGTAGCATTATAAATCGACGCAAATTTAATAAATTTTATTGAATGGTTGGGGGATTTTTAGTAACTTTGCCCATTGAGCAAACATGAAAACTCAACAATAACACCGCGAAAGCTGCCGAAAAACTCATCAGTGACAGCTCACATTGACCGAATAATCAAAACAATAACTATACATCATGGAAGAAGAAAAAGTTTATACCACCGACACCGGCCTTCCCGAAAACGCGTTTCGCGAGCTCGGACAGGACGAGAAATATGTGCCGGTGATGCATCCTGCCCATGAGCAGAAGGAGGTGACTCCCTATTCTGTGGGCATGGGCCTGGTGATGGCCATCGTGTTCAGTGCGGCGGCCGCTTACCTGGGCCTCAAGGTGGGTCAGGTTTTTGAGGCCGCCATTCCTATCGCCATCATCGCTGTGGGCCTCAGCAACGCCCTCAAGAAAAAGAACGCCTTGGGCCAGAACGTAATCATACAGTCGATCGGCTCATGCTCCGGCGTGATTGTGGCCGGCGCCATCTTCACTCTCCCCGCCCTCTTTATCCTTCAGGCTTCCTACCCCGACATCGTGGTGGATTTCTACCAGATCTTCCTCAGTTCGCTGTTGGGAGGTATCTTGGGTATCCTCTTCTTTATCCCCTTCCGTAAATATTTCGTGAAGGATATGCACGGCAAGTATCCCTTCCCCGAGGCCACAGCCACCACACAGGTGCTCGTGTCGGGCCAGGGTGCAGAGGCCAAGAGCGACGGCGGCCAGGCCAAGACCCTTGTGATCGCATCGCTCATCGGCGGCGTCTACGACTACATCGTGGCCACATTCGGCTGGTGGGCCGAGACAGTGACCACCACAGCCGCAAGTTGGGGACAGACCATCGCAGAGAAAACAAAACTCGTGTTCAGCTGCAACACCGGCGCCGCACTCCTCGGCCTCGGATATATCGTAGGTCTCAAATATGCCTTCGTGATTTTCGCCGGCTCCATTTTCGTATGGTGGATTGTGATTCCCCTCTTAGGCACATACGGCTCGCCTGAATTCCAGGCCATGGCCCCCGACGTGCTCTTCAAGGACTACGCCCGTATGATCGGTATCGGCGGCATCGCAATGGCCGGCGTGATCGGCATCGTGAAGTCCTGGCCCATCATCTGCAATGCAGTAGGACTTGCAGGCCGCGAATTCAAGGGTGGCGCCAAGAAAGCCACCGAGGTGCGCTGGCAGACCGACCTCAGCATGAAGAAAGTGGTATTCTTCATCGTGCTGGCCCTCATCGTGGTGCTTCTCTTCTTCTGGCTCGGCGTGATCCACACATTCTGGCAGGCTCTCGTGGCTTGGCTTGTGGTAACTGTGATAGCCTTCCTCTTCACCACCGTGGCAGCCAACGCCATCGCCATCGTGGGCAGTAACCCCGTGAGTGGTATGACGCTGATGACTCTTATCATCGCCAGCTCCATCTTCGTGGCAATCGGCCTGAAAGGCACAAGCGGCATCGTGGCCTCTATGGTGATTGGCGGCGTGGTCTGCACGGCCCTCTCGATGGCCGGCGGGTTTGTGACCGACCTCAAGATCGGCTACTGGCTCGGCAGCACTCCTAAAAAGCAGGAGAGCTGGAAATTCCTCGGCACACTCGTGTCCGCAGCCACAGTGGGCGGCGTGATCATCGTGCTCAATCAGGTGTACGGCTTCTCCGGCGACAACGCTCTTGTGGCTCCCCAGGCCAATGCGATGGCCAAGGTGATCGAGCCCCTGATGATGGGCGGCGAGACCCCCTGGATTCTCTATATGGTAGGTGCTATTCTGGCCCTTATCCTCAACTGGCTCGGCGTTCCTGCCCTTGCATTCTGCCTCGGTATGTTCATTCCTCTGTCGCTCAACACCCCGATGCTCGTAGGCGGCGCAATCTCCTATTTCGTTGCCAACTCCACTAAGGATAAGGAACTCAGCAACGCACGTCGCGACCGCGGCACACTCCTTGCTTCCGGCCTCATCGCCGGCGGCGCACTATTCGGTGTGTTCGCAGCAATCACCCGCTTCGCCGGATTCGAATATCACACTCCCGGCAGCGAGACTCTTACGCAGGTTCTCGGCCTCGTGGCATACGCTCTGCTCATCATCTATCTCTACACCGACAGCAAGCGCGCCAAAGTGTTAAAGTAATTACGGAATAATTTCCGTAATCGAAAATATTTGATTAATTTTGCACCTTGAAAAGGGGAGGGCCTCATCACCCTCCCTTTTATCCATTTCTTCAGGGGATGATACCCCGATAAATAATAGTAAAAAAATACGCTGACATGAAAGCATACGTATTCCCCGGACAGGGTGCCCAGTTTGTGGGTATGGGAAAGGATTTGTACGAGAATAATGCGGAGGCCCGCGAGCTTTTCGAGAAAGCCAACGAAATCCTTGGATTCCGCATCACCGACCTTATGTTTTCCGGCACAGAGGAGGATCTGAAGCAGACGAAGGTGACACAGCCTGCCATCTTCCTTCACAGTGTGCTTCTCGCCAAGAGCCTTGGCGACGAATTCCAGCCCGACATGACCGCTGGCCACAGCCTCGGCGAATTCTCTGCGCTTGTGGCTGCAGGAGCGCTGAGCTTTGAGGAGGGTCTCAAGCTTGTGGCGAAGCGTGCGCGTGCCATGCAGAAAGCCTGCGAGGCCCGTCCCTCCACAATGGCTGCCGTGCTCGCCCTTCCAGATGAGAAGGTGGAAGAACTCTGTGCACAGGTTGACGATGTGGTGGCTCCTGCCAATTACAACTGCCCAGGTCAGGTGGTGATTTCCGGCACAATGGAGGGCATCGACGCCGCTTGCGAGAAGATGCTTGCCGCCGGCGCGAAGCGTGCCCTCAAACTGAAGGTGGGCGGTGCTTTCCATAGCCCTCTGATGCAGCCCGCGCAGGAGGAACTCGCCGAGGCCATCGAGGCTGCCGAGTTTAAGACTCCCCGCTGCCCTGTATATCAGAACGTGGATGGCAAAGCTCACACCGACCCCAAGGAGATCAAGGAAAACCTTATCAAGCAGCTCACGGCTCCTGTGCGCTGGACTCAGGACGTGCAGGCTATGATTGCCGATGGCGCCACTGAGTTTGTGGAACTCGGCCCGGGCAAGGTGCTTCAGGGTCTTGTCTCGAAAATTGACAGAAGCATGGCCGTAAGCGGCATGCAGTAATCTATGAATTGAAATGAATATAGCGATAGTTGGCGCCAGCGGCGCCGTGGGGCAGGAACTGCTCCGCGTGCTCGATGAGCAAAACTTCCCTATTAACGACCTGCGTCTGTTCGGCTCTCCAAGAAGCGCCGGGCAGACGCGCTCGTTCCGTGGGAAAGAATATATAATTGAATTGCTGAGCCACGATTCCGACTTCTCGGGCGTGGACATTGCATTTACTTCGGCGGGTGCCTCCACTTCAAAGGAATATGCCGATACCATCACCCGCCACGGCACCCTGATGATCGACAACAGTTCTGCATTCCGCATGGATGCCGACGTGCCCCTTGTGGTGCCGGAGGTCAACGGCGAGGATGCCTTCAATCATCCCCGCAACATCATCGGCAATCCCAACTGTACCACCATCCAGATGGTGGTGGCTCTTGCGGCCATCGAACGCTTGTCGCACATCCTCCGCGTGCATGTGGCCACATATCAGGCAGCCAGCGGGGCAGGACAGACAGGCATCGACGAACTCGAGCTCCAGGTGCGCGAAATTGCTCAGGGCAGCAAGCCCACAGTAAAGAAATTCAGCGCCCAGCTTGCGTTCAACCTCATCCCCCACATCGATGTCTTCACCGACAACGACTATACCAAGGAGGAGATGAAGATGTATAATGAAACGCGCAAGATCATGCACAGCGACATCCGCGTGTCGGCCACATGCGTGCGCGTGCCGGTGATCCGTGCCCACAGCGAGGCCATCTGGGTGGAGACAGAGCGTCCCGTAAGCCTTGAGGAGGCAAGAGAGGCTTTCATCAATGCCCCCGGAGTGGTATTTGTTGATGAGGAGAATGGCAGCAAGGCCTATCCCATGCCGCTTGATGTGGCCGGAAAAGACCCTGTGTATGTGGGCCGTCTTCGCAAAGACCTCGCCGACGACTGCGGGCTCGCATTCTGGGTGGTGGGCGACCAGATTAAGAAGGGCGCCGCTCTCAATGCCGTGCAGATTGCCCAATATATCATAAATCATAAATCATAAATCATAGGGAATCATCAATCATAAAATCATCAATCGGTAAGATGAAAGAGTGCGACTTGAACAGGCAGATGGAACTTGCCCGCAATCTTATAGAGCAAACGGGCACAAGCCTTTTCCTTACAGGCAAGGCCGGTACAGGGAAAACCACATTTCTTCGCAAACTTCGCGAACACAGCAACAAGCAGATTGTGGTGACTGCCCCCACGGGCATCGCTGCCATCAATGCCGGTGGAGTCACACTCCATTCCTTCTTCCAGCTTGATTTCGGACCTTTTATCCCGGGCGCCAAAAGGGTGTCGTCGCATGGCGCACATCGCTTCAATAAATTAAAGCGCCAGATTATAAGGGGTATGGATCTCCTGGTGATTGATGAGGTTTCGATGGTGCGCGCCGACCTGCTTGACGCCGTGGATGATGTGCTGCGGCGTTTCCGCGACCGCTCCAAGCCTTTCGGCGGAGTGCAACTGCTCCTCATCGGCGACCTCCAGCAGCTCCCCCCGGTGGCAAAGCCCGAGGAATGGTCGCTGCTCTCCTCGCATTATGAGTCACCCTATTTCTTCGACTCCAAGGCATTGGCTGAGGTGAATTATGTCACCCTTGAGCTCAACCATGTATATCGCCAGAGCGATGCAGGATTTCTTGACATCCTCAATGATATCCGGGGAGGATACCCCTCCGAGGAGTCGCTCCGCAAGCTAAACCGCCGCTTCCGTCCCGGCTATGCTCCAGATGATTCTGAAGGATATATCCGCCTCGTGACCCACAACCGTCAGGCTGCCAAAATCAATGAGGAGAGGCTCGCGACACTCCCTGCTGAAGGCCGCGACTACAAGGCCAAAATCTCAGGCAATTTCCCGGAAGGGAATATCCCTGCCGAGAATCTGCTTTCCCTCAAGAAGGGCGCACAGGTGATGTTCATCAAGAATTCCACCGGAGAAAACCGCGAATATTTCAACGGCATGATAGGTCATGTGGCCGAACTCGGAGATAATTACGTGGTGGTGGATCCGGCCGACGGAGGCCCGCTGATTAAGGTGGAGCCCCAGACGTGGGAAAATATGAAATATGTGGTGGATGATGAAAATAATCAGATCACGGAGAAATGTGAAGGCACATTCCAGCAGTTCCCGCTGAAGACAGCCTGGGCCATCACCATCCACAAGAGCCAGGGCCTCACCTTCGACCATGCAATCATCGACTCCTCGGCGGCATTCGCACACGGCCAGACATATGTGGCCCTCTCGAGGTGCCGTTCGCTCGACGGCCTTGTGCTGGAGCGCCCGGTAAGCCGAAACTCAGTGATTTGCGACCATGCTGTGGAGAGTTTTATCCGCAGCCATGCCGCCGAACTCAGCGACGAGGGGATAGAGCGTTTGCGCAAGAACTATTTCCTCGAGACATTGGGCGCGCTCTTCGACATGCGTCAGCTTAAGGATGCATATACGGGCGTGGCACGTATCATTCAGGAGAATTTCTCGAAGGAATATCCATTGTTTGTGGAGGATGTGGCGGCTGTGCGCAACCGGCTTACAGATGAGACGGTGGGCGTGTCCGACAAATTCATGCACCAGTTGGGCAGAATGTTCGCGCAGGCCGGCGAAACCATGCAGGATGAAGCCCTTCAGAAGAGAATCCGCGAGGGTTGTGAATATTTCCTTCAGCAGTTGGACGGCGTGGAGAAGGTCATGAGGGCTCTGCCCGAAGACCACGACAGCCGCAATGTGGTGCGCAAACTGCAGGAGCGTGTGGAGATTCTCGACACCATCTTCAGGCAGAAGCGTGTCCTCTTCGATTATTTCATGAGAAATGATTTCAACGCAGAGATATTCCTGGAGAAACGTGCCGCCTCTATTCTGTCGGCAATGGAGCGTGCCGAACTGAAAAAGGAGCGTAGGATGGTGAAACGCAAGTCGCAATTGTCGGCCGATAATCCCAATCCGAAACTCTACGACGAACTCGTGGAATGGCGCAATAATCTGAGCCGCGAGAGCGGCGTGCCGGCTTATGTGATCATGCATAATAAGAGCCTTCTCGCCGTGTCGCGTGAGCTTCCCGCCGATGAGGCCGACCTGCTAACCATTCCCAATATCGGCCCTGTCACGGCAAAACGCTTTGGCGAGGATCTTCTAGCAATTGTGGCCCGCTACAAGGACTCACTGGAGTGAGCCATATAGCGGAGCCACTTAGACCCCATCCCACAAAAAATGTTAACGCAGGGGCGACCGATTTTTGATGCAGCT
>CAJLTZ010000045.1 GCA_905209725.1 uncultured Muribaculaceae bacterium
ATATGAGGCACATCTGCGACCCCTGCATTAACATTTTTTGTGGGATGGGGTCTAAGTATAAGAATGAAAAAAGAGCAACAGGAAACCGAAGTTTACACTGTTGCTCTTCCTCTCTCCTCGGCGGTGCGGACGGGACTTGAACCCGCGACCTCCGGCGTGACAGGCCGGCATTCTAACCAGCTGAACTACCGCACCATTGAGATTTTGTGCGCTTGGGAAACCTCTTGTTTCCCGTTTGCGAGTGCAAAGTTATAACAAATTTCCGACCCTACCAAATATTTTCGCAAATAATTTTCAAAAAAATAGACGAATTTTTGTAATATGCTGATAATCAGAGATGATGAAATTTTATTTTTTTTATTCAATTATCAAGGTCCGGTGCTAAGCGCGAGGAAAGAACGCTCATAGTGACGATGCAGACCATCAAGGCCACGAACACAATCGCCGTGCTATGGAACACATTCCCGAGGCCCACCAACGGTGCCACAATCGCTCCTACTACATATCCGGCCACCCCCAGTATCGCCGACGCCTCACCGGCCCGTTGTCTCCCCTCATTCATCGCCAATGTGTTGCTCACACTGAAAATCATCCCCAATGCGAAGAGCATCACCACGGCAAACACCTCATACACCCAGAAGTTGTGTATCGTCCAGAGCGCAGTCGCCTGGCCTGTGACTGCTACCGCAAGAATCACGGCTGCAATCGCCACCGCCTTCTTGAAAGGCTTGAACTTAAGGGATATCATCGAACCCACGGCCCCCAATATCGCGTTGCAGCCGATCGCAACGCCATAAACCGTCTGCGACAGTCCGTAATGGTCCTCCAGAATAAATGGTGCTGAAGATATATATGCGAAGAGGAGGCCTGATGAACATCCCTTGAGCGTGACGTGAATCATAAAGGGTTTGTTGCGCAGGAGCAGCAGGTAGCCGCCGAATGATTTGTACCAGGCATCCTGCGTGCTGTCTTTCTTCAGCAGCGACTCCTTCAGTTTTGCGGAGAGAAGCAACACCAGGAAAGCGAAGATAGCCAGCACCACGAACACCCCTTTCCAGCCCTTCCAGTCGGCGATTACACCGCCGATCATCGGCGCGGATGCGGGCGCCACGCCATTGATCGCGCCCACGATAGCCATCAGTTTTGCGAGGTCGCGGCCGTGGAATATGTCCGCCGGAATGGTGCGGGCAAGGAAATTACCGCCCGCGGCCCCCATCTCCTGGAAAAGGCGGCATCCAAGGAAGAAATGGATGGTAGGGGAGAACACCGACACCACCGCCGCCACGATAAAGAGTGAGCAGGAGGACACATGAACCGGTTTGCGGCCATACCTGTCGGAAATCGGGCCCATCAATATCTGGCCGAGCCCCAGACCGATCATACCCATAGTAAGACCCAGCTGCCCCGTGCTCACAGAACAGGAGAAAAAGCGGCACATCGCCGGGAGCGACGGGGTATACATATCGTTGACAAAGGAACCCAATGCGCTGAGCACCACAAGGTATGCCCCATCTTGAAATTACGCCTGTCTCACAACTGCACCTCATCTTCGGCCTTTTGTCTCAGTCGCATAGCCCGCTATGCTCCTTCGCCTGCAAGACCGAATATGAGGCACATCTGCGACCCCTGCGTTAACATTTTTTGTGGGATGGGGTCTTAATATTTTAACGCCGCGCATCCCCCTCGGGTTCGCATTTTTTAATATATGGAAAGGGGGCAACCGGACTTTCATAGAGCGATTTGAGTGATAATATTTGGCGGGATGCGGAAAATTGATTAAATTTGGGCAAAATTTAACAACCTAAATCTAAAAACCTAACCAACATGGAAATACCATTTGCGGAATCTTGGAAAATCAAGATGGTTGAGCCCATTCACAAAAGCACGCGCGAAGAGCGTGAGAAATGGCTTAAGGAAGCAGACTACAACGTATTCATGCTCAAGGCGGAGCACGTATACATCGACTGCCTCACCGACTCCGGCACAGGCGCGATGAGCGACCGTCAGTGGGCCGCTATGATGACCGGCGACGAAAGCTATGCCGGCGCCCGCAGTTTCTACGAGCTCAAGGACACAATCACACGCATCACAGGCTTCGAGTATGTGATTCCTACTCACCAGGGCCGTGCTGCCGAGAATGTGCTTTTCTCGCATCTGGTGAAGGCCGGCGACATTGTGCCCGGTAACTCCCACTTCGACACCACAAAGGGTCACATCGAATCCCGCAAGGCATTCGCAGTGGACTGCACCGTAGACGAAGCAAAGAACACTCAGCTCGAGGTTCCCTTCAAAGGCAACGTTGACCTCAACAAACTCGACGCCTGCCTCGCTGAGAACGCCGACAAGGTGCCCTTCATCATCGTGACCATCACCAACAACACCGCAGGCGGCCAGCCTGTTTCGATGGAGAATCTGCGCGGCGTGCGCAAGATTGCCGACAAATATGGCAAGCGCGTGATCTTCGACTCCGCCCGTTTCGCTGAGAACGCATACTTCATCAAGATGCGTGAGCCCGAATTCAAGGACGCTACCATCAAGGAGATCTGCCGCGAAATGTTCAGCTATGCCGACGCGATGACAATGTCGTCGAAGAAGGATGGTCTCGTAAACATGGGCGGTTTCATCGCCACACGCTGGGAGGATATCTACGAAGGCGCAAAGCGCTTTGTGATTCCCTTCGAAGGCTTCCTTACCTATGGCGGTATGAACGGCCGTGACATGGCTGCCCTCTCAGTCGGTCTCGACGAGAACACAGAATTCGACATGCTCCAGACCCGCATCAAGCAGGTGGAATATCTCGCCGCCAAACTCGATGAATACGGCATTCCCTACCAGCGTCCCGTCGGTGGCCACGCTCTCTTCATCGACGCCGACAAGGTGCTCGACCAGGTGCCCAAGGAGGAGTTCCCCGCCCAGATGCTCACCATCGAGCTCTATCGCGAGGCCGGCGTGCGCGGCTGCGAAATCGGTTATCTGCTCGCTGACCGTGATCCCGTAACCCGTGAGAACCGTTTCAGTGGCAACGACTTCCTGCGTCTCTGCATCTGCCGCCGCACATACACCAACAATCATATGGACGTGATTGCTGCCGCCCTGAAGAATGTTTACGACCGTCGTCACGAAATCAAGCGCGGCGTGAAGATTGTATGGGAAGCGGAACTCATGCGCCACTTCACAGTAAAACTTCAGCCCCTTGGTGAATAAGCCAATCTGAAAGTTTAATGGTTGATAACTGAATGGCTCCGATCCGCGAGGATTGGAGCCATATTTTGTTTTTGAAGCCGAAGATTCGGCTCTGTCCCCTGAGGGCAAAATAAAAAAACTGCATCGCATTTCTGCGACGCAGCTTTCTTTTCCTCAGTCGGGGTGACAAGATTCGAACTTGCGACCTCACGCCCCCCAGACGCGTACTCTAAACCTACTGAGCTACACCCCGAGACTGGGCTTCGTCAGGATTGCTCCCTCAAAGCGATTGCAAAGTTAATACCTTTTTTTGAACCCACCAAATTTTTCGCGAAAAATATTGAAATTTTTCTAAAAATTCCTCAGCCGATCAGGGGCACAAGATATTTTGAGAGGAGGTAGCCGCCGAAGATGAGCCATATATATAGGATGCCGGCAAGCAGGAAGGGTTTCGCTCCGGCTTTCTTGAATTTGTCGAAGCTGGTCTCCGCACCGAGGGCTGCCATGGCCATCGTGAGAAGGAAGGTGTCGAATTCATTGATCCAGCCTACCACTGCGCCCGGCAGCAAATCGAGCGAGTTGAATCCAATCACTACAAGGAAGCCTACGGCAAACCATGGAATCTGCACTTTGGTCTTGGTGTACTCTTCAGCAGCTTCGGGATGCTTGCGCAGGCGGGCAGCCACCCACCAGCCGAGAATCAGCAATACCGGCACAAGAAGCATCACGCGGATCATCTTCACGATAATTGATATGTCGGCAATCTCGCCTCCCATTGCGTTTCCGGCACCTACGGCATGTGCCACCTCATGCAGCGTGGAGCCCGAGAAGATGCCCATCTGCTCCTGCGTCAGGTCGATGATGCCGGCGCGATAGCCCATCGGGTATAGGAACATGGAGAGTGTGCCGAAAATAACGACGGTGGCTACTGCCACGGCTGTCTTGTAAGCCTTCGTATGGAGGGTTGCCTCGGCGCCGAGCACGGCTGCCGCGCCGCAGATGCCGCTGCCTATCGAGGTGAGAAGCGCGATGTCGCGGTCCATCTTCATCCATTTGCCCACGAGCACACCGCCCAATATCGTTACGGCCACTATGATGCAGTCAACGGTGATACCTGCCAGTCCCACCTCCACCACATTCTGGAATGTGAGGCGGAAACCGTAAAGGATGATGCCGAGGCGCAGCACTCGCTTCGAACAGTACTGGATGCCGGGACCCCAGGTCTCCGGCAGATGGTTGCGCAGTGAGTTGGCATATATCATACCTAATATGATGCCGATGATGAGAGGGGAGAAGGAGATGGCCTTCATGAAGGGGGCCTGTCCGATAAAGAATGAGGCGCATGCGAACAGCGCCATAAACAAAATGCCGTGGATCTTGCCTGCGTTTTGTGTCTTCATATGATTTTGGGGTTTGATTTCATGATGTGTAGTCGCAGAGCGATAGGCAGAGCGGCTGTTTATTTAAGAAACGGAATTAGCCGTTGATATTGCAAAATTAAGTCATTTTGGATAACTTTGCAAAAAAATAAGCATTAGAATCCCGGGAGCGTCGCTTCGCTCCTCCGGTTTCACTAAAAACCAACAGAAAAGATGACAGAAATAGGCACACCCTTCATGAGACAAGGTAAGAAAGCGTTATTGCTGGGCAGCGGAGAGCTCGGCAAGGAGGTCACCATCGAACTGCAGCGCTATGGCGTGGTGGTAGTGGCCCTCGACAAATATGCCGGTGCTCCGGCGATGCATGTGGCCGACAAGGCAATTGTAGTGTCGATGCTCGACGGCGATGCTCTTCGCCGCATAGTAGAGGAGGAACGCCCCGACTACATCATCCCCGAGATCGAGGCTATCGCCACTCCTACGCTCATCGCCCTTGAGAAAGAGGGCTGGAATGTGGTGCCCACGGCAAAGGCTACTTTCACCACGATGAACCGCCGCGAGATCCGCCAGCTTGCCGCTGAGACATTGGGTCTCCCCACATCCCCCTACCTTTTTGCCTCCACGGAGGAGGAGTTCCGCAATGCGGTGAAGGAGATAGGTTTCCCGTGTGTTGTTAAGCCTGTGATGAGCAGTTCGGGCCACGGCCAGAGCCTTGTGCGCGACGCGAGCCAGGTGGCAGCCGCCTGGCATGAGGCACAGGAGGGTGGCCGTGCCGGCCATGGCGATGTGATTGTGGAGGGCTTCGTCGACTTCGATTATGAGATCACGCTCCTCACAGTGCGCCATATCGGCGGCACATCATTCTGCGAGCCGATCGGCCACTATCAGGAGAACGGCGACTACCGCCGCAGCTGGCAGCCGCAGCCCATGAGCGAGACAGCACTGGAGCGCGCCAAGGAGATTGCAGCCAGGATCACAGAGGCCCTCGGCGGCTACGGAATCTTCGGCGTTGAACTCTTCATCCGCGGCGACCATGTGATTTTCTCGGAGGTCTCACCCCGTCCGCACGACACAGGCATGGTGACGCTCATCTCGCAGCATCTCTCCGAGTTTGCGCTTCACGTCCGTGCCCTTCTCGGCCTGCCCATCCCTGAAATCAAATTCTACGGTCCCTCAGCCTCCCGCGCGCTTCTCGCCGAAGGCAACGGCAACGACATCATCTTCTCCGGCATGGAGATAGCACTTGCCACTCCCGGCACCGACATGCGCATCTTCGGCAAACCGGAGGTACGCGGCCACCGTCGCGTGGGCGTGATGCTCGCCACGGGCGCTGATATCGAGGAGGCCTGCGACAAGGCAGAGAAAGCCGCCTCCGACCTCACCATCCGCGTCACAGAGGAATAATCGCGGATGCCCCCAAATAAAATTGACTCATGTTATATTAGTTTGTTTGTTTTCATATTTTTTTTATTAATTTCATCTTTTTAGTTTAATATTTATAGGACATAAACTTTTGAGGTTTAGCATTAAAAGGGCTGCGATCGTGATGACCGCAGCCCTTAATCTTTTATGGGTTTATGGGTTTATGGGTACTCCTCAACTCCTCAACACTAAATCAGTATCCGAGGGGGAACCAGGGCTTGATAGCCTTGGGCATCATGCCTTCCTGCTTGATGGGCATCACGCAGAGACCGGCAGTGCGCTCCACAATCTCCATATTCATCTTCACGGAGTTGCCCTTGATGCGGACCATCAGAGCCACACCGCCCACTTTGCCGTCGGCCCAGGCCGCGGACTCATTGGTCCAGTAGCCGCTGGTCTTCCAGCCGCCGTCGAAGCTGGTGGCGAAGAGTGCGCTCGGCGAGTCGAAGATGCTTTCGGGGAAGTTGCAGTAAAGCATACCGTTGGCTTCGAAAGTAACCGACTTGGCGTTGGCAAAGATGGCATCGGAGGTAGTCACACTGTTCTTCGTGGTTGGAACGCTTTCCACTTTCACATGAGTAGCGTCGACCACAGTCCAGCGCATGGCATATTTTGTGCCGTGGATGGTCTTTACCTCTGCGTAAGAGGTTGTAAACTCCTCAACAGTAGGAGCGAACACCTCCATCTCCTCCATTGTGGGGATACGGTAGTCGGGAGGACAGGGGTTGCCCGAACGGTCTTCCCATTTGCAGATGCTCTGGTCGTTGAGATAGTCGTATTCATTCACACCGAAGATGATGGATGAATTGATAGCCTGCTGCTTGTCCCAGCCGGTGTCGGTCATCCAGGCATAGCAGGGACGCGAATCCATATCCCAGCAATAGTAGATGCGGCGCTGATCATTTGTGGAAATGGCGTCAATGCTGCGCGGGTAGCGGATCCTCGACTCTTTCATCGCGAAGCCTCCATAATATTGCACAGTAGCATAGACCACATTCATCGGGAAACCGAGCCAGCGACCCCACTGGAAATATTTGGCCTGTCCGCCGTCGCGATAGGACGCTGAGGTGAGGATGCCGTTGATCATGCCGTTGTAGTCATACTGTACAGGAGCGGCATAGCCAAAGTCCCGATCTACGTCGGTATACCAGTTGTGAGCCCATGCCTGGTTGCTTGAGCCGGTTTTATTCACCGATCCGAAAGGAGCGGAGGGATAATCCACGGTGCCTCCCCAGTTGTCGAAGTCGCCCGGGTCGGGAGCGCCGGGATCCTCGTCGGTGAGCAGCATGTTGACTGGAACGCCTACACCCTGGCTGAGGCGCAGGAATGCGGAGGGAGCCACGGTGCGCGGATTCAGAGAGCCCTTGTATACCTTATTGTTGATTGTCACGCGGAACTCCGGAGCGAGCTGCACGCCCTCCGTGGGGAGCAGTGTCACATAGAAATCCTTGCCGCCGGTCACTGTGATTGTGCCTGCGCTGAATGTAACGCCGTTGGTCATGGTGATGTTGGCGGTGTTGTTGATGCCGGCACCGGAGATCTTCACCTTCTGGCCTGCATATTCCACGCCCTGGGGGAAGATGAGTTCAAAGTGACCGAAGGCAGTTTTGCGGCTCAGCCCCATGTCGGGAGTATAGGCTGTAGCACCTTTGATCTCCACGCTCTGTGTTGAGGTGAAGAAATCACGCTTCGAGAGCTGGTCGAGTGTACCGTCCTGGATGGAGAAATCAAAAACTGTTGGATTTGGAGCATAAAGCGGGTCGCCGTATTCCTCACCTAAGTAGATGAAATTGAAATTGGCGGTGCCGTCGGGGATACCGGCAAGCGTCAGGAACCCGTCAAAGGTAGCGGTGGGTTGGCCGGCGCCCTCTACGATGTCGAGCACGCCGAGTTTGTTGCCTTCACTGTCAGTGACAAGCACTTTGTCGGTGGAGCCCCACACACAATTCAGGTCGCCATTCTCCTCAGAGAGCACGGAGCGTGTGGCGTCAGATTCGCGTGTGATATTCACGGAGAGTTTCACCTGACGCTCTCCGGCGTCATAGCCGAGGTCGTCGCTCGAGCAGGAGGAGAATCCCCCTGCGAGGAGCATAGCGCCTCCGAGCATCGGCAGCCATTTGCTGATCATACTGTTCATTTCTATATAAATTTAGTATTTATTAATCAAGGATTGATAATGATGCAGCGGATAGCGTGGGCATCCTGTGCAGGAGTGAGGATACGGCCCACATATGAGGTGCCGTTTTCTGAGCCGAAGCGCGAGCCGTCGTCAAGACGGAAGGTAGCGATCTTCTTCTGATCGCTCATCCAATAGCCGCCCTGATAGTTCTTGCCGGCATCGGAGATATTCTCATAACTGATGTTCACCACGGGCGATGTGCGCAGATAGACATTCCATTTGCCGAAGGGCATGGGCTGCATGAAATCGAGAGTCACGATGTATCCGTTCTTGTATTTGTGCTGGTGATAATATGCCTTGATGCCGCCGGTGGCCGGGAAGCGGCGCACCTCTACGTTGGCGTCGCTCCATGTGGAGGCAGTGATCTGGCTCTTTGTGAAGTCGGCGGGAACCATGAGGGCCTTGATCACAAGCACCTGCTGCTGTCCGTGGCTCTCCCAACTCCAGGAGATGGCATATTTCGAGCCGTCGGCGAGTTCACGTACGTCGGAAGTGGTGGTTGTGGTCTTGAATGTAGACTCGGAGGAAAGCTGAGTGCCTGCCGGGAAGATTTCCGTATAGTCCTCGTCGGTGGGGAGACGGTAGCCTGCGGGGCAAACATCCTTCTCGTTCATGGCCTTGGCGCGTTCGCTCCAGGTGTTTCCGCCGCCGGAGAAGGTTGAGGGCCAGTAATCGGCGTTGACATTGACTGAATAGTCGGCAGTCGACATATAGCCGAGGAAATCGTTATAAACAGAACTGTTGAAGTAGGATGTGGCCTGGGTAGGTTTGGCGATGAAGAACCAGTCGCGCTTTGTGTCATTCTTCAGCGGGTTGGTGTTAAGGTAAAGTGAGCCTGTTTTGTAATAATACCGGCCATTCATGTATTGCAGTCCCATGGCAGCGTTGAAAGAGTTCAGGCCATAGCCTCCATATTTGTAAGAGTTGAGCGATGCATCCCAGGTGTAGGGTTCGGTGTAGTCGGAGAAACCGTGAGAGCGACCCCACTGATAGAGGGAACCTCCTGCGTATTCATCCGTGGAAACATAAGAGGTGCCGGTGGCGGGGTTGTACACGAGGTTGCCCTTGGCCCATTTGCGAAGCGGGTTCTTGGAGTGGTCCACGGATTTGTCGACAGTCATCTTTACGGGGACGCCTACACCCTGGCTGAGGCGCAGGAAAGCGGAGGGAGCCACGGTGCGAGCATCGAGTGTGCCGATGTATTTCACGCCGTTCACGGTGACGCTGAACTCAGGAGCCATCTGTACGCCTGGTTTTGGAAGGAGGGTGATGTAGAAGTCCTTGGATGGAACTGTGATAGGGCCTTCCGTGAAATCGATCTTATTGGTCATTGAGATGGAGACGGCGTTGTTGATGCCGGCGCCGGAGATGGTCACGGTCTCGCCGTTATAGTTCACACCTTCGGGGAAGATGAGTTCGAAATGGCCGAAGGCGATTTTGCGAGAAAGACCCATATCCTTAGTGTAGGCCATGGCGCCATTAATCTCCACGCTTTGGGTAGAGGTGAAGAAATCGGAAGCCTCCATATCCTTGAAATCACCCGACTGGGAAGCAAAACTGCGCACTGCAGGATCAGCCACCTTAAGTGGCTCCTTTACATTGCGGCCGAGGTATAGGAAGTTGAAGTCAGTGGTGCCGTCGGGGATACCGGCGAGTTGCAGCATACCGTCGAAAGTAGCCGTGGGCTTGCCTGCGCCCTCCTTGATGGCGAGCACACCGAGTTTGTTGCCCTTATTATCGGTAACGAGCACTTGGTCGGTAGATTCCCACACGCAGTTGAGGTTGCCGTCCACTTCGGTGAGTGTGGAGCGGGTAGCGTCGTAATCGCGGGAGATTTTAACGGAAAGTTTCACCTTTCGCTGGCTGTCGGCGGAGCCGAAGTCGTCGCTGGCGCAAGAAGCAAAACCGGCAGCGAAGAGAGCGGCGGCGCCTGCGCCAAGCAGGTAATTACGGAAAAAATTCGCTTTCATAATCAATAATGTTTTTCAATTGGCAGACAGAAGGAGGGTCAACTCCTTCTGCCTTATAAGGGGGTTATTGTTTCTTGATACATCTAATAGGGCAGGCTACTGCATTGTTGAATCCTGCAAGGTACAGACCACTTTCTATTGTGAGTTTATTGTAAACGTCCATTATAACATTAAGAGCTTTTTGTGCGGCATCGGATGCCCAAAAATATCCACCATAATTCATGTATCTTTCAGAATATACAAAGCGTGGAGGATAACTATTATTTATTAAAATAGATCCCCAATCGAGTGGGCGGGCAATCCAATATCCGCTACGAGATTTTACGCAACCACCATAAATATATCCATATGCACGAAAATCTCGAACTTTTACACCGTTATTTGCATTCCAGAAATTATCATCATTCGGAATTGAAGTAATTGAATCGTCAATCACACGGCATTCAATTCTCATGAAATAACAGTTGTAGTCAGTGTCTGCATATCCAGACCATCTGAATGCGCATCTTGTACCATCATCCATAGTCTTGATTTGAGTTAGACCATCACCTTCCCAGATGCCAAATCCCAAATAGCCATGACCTCCGTTTGATGCATCCGGCATAATTTCTTGCCAATCTTTTATAGATGGTATAGTCCAGCCTTCAGGGCATGGTGAATCATAAGAGTATCCATTCGTTATAGCCCGCTCAAACCAATTTTCCCCTTTGGCAGGTGTACGGTAATCTCCATTATGAGATCCGTCTATAAGGAAGTGATTGGGAATTTTGGAGAATGTAGTGGATTGGTTATAACAAGAAATGATATTAGTAGTGCCATCACCAGGCCAGGGTGAAACTCCTGTCATTGATACTTCTACAGCGTATGTATTTCCACTGGCTGCTGCACTTGAAGATGAATAGCCTACGTTTCTGCCAAACTGATAATAGTCACCTTTTTGCAGAGGATCATCTCTAAAATCAGAAGTTGCCGAGGTCCCTCTTGATACACAATAGAGGTCGGTTTCTGCCCATTTTTCAAGAGGATTAACGTTGCCTATCTTGGCAACCATATCAATCTTAAAACCTTTAGACTGGTCGTTGGTGTCAGAATAATAAATGCCGGCTTTTAACTCTCCGTTTCTTGTTGTTGTACCGGTATATGTAATACCGCCGATTTTAACTGAGAAATTGCAAGTTATTGTTTCGGCACCTGCTGCAGGAACGAGCGCCAAGTAAATATCATTTCCAGAACCATTTACTGTGATTGTACCATCTACAGGAAGAGGTCGGTTATTCTTATCAAGTTTTAGTTGAACATATGGCTTGATGTTTGTTCCGCTAATTGTGATAGGTTCGTTGCCTCTTTTAACTCCATTTGGAAGATTAAGAGTGAAGTGGGCAAATGCCATTTGCCGTTGAAGGTTTAGATTTTCGCTATATCCAACACCATTTTCAATCTTGACTGTGGAGTTATATTGATAAAGAGCGTCATATTTGGCAAGACCTGCCAATGTGCCATCTTGTTCAGACACATCAACGGTGTATGTATTCTTAATATCTTCAGAAACCTTTTTACCATCCCCGAGGTAGGTAAATACGAGTGGAACAGCATCGCCATCTGGTACATCGTGAAGCGTTCCATAGAAATAGCCAAAAGTTTCGCCTGCGCCTTGTTCAAGGGTTAAATAACCCTTTGATGCACCAGATGTGGGATCTGAAACGAGAATCTGGTCTCCATCTTTCCAGGTGCATGTAAGAACGCCATCTACGATATTCATAGAAGTGCGAGTTTCCGAGGCGTCAGGTCGTGAAACTCCCACGCGGAGGGTGACGGTGCGGCCGTTGCTTTCCAGAGTGGCGTCGTCGCTTTGGCAGGCGGTGAGGCCGGCAAGCGCGAGCAGGGTGACGCCTAAGGTTAAGATCTTTTTCATGTTATGTTGTTTTAATTTATTAATTGCGTTTTCTTACTAAGGTTAAATTATCAATTCTATTTTATGGGTGGCGGGGACGCCACCCCCTCCAAAAGTGGTTGGCGGGGGGAGTTTCACCTCCCCGCGCCATAAAGGGATTGCTGATTGTCAGCAATGAATGGTTCGCTGATTACCAGCCACCGCCGATAATCTCACCACCTGTGCCAGCACCGCTGAGCTTCTGCCAGATCGGGTAAAGGTTCTTCTTGATTACCTTTGTACCGCCGATATCCTCTGCATTAGCCATGTCAGCTGCTGTGAACTCAACTGTTGCTACAGCAGTTGTACCACCTTCGGTGAGCGACCAGCCCAAGAACTTGTAACCTTCCTTCTCTGTGGGATTAAGATCAGCTGTTTGGAGAGTATGGGGCAGAGTTACGTTATCCTCGTAATATTTCTTGCCATTAGTAATGGAAGCGTCAATGATACCTACGGAGTACGTGTTCTGCTTAACCATCACGTAGTAGGTGGCTGTGGGCGCCTTGTTCGTGAGGGTCTTGGCTTCGCCCTTGACGTCGGTCTTGCCAGCATCGCCTTCTGCGTAGATCTTCACGATGGAAGCGCCGCCGCTGTAGATGTTGTTGAGGTCGAAGTCGATTGCGTTGCCCTCGAAGTCGCTGCCTACAGTGAAGTCAAGTGTGAGAGCCTTGACAGCCTTCTGTGCGGTGCGATAGGGATTAGCGAAGCCATCGAGGGCGTTGCCGTCTTCACCTACGAGTACATAGTCAACCTTATAGTTGACAGCCTCTTCCATCTCGATGGTAACGGGAACACCGTTCTGATAACCGGCGTTGATGAACTCGTTGACCTTCCAATTGTGTGCACCGTTGAGTTTGCCTACATAAGTAACTTCATCGATAGTAGCAACGAAAGAGATCTCGGCAGCCTCCTTAACGGGGATAGCGAGGTACATGTCGTTGGTGTTAACCGTGATGTCGCCGTTGCCGGTGGCAGTCAGCTCGTTAGTGTAGGAAACCGACATATTGGTGTACTGTCCGGTCTCCACTGTGATCTGCTCGTTGTTGTATTCAACGGGGAAGTTGAGTTTGAAGTGAGCGAAAGCGAGGTCGCGGGAGAGACCCATATCCTCGGCGTAAGCACCTGTTGCGCTTACCTCCACCTGAGTAGTGGCGCGGAGGTAGTCTTTGTCGGAGAGATTGGCTGCGGCACCTGTCTGTGTAGCGTAGTCAAAGTCGAAAGATGCGGGCTTCTCAGCATTTGCCTCAGCACCAGGCACATAGATGAAGTGGAAGTTCTGCTGGGGAGTGTTTACGTCGAGACCAGTGAGGATACCGTCGAAGAGAGCGTGGTCGGTGCCGACACCCTCGGTGGGGGTAAGGTCGCCGAGGTAGTTGCCTGCCTCAGTGAAGACAGCGACAACGTCGCCCTTCTCCCAAGTACACTTGAGGGAAGCGAGAGCCTGACCCTCTTCGGGAGAGATCTCGGTGAGCTGTGTACGGGTGTTCTGACCCACACCGGGGTATGAGAGTTCGACGCGCATGGGCACTTTTGCTGTATTTGCGCCGGATTCAATCATTTCCTCGCTGGAGCAGGAAGTCATTGCGATACCTGCGAGAGCAGCGAAAGAAACATAAAGAAGTTTGTTCATAATAAAAGTTAGTGAAAAATTGTTTGAGTCAATTATAATACGCCTAATTCAGCGGGGTGATTACCATTCGCTACCGCCAGCACCGGGAGTGCTGCCGCCGGTAAACTTCACGCCCCAAACGGCGTAGAGGTTAACAGTGGGATTGCTCTTGGACACAGTGTAAGTAGCGCCAGCGTCGACATGGGGGTCGTCGGCATAGTTGATGGCCTTGAATCCCCAGCCTGCGAAGTTATAACCGCCATGAACGGGGATGGTAGAGGGTATAGTGAATGTGTAGCTCTCCTGAGTTTCGGGCACCTCAACCTCCAGGAAGTCGGGGTTAGGCATGTTGGTGACGGGCACGCTTGCGTTAAGCGGGTTTGCGATGAAGTTGATGCGATATTTGATAGTCTTGATCTGCTTCTCCCAAACGGCTGTGAGAGTTTTTGTCTGACCTTCGGGCACCATTACGAAACCGCCGAGGCCATAAGTGTTGCCTTCGGCATCTTTCCAGCCCTTGAAATCATAGCCGTCGCGCACGGGAGCAGTGGCGGGGAGGTTGACGCGGACGTCGCCCTCAGCCAGGCTCTGGCCGCGGAGAGTCTGGGTGGCGGGAGTGGCGTCGGCACCGTTGTCGAGAGTTACGTAAGCGTACTTGTACTCATCGCCGGTGTTGGGGGTGTCGGGGGTGTCGATCGGGCCAACGGGCACGAAGTCGTCGGTTGTTACGTCATAGGTGATACCCTGGATGGTGGGATAGGGATTGTTAGGATCGGGGTTGTAGCCGCCTGTGCCGCCAGCTGTGAAGCGGAATGTGTAGGTGTAGCGGATGCCCTGCTCCCAGTTGATTGTAGCGGGAATCACAGTGTAACCGTCGCGGATCACCTTGTCGCCCTGCTTGATCACAACATAGAGCATGAAATAAGCGCCATTGTAGGTGCTGCCCGTCTGTGCGGGATTCCATGCCTTCTGCTCCTGGGGAAGGAGGATGAGCGACTTGTCGGGGCCACCATTGTGGGAAGCGGTGGTAAGGCTCTGTACCTCGGTGGAGAGGGCCACGTCGAATGTGCCTGTGCTGTATTCGTTAACAGCGCCGCCATTCTGGTTGATGCCCCAGGTGCCACGGGTAAGGTCGCCCTCGGTGCCGTTGGGCAGTTCCTCGTGGTTGGTGTAGTTCTCGTCGGTGTTGGCGTTAGGGAAAGTGTAGGTGCCCTGGTTGTAGAGGTGACCTACCTTAACCTCCTTGACAGTGATGTCGAGGCCGGAATTGTTTACAGCCTTGAACACGATCTGCGAGAGAGCGTGGCGGAAGTTGAGCTTCACTGTCTGACGTGTCTGGTTCTTCATTACGGCATACATCAGGTCGAGCTGCTTGTTGCAGTCCTGAGCGATTGTGTAGTTCAGGAAGCGGGGGTTGCCGCCGTTGTAGTCGTAAGTGTCGGCATCGTCGACCCAAGCGTGGAAGTCGAGGTTATACTCGGGCCAGTAGCGCTGAGTGTCGCTGAGCCATTTGCCATCGGTGAGAGCCACACGGTCGTTCTCGAAATAGAGCTCGGAAGAGCCGGCCTTAGCGGCAGCCACATTGAAAGCTCCGGGCAGATTCGTGTTGCAGTAAGGATTCTGTGCACGCGAGATGGCACCTGTAGTTACGGCATAGTTGATGCCGTCCTTGTCACTCTGCTGATCAAGAATCTCATTCTGAGCGCAGCCGGTAAGCAGGAGAGCGGCGACAGCGCCAAAGAAAAATTTTCCTTTCATCATCGTTGAAACTTTTAGATTATTTGTTTTAAATATTTTATTATCAGAAAATTCAAAATTGAGGCTTGAAATCTAACTATAATTCAAAATTCCAAATTCAACATTACATCGGAACGTCGACATTGACGTCCTGCCAGTCGTCGGCGCTGGGGTCGAATTCATTGCCCTCCTCTCCGCGAGGGATCTCGAGGCCGTCGATGATGAGGTGGACCCGGCGGCGGTTGGGGGCCGCATGCACCTGGTCGGTGAGGTTGAACTTCTCGTCGTCGGCCCCGAAGGCATACTGCTTGCCCTGTGCGGTCCAGACATAGAGCATCATCTTGTGAGGGTTGGGGAGGTCTTCGTGATGGCCGAAGGTGATGAATCGGCCTGTGATGGTTTTGTCGTCGGCGGCATTGGCCTCGAAGGGGAGGGTCACGGGAGAGTGGCCGAGTTCCTCGTCGCAGAAGCGGAGTTCGGGGCTCATGCCCGAGAGGGATGCCGACATCTGGGTCACAACGTCGAGATTCTTCACGTTGCGGATCTCATAGGTGTAGACGCATGTGAGCTCGTGGGGATAGAGATAGATCACGTTTCCCTCCACGGGGACATTGACCTCCACCTCAGAGCATCCCCACATCTCGTCGGGACAGATGGAAATAGACTCATTCTCCGTGTCGCGAGCGCGAGGAGCGCGAGTGATTTTGCCATATTGGCCCACAGGTTCGAAAAGGCCACCTTCGCGAGTGAAAGCCGTATGTTCGCCATGGGAGTCCATTCCGCGGAAGAGCACGCCAGATGTATCGTTGTTATAAGCGATTACACGATAGCGGCCCGGGGCGAGGCTGATCTCGCCGCCGAAGCGGTTGTCGAAATCGAAGCGATACGACTCCATCTCGGGGTCTTCCGGATAGAAGAAGGCCACCATTCCAACGGGGGCGGCATCGGGTGCGTCGCGCCAGTCGAACACGAGGCGGAGCGTCTCGCTATTGTCATGATGGAAGCAGAGCTCCTTGTGATTGCAGGATGTGAATCCCAGAGCCGCCACACACGCCATCGCCATTCCGAATAATTTCATGAAATTCATCTTCATATTATTTGAAATTGGGCAGGTCAGAGGCCTGCGGATTCATTGGTTATCTTGGTTTCTTTAGATTTGGGACGGTTGTAGTTGTCACATCCTATGAGCCATACGAGCGACACTTCGAGTTTAGTGGGGCCGAAATAGTTGAGGTGCTTAGTGGCTTGCCATACATAGCAGCCGTCGCGTGGCACATACTCGTAATATCTGCCGCCGAGGTATCCGATGCCGATTTCGAAGTCAATGTTGAGTCGGCGTGCGATGGGGAGGGAATAGCCGTAGGAGAAGCCTCCGCCGAAGCAAGCGCGGTCCCAGAGCGATCCGCCCGGCTGACCGCCCATATATCCCTTGCCGCCAAATTCAAAGTCGTAGGTGAGGGTCTGGAAATAGGCGCCGAGGTGATGGCCTGTGAGGGGTTTCTGATGAGCCTCCTTGCCAAACCACCAGCGCAATTCAAGGTCGCCGCCATATACACGCCAGTAGCGGTGGCGGCGGTTGGAACTCCACCAGCCATACATCCAGTTGGCATCTATCGAGAGATTCTTGCCGAGGTAGAACTCCACACCGATGTTTGGCACTGTGGCCGCGTCATAGAGCATGTTGGTGTTGATGTCCATATAGAATGGCTTGCATTCGATGGTCACGGTGTCGGGCTGCTCGGGTTCGGTGGGGAGCTGTTCGGTGATTTCAGGGAGTGTGGGCTGAGTCACAGGCTTTTGCAGCACATCGGGGGCCGGCACGCGCTCATACCAGAGGAGCACATTCGACTGGCGCAGTTCCGGGAAGAGGTTGCGATACATGTATCCATAAGGTATTCCACGTTTGAATTGCTTTACCTGCGTCACCTGGTCGCCGTTGGTCTGCATGCCGAGATCGGCCTCTCGCACCATACGGTTGAGCAGGTCGAGGGTCTCGCTGTGGAAAGGAACTTTCGGGTCTCGCTCCACGAGAGTCACCAGCCCGGGCCAGTCGCGGCCCAAGAAGCGGAACTTCAGCAGCGAATCGGGCACTGTGGAATGCATCTTTAGAAACCGGAAGAGGGTCTCGGCACGGTGGCGCGAGAGTTCCTTGTTGTATTCGATTCCACCTTCGGGGGATGCGGCTCCGATCACGAGCACCTTGCGCAGGCGGAGCACTGAATCGTTCTGGCGTGCGTGCAGACGATCCACAATATCGGAGAGCGCACGCTCGTTGGCGGGAATCCT
Organism: uncultured Muribaculaceae bacterium; assembly: GCA_905209725.1. Classification (GTDB taxonomy): domain Bacteria; phylum Bacteroidota; class Bacteroidia; order Bacteroidales; family Muribaculaceae; genus Lepagella. The sequence continues at coordinate 17,696 of CAJLTZ010000045.1, forward strand.
CAAATCGAGATAATGCCTTGCCACGGGGAAGTAGATCTTCACCGAATCGCAGATCATCTCTGCACGTAGGTGCAGAGAGAACACGATGAGCAGGCACATAAAAATAATACGCTTCATATGTCGTTTAGTCGATATTCTAAATACCTCGGAGTCGTACACAGTCCTGTCTCCAAGAGAAGTCATGTAACTTCATCCGGGTTGTTCAAGGCTTATTTGATAACTCAAATCCAGAATTAGATTTTTCGCTTAAGGTCGATTCTTTGGGGAATCGGGGTTGAATTTAGATCGAAAACAGTTTATTTAAATTTAAGTGGAGGCCGGACCTGAACCTTCGTTGTAAATTAGTTAAAAAGGTGAAATCAGGCGAAACCTCTTTAACGAAATACCCCCCCGATTAAAGCGTTGAGTGATAGCAAGTTGGCTTATAAATAGCGAGGACGGGTGAATCCCGTAGATGCAAAATTATAAAAAATGTGTAGAAGTGCAAAATATTTCAAATGATTTTTTCAAATTATTTTTGGGAAATCATGATTTGTTAATGCGGCAGATAGTTGTTATATTTGTAGCCAAATCAAGACTCAAGGAATATGGAACTTTGGATTATATGGCTGATAGCCGCCGGAGTGCTGATACTGCTGGAACTCTTCACGCAGATGGTGTGGACACTATGTATGGGAATCGGTTGCCTGGTGGCTGCTCTCAGCGCAGGGCTGGATTTGGACCTTGTGTGGCAGATTGTCTTCGCCGGCGGTTCGGCGGTGGTGGCTTATATTCTTCTGATGCCTTTGGCTAAGCGCTGGCAGGAAAAGGCAGCGAGCCGCGAGGATTCGCGCACCGGTATGGATGCGCTGCTCGGTCGCCGTGGAACCGTCACCGAGGAGATACGCCCCGGCAAACTGGGTCGCGTGCGCATCGACGGCGACAGCTGGCAGGCACGTCTCGAGAGTCCGCAGGCCGAGGCCAAGCGGGGCGACACCGTGGTGGTCGCATCTTATGACAGTATAATTCTTACTGTAATGATGGATTAACCAAATAAATTTTATTGATATGACAGGAATTACTCTTGCGGCAGTGATTGTGCTGCTAGCTATCGTGCTTATCTGGTCGGGTATCGTGGTGGTGCCCCAGTCGGAAACCCGTGTGATCGAACGTCTCGGCCGCTTCCACGCGGTGCTCTCGCCGGGCCTTAACTTCATCATACCCTTTATCGACCGTTCGAAGTCGATCTATGCCCGCGAGGTGGTGCCATCGCGTTTCGGCCGCCCGGAGGTGAGAATGGTTTCCACTAAGGTGATCGACCTCCGCGAGCAGGTGTATGATTTCCCTTCGCAGCAGGTGATTACCCGCGATAATGTGACCACGGAGATCAATGCCCTCCTCTATTTCCAGATCACCGACCCTAAGAAGGCGGTGTATGAGATTGAAAACCTCCCGAATGCTATTGAGAAACTGACGCAGACCTCTCTGCGAAATGTGATCGGCGAACTGGAGCTCGACGAGACCCTCACCTCCCGCGACACCATCAACTCAAAACTGCAGAATATCCTCGACGACGCCACCAACAAATGGGGCGTGAAGGTGAACCGTGTGGAGCTGCAGGACATCACTCCTCCGGAGAGCGTGCGCGTGGCTATGGAGAAGCAGATGCAGGCTGAGCGCAACCGTCGTGCGGAGATCCTTAACGCGGAGGGTGAGAAGCAGTCGCTGATCCTTTGCTCGGAGGGTGAGAAAACGTCGAAGATCAATCAGGCCGAGGCCACGAAGCAGACCGAGATCCTGCGCGCCGAGGGCGAGGCAAGGGCAATCATCCTGAATGCCGAGGCCGAGGCCGAGGCTATCCGCAAGGTGGCTGAGGCTGTGGCGGCATCGAAGACCGACCCCGCCACATATATGCTGGCCGTGAAATACATCGACACGCTCAAGGAGATGACCTCGGGGAAGGACACTAAGACCGTCTATGTGCCCTATGAGGCATCATCGGTGCTCTCGTCGATCGGCTCCATCAAATCCCTCTGGACAGGAGAACACTAATCTTTTTTGGGACAGTAGAACTTTATTTTAGACAGGAGAACAGTAGAACATTATTTTAGACAGGAGAACAGTAGAACATTATTTTAGACAGGAGAACAGTAGAACA
>CAJLTZ010000046.1 GCA_905209725.1 uncultured Muribaculaceae bacterium
GGGCATCGTGACCGATGAGACTTGGCTGAGATGCGCAAAAATCGGTCGCCCCTGCGTTAACATTTTTTGTGGGATGGGGTCTAAGCCTCTCCCCTTGCGGAAGTCGCTGAAACTTATCTACTACTTATCAATCCCTGAACGTAAGCCTCCCGGCTTACACAAAAATATTATGCTATGAAAAAGTATTTAGCCGAATTTTTCGGCACCATGTTCCTGGTGCTCCTCGCCTGCGGCAGCGCCGTGCTTGCCGGGTCTTCAATCGGCGGCCTCGGTCTGGTAAATATCGTCGGTATTCCCGTGGACAATTGCTCGGTGAATCCTGTCCGCAGCTTCGGCCCCGCAGTGTTCTCGCCCAATGCCTGGCCTGATTGCTGGATCATGGTGGTTGGCCCGCTCGGAGGCGCTCTCATCGCCGTGCTCATGTGGAATCTTCTCGTGAACCGAAAAGGCAATCTCGAATAAAGATATCATGTATGCTGAATAGGGAGTGGTTCATCCCCTAAGAACAAAGATTTTTCATCGGCTGCGCAGATTATTTTGCGCAGCCGATATTTTTGTATATATTTGCAGCGATTCCTGACGCACTCATCTTTTGCCGTCAGTTCTCCTCATTCACAAAATCTGAATCAATCCATGAACACAACAAAATCTCCGGTATTCACACCGGCACAGATTGATGCCGACCGCCGGGTGCTCGAGCTCCTCTCGCAGACCTTCGGCAGCGTACAGGCGGCCAGCACCGAAATCATCAATCTCGAAGCCATCCTTAATCTCCCGAAAGGCACAGAACACTTCGTGGCCGATCTCCACGGCGAGGATGAGGCTTTCAGTCATATCCTCAAGAATGCTTCGGGCAACATCAAACGCAAGGTGCACGAAATCTATGCCAACACCATGCGCGACTCCGAAATCGCCCAGTTATGCTCCCTGATTTATTATCCGGAGCAAAAACTGGAAATCATTCAGGAAGAGGAGGAAAACATCGAGAATTTCTTCAACATCACGCTTCACCGGCTGGTGCGCGTGCTCCAGAGCGTTTCCTCGAAATATACCCGTTCCAAGGTGCGCAAGGCTCTTCCGAAGGAATTCGCCTATATCATCGAAGAACTTCTCCACGAGGCTCCCTCCGGCGAAAGCAAACAGCTATATTACAACCGCATCGTGGAGACCATCATCTCCTGCGGCCAGGCCAGCGAATTCATCATCGCCATCTGCAATGTTATCCAGCGCCTCAGCATCGACCGCCTCCACATCTTGGGCGACATCTACGACCGTGGCCCGGGCGCCCATATCATTATGAATACGCTCGAGGGCTACAAGGATTTCGATATCCAGTGGGGCAACCACGACTGCCTCTGGATGGGAGCAGCCTGCGGCAACGACTGCTGCATCACCAATGTGATGCGCATCGGTCTGCGCTATGGTGACACGCTTACCCTCGAGGAGGGTTATGGCATCAATTTCATGCCTCTGGCCACATTTGCAATGGATGTCTATGGCGACGACCCCTGCGATATCTTTATGCCTAAGGTGCCGGAGGGCACGCTCGACGAGAAGACCGCACGCCTTATCGCCCGCATGCACAAGGCTATCGCCATCATCCAGTTCAAACTCGAGGGTCAGATGATCGAGAGCCATCCGGAATGGGGAATGACGCCTCGCCGACAGCTCCATCTAATCTCCCCCGACCGCTCCACCATCACTGTCGATGGCAAGGAATATCCCATGCGCGATTCGCTTCTTCCCACCATCGACCCCGCCGACCCGTACAAACTCACCAATGGCGAACGCGAACTGATGGACAAACTTCACCGATCATTCCTCATCAGCGATCTCCTGAAGAAGCATATCGACCTGCTCCTCTCCCACGGCGGCCTCTACAATATCACCAACAGCAACCTTCTTTTCCACGCCTCCGTGCCCCTGAATGAGGACGGTTCGCTGAAGGATGTGCCGGTGATGGGAAATCCCGCACACGGCAAAAAACTCCTCCGCGACATCGAGATGCTGATGCGTGCCCCCTACAACCGCGAGACTCCTCCTGATGTCCGCGATTACGCACGCGATTATTACTGGTATCTCTGGTGCGGTCCCGACTCCCCGCTATTCGACAAGTCGGCCATGACCACTTTCGAACGCTATTTCATCGCCGACAAGGCCACTCACACCGAGCATAAGGGCAATTACTATCTCCTGCGCGACCGCGAGGATGTGTGCGACCTGATTCTCGACGAGTTCGGCGTGACAGGTCCACACCGCCACATAATCAATGGCCATGTGCCGGTGAAAGTGGGCAAAGGGGAACAACCCGTAAAAGCCAACGGCAAACTGATGGTGATCGATGGCGGATTCGCAAAGGCATACCATGACACCACAGGCATCGCCGGATACACGCTGGTGTTCCACTCGCGCGGATTCGTGCTTGTGCAGCATGAGCCCTTCAGCAGCACCGACGAGGCCATCCGCCTCGGCACCGACATCAAGAGCACCACTCAGCTTGTGGAAATGAGCGAGAGCCGCATGCGAGTGCGCGACACTGACAAGGGCGCCGAACTCCAGGCCCAGATCAACGAGCTCCGCGAGCTCCTCTTCGCCTACCGCCACGGCATCATCAAACCCCGCCATTAAGTATGATCCGCAAATTAGTTAATGCATATTTTGAGTGTATTTTCGAGTGATTTGTGTGAGTCCGAGAAGGAGCGATGCGGGCATCGTGACTGAGCGGAGTCGCACAAAGCGCCGAAAAGACGCCAAAAGATGCGTTGACTAATCAATACATTAAGACAATAACTCAAATAATTTCACAGGCTCATTCTTTTGAAAGAGAATGAGCCTGAATTTTTATATCATTCCCGTTTTTAACACTTTCAGGTTAAAAAGATTGGGACGGGGCGGGGATTTTTTGCAAAATTTGTTATACCTTTGTGTGATAATTAGTGACACACGCTGTGTCTGAAGATATGACTGCTATGAATTGGGAAAAACTGATCAGCGACCGACGCCTCGGCATGGAGGAATTCCATGATGAGCGCCATCACACGCGCTCTGATTTTCAGCGCGATTACGACCGTCTGATATTCTCTTCCCCTTTCCGCCGACTGCAGAACAAGACCCAGGTGTTTCCTCTTCCGGGGAGCATCTTTGTCCACAACCGCCTCACCCATAGCCTCGAGGTGTCGAGCGTGGGTCGCTCTCTCGGCCACGAGATTGCCATCCGCCTCACGGATAAATATCCCGACCCTGCGCTGCGCGACAAATTCGCCGACATCCGCGACATTGTGGCGGCTGCATGCCTCTGCCACGACCTCGGCAATCCTCCCTTCGGCCATAGCGGCGAAAAGACTATCTCCACTTTCTTCAGCGAAGGGAAAGGCCAATCACTGCGACCACTATTGAGCGAGCGCCAATGGGCCGACTTTATCAATTTCGAGGGCAACGCCAACTCTTTCCGCCTGCTCACCCACCGCTTCGAGGGACGTCGTGCCGGCGGAATGGCTATGACTTACAGCACATTGGCCGCTATAGTGAAATATCCCCACACTTCCCTTCACGCTGGCGAGCACGGCAAATTCGGTTTCTTCGAAAGCGAGGAGGAGATCTACCGCAAGGTGGCGGCTCACCTTGGTATTCCGGAAATAGAACCTGGCAGGTTTGCCCGCCATCCCCTCGTGCATATCATGGAGGCGGCCGACGATATCTGCTACCAGATTATGGATATCGAGGATGCACATAAACTCCGGATTCTCCCATCAAGCGAGGTGCTCAATCTGTTCCTCGGGTTCTTCGGCGATGAACGCCGCGCTAAAATGGAACGCGCCATGTCGCATCTTGACGACCCCAACGAACGGGTGGCTTACCTGCGAAGCAACGTGATCGGCGCACTTGTCGACACCTGCGCCGATGCGTTTATGGCAAACGAAACCGACATTCTCAAGGGAGATTTCAATGGCTCCCTCATCGAGCATGCCGACGATTCCCTGCGCCGGGCTTATGATGCCTGCAGCCGCACTGCCTGGAACAAAATATATTGCGCCCGCGAAGTGGTGGATATCGAACTCGCCGGCAACCGCATAGTCTCCTTCCTGATGGAGACTCTCACAGATGCCGTGATGCATCCGGAGAAAAATTATTCCCGCCTGCTGCTCGACATTATCCCCCGCCAATATGCAAAGCGCGACATATCTGTGTATGGCCGCCTTCAGTCGGTGCTCGACCATGTGTCGGGCATGACAGATGTCTACGCCCTCGACCTTTACCGCAAACTCAACGGACATTCACTCCCGGCCGTGTAAATCACAAGCAACCTCACCAATGTGAATGCTATCCGCAATTAAGATTTATGAAGATATACATTAAAAATATAATCCTGCTCATGCTGCTTTCCATCATGGCTTTTGCAGCCGAAGCGGCAGAGGCTACCCCCGAGCAGATTAAGCAAATTTTCAAGGCCGACCCCAATATGATGGTGGCCGACCCCGAAGGATTCCTTTCGGAGCAGACGAAGCATAATGTGAATCAGCGTCTTGTGTCGCTGCGCAGGCAGACTTCGGCCGAAGTGGCTGTGACCGTGGTGGGCAGCACCGGCGACATCCCGATTGAGGAATGGGCCGAACAGGCGTTCACAAGCAGCAAGATTGGCAAAAAAGACAAGGACAATGGCGTGCTCCTCGTGATTGCCGTCGACGACCGGAAGGCCCGCATCCAGACCGGATACGGTGTGGAGGGAATCCTCACCGACGCGGCATGTTCGCAAATCATTCGCTCACGTATTGTGCCAGCAATGCGCGATGATGACGTTGACGAGGCGGTCAATGGCGCCACTATGCTAATCTCCGAGGCAATGACCGACCCTGCCGTGGCAGATGAACTCAAATCAGAGCAGGGCGAAAATGGAATAAACGCCATCTCCAAAGAGGTGCTGCTTGAATTTATCGGAATCGTGGCGGGCAGCGTGTTCCTTGTGGCTCTCGCCCTATTCTGCTACGACCTTGTATTCACCACCCGACGCCGCCCCGATTATTACGACAAGGCTGAACTTTGGCGTGAACGACGCAAAACATATCTGATTCTCGGCATCGTATCGCTCGGCACCGGCTTGATTTTCTGGCTCCTTGCCTCTTGGATCTATAATATCTGGCGAACTAAACGCAGAAAATGTCCCACATGCGGACATAAAATGCAACGTCTCCCGGAAGACAAGGACAATGAACTTCTCAATCCCTCCCAGGATTTTGAGGAGCAGCTCAATACTGTGGATTATGATGTGTGGGAATGTCCGCATTGCGGCACAATCGAACGCTTCCCTTTCATCACAAAACAGACAAAATATACCGAATGCCCGGCATGCCACACGATTGCGATGTGCCTGAAATGCGACACAGTGCTTCAGCAGCCCACCACGCGCCGTGCCGGCGCAGGCGTGCGGCTCTATGAGTGCCAGTTCTGCCATCACCAGCACCGGGAGGGATACACCATTCCGAAGAAGGAGGATATGAGCGGTGCCGCTGCGATTCTTGGCGCCTCGATTCTCTCCGGCGGCAGTGGAGGAAGCGGCGGCGGTGGCGGCTTCGGAGGTTTCGGCGGCGGTGCCACCGGCGGTGGCGGCGCTTCCGGCAGCTGGTAATCTCTTACCTATTTATTTATCTTTGAATCTAATAGCTTCATATATCAATGAAAAAACTTGTTTTGGCTCTCGGCTTCTTTGCCTTGTTTGCCATCGGATTCTCCTCATGCAGCGGAGATAAGAAATCCAAGGAAAGCGATGGAACGGCTACCAGTGTTAACCGCAACATCCGCTTTGAATCCTACGCCTACGACCGCATCGCCGAACTCAGCGACAGTGATGCAATCGATGCCCCGGGCGCAAAGTATGTCAGAATCACGGCCGAAGGCGTGCTCCCTGCCGACCTTGGAGAAAGCAGTATCAAGCATCTGCGCGACAGCCTGATGCATCTCTCAGGCGTCAAATTCACCGACGATATCCCCGAACCCGACCTGCCTGCCGGGTTTAACCTTACCGACCTCCAGGCCGACACCACCGATGCCTGCGGATATGTGGCTGTGACTCAGTCGGCTTCCCTGGTGAGCACACGCGTGGTCTGCTTCCAGGTTAACACCGAAAGTTATGCCTGTCAGGCCGCCCACGGCAATCAGACGGTGAGATACATCAATTTCAATGTGGAGCGTGGCGAGATTATCAGCCTCCCTTCCCTTTTCAAACCCGGCTACCAGCTCAAACTCACCGAAATGCTCAGAAATGAAATCCGGCGACGTGAGATTCCCATCTCTGTGGCGCCCACCGAAATCGGTATTCCCGAGGCTTTCGCAATCACGCCCGAAGGACTGTCCTTCAGTTATGACCCTTATGACATCACCCCCTATTCGGAAGGTATCGTAACCATCGATATCAAGATGGGCGACCTCATTCAGGCCGGAATCCTGAGCGACCGTGGCCTCTACATCATCACAGGAAACACACCGTCGCCCGGCAGCTGAATAATAAAAATTTGCTTTTTACAGCATAGTAATGTAATTTTGCAATAAAAATATTCGCCTATGAAACTCCCTCAAAGAATATTTGCCGAAAAGCTTCTTCAGATAAGCGCCGTTAAACTTCAGCCCGACCTCCCATTCGTTTGGGGAAGCGGCTGGAACTCACCCATATATAACGACAACCGTCGCATCCTCTCCTACCCTGACGTAAGAAACTTCGTCAAGGTGGAGCTTTCGAAGCATGTGGTGGAAAATTACTCAGATGCTGAAGTGATTGCTGCCGTTTCCACTCCAGCCATCGCCTTTGGCACGCTTCTTGCCGATGCTTTAGGGCTTCCTTTCGTGTATGTGAGGTCCACGCCGAAAGACCATGGCCTCGAAAACATGATAGAGGGCAACCTGCGCCCGGGTCAGAAGGCTGTGCTCGTGGAGGATATCGTGAGCACTGGCGGTGGAACAATCAGGGCTGCCGAGGCTGTGAGCATGGCCGGAGCGGAGGTGATTGGCGCCCTCTGCGTGTTCAATTATGAATTCCCTATGTCGGTGAAGCGCCTGCGCGACCAGAACATCCACATGGAGTCGCTCTGCGACTATAACACCCTCGTGGAGACGGCAATCGACATCAAATATATCCAGACCCAGGATGAGGACACTCTGAAAGAATGGCGCCGCGACCCGGCCAACTGGGTGCCCGGTGACATCGACTAATCCTGATTCGGACAAATAACTCCCGTAAGGGCTTTATTCACAATTAAAAAGAATTATATGGCTACATATAAGAGCGAAGACACCACCATTCCGCAGTCGGCGGAGAAAGTATATTCCCGCATCTCCAATCTGGAGGGTCTGGGAGAAATGATTAAGAATGTTCCCGAGGACAAGATTGACGCCGAGAAACGCGCTATGCTCGAGCAGGTGCGTGTGAGCGCCGACACAATCTCTTTCCCTGCCGGCCCGGCCGGAGAGGTGACCCTCAAACTCGTGGAGGCTGTTGAGCCCAGTCTGTTGCGTCTCGAGGGAGTGGGCACTCCCGTGCCGATCTCTCTGGCTATGTATCTCACGCCGATTGCCGCCGACATGTGCACGGCTCGCGTTGAGATCGACATCAAGATTCCGGCAATGCTGAAGCCTATGGTGGGCGGTCCGCTGCAGAAGATGGTCGACCAGTTTGCCCAGATGCTCCGCAATCTCCCCTACGCATGAGGAAGCTCGCGGCTAAAGCCGCTGCGGGTGTCCTGACAGTGATTCTTATATGCGCTGTCTTTCTTACGGCTTGCCATGAAGTGGACGACGACCGGATACCAAATATGCCGGTCAATATCCAGCTTACACCCGATGCCCTCTGGCACAAATATGGTGTTTCGGGATTCGGCAATTATCGCCGCTTTATCATAAGTCTGCGCGAACCCGCTGATTTCTTCTATACCACCCGCAGCGCCACCGGCTTCGGGGGTGTGCTCCTTATCGAGGGAGCCGACCCCTTCTCAGGCGATGTCCGCCCTCTGGCTTTCGATTTGAGTTGCCCTGTGGAAAGAAAGCCCGATATTCGTGTGAATGTCATCAACGATGGCATGGAACCCGTGGCCAGATGCCCCAAATGCGGTTCGGTGTATCGTCTGGTGGAGGGGGGTGGCACCCCTATCGACGGCCCGGCGAAAAAGGAACAATGGGGATTGAAGAGATATGAGGTGCTCGACGCGCCTGCAGGTGGAAAAGTAATTGTAAACAATTAGGTTATTTACCGTTAATGGATTTTATCGAGGGAATATTCTATATGATGTGGCGAGGAATCGCGATCGGCATCATCATGTCGGCTCCAATGGGGCCGGTGGGTATTCTCTGCATCCAGCGCACTCTTGAGAAAGGTCGCCTCACCGGCTTCTTCACCGGCGTAGGCGCTGCCCTATCCGACCTCCTTTACTGCCTGCTAACGGGCTTCGGTCTCTCTTTTATCGAGGATTTCCTGAAGGCCAACCAGAATGTGATTCAGATTGTGGGAAGCGTGGTGCTGATTGCTTTCGGAGTCTATCTATTCCGCTCAAATCCGGCCCGGCAATTGAAAACACCCGACCAACAGCGTGTGTCTAAACGAAAGAATATCCTGAGCGGTTTCCTTTTCACATTCTCCAACCCGCTGATTATATTCCTTGTAATCGGGCTTTTCGCCCGCTTCAATTTCATGATGCCGGAATTCGGCGTGGTGGAATATCTGGCAGGATTCGTATGCATTATCATCGGCGCGTTGCTATGGTGGTGGATGGTGACCTTCTTTGTGGATAAGGTGAGGGCGCATTTCAATCTGCGCTCCATGTGGCTTATAAATAAAATCACCGGTGGAATCGTGATGATTTTCGCTCTTGTGGGCATCATCACGGCAATCACCAATCATGCTACGGCTGCCACACGCACCCAATATCTGAATTCGGCGCGAGGGTTCGGAGATTACGCTCCGGCAGGCGAACCTCTCGCAATAAACAATCCCGGACCGGACACACTGCAGGTGCTTTTTCCTTTGAATTGCACCGGCGATTTCCGGTTGCGTTTCCGGGCCGCCAATGAGCACAATCTCCCTAACCGGGGTGTTAAAACCACAACTTCCGATGGAACGGAAAGGAGGGTTGACCATCCATCCTGGGGTGTCGGAACAATAGCTGAGTTCGGATCCACAGTCTTCTGGTTGCACACACAATATGACCATTTCGACGATTTGCGACCGGCCACGGTAATTGTCTCCACCTCCCATTCCGGCGTAAAGGATGATTTCAACGACGATTTTTCAGAATCGCCTCAAGCATATTATGATTCAGGACTCGATCCATTCAATGGCTGGAACGCTTTTGAGTTGACGCAAAGCGGCGGACGTCTCTCTCTCAAGGGAGGAAACAGAAAATATATTCCGCTTGCTGAAACAGATGCTCCAGCGCCCGTCAGCGTGGGAATTTTTATAGCGCCGGGAAGTGCTGTCGTGCTCGATTATATTGAAATACGTGAACAAAGCCATCATCCGAGGCTCTGCATAACATCCGAGGCAAATCCCGATGTGCTGGCTTCATATCTTCAACGCTCCAAAGATTCTATTGAGGGAATATGGGAAGTGTTTGACTACACATTGGAAGAAACTCTTCTCAAAAAGGGAGGTCAATACAGGTTAGCGATCATAGCCGACGGCAAAGGGAACTATGAGATGGCCTATCTTGATGGTGCCATGAAACTTCCTGCTGAATGGAAGCGGGGGATGTTGAAAGGGCGTTTGATAGCCACACATTTCCCGGGAGTGTACGATGTGGTATGGTATGCACCAGACCGCGAGAAAATTCCCGGCGACAATAAAGCCCAGATTGAGCAGGAGGGAGTATTGTCGCTACAATTTCCCGCCCACACCAGCACTCTGCGCCTCCGCCGCATATCCGACAAATACATCAGATAATTCCACTATAGACATCTTCTAAACTCAACTTTTCAAGATGAAAAAAATTTTATTCACAGCAATGGCCTTGCTGCCGCTGCTGTCAGTTCCGACACTCAATGCTGAAGTGACGGTAGTAGAGAAAAACCAATTCAAATTTTCCGCTTCCGGTCGCATTCTTTTCGATGGCGCCCTCTTCGGGCCTCGTGGCGACACCTTCTCCGACGGCGTGGCTATGCCTGACGTGCGCATCGGAGGCAAGGCTTCATTTGGTAAATTCGCCGCCAATTTAGACATGGGTTATGGCATGCAGAAACTAAGTTTCAAGGATGTATACATTGAATATGCCCCGAATGAACACCACACAATTCGCTTGGGCTACTTCGTGCATCAGTTTGGCCTGAACGCCGCGACTTCAAGTTCGATGAAACCGACCTTCCAACCGCAGACCACTGATGATTTCTTCGGTGCATGCAGCCGCAGAATCGGAGCGATGTATGTTTTCGACAAAGGACCATGGTTCATAGCTGCAAGCGCATACGCTTCAGGCAAAAGCCTGAGCGAATATGCGAACACTCAGGGTAAAATCAGCGCCGGAGGACTGGGACGCTTTGTGTGGCGTCCGTTTCATACCACGGGCAATGTGATGCAGATTGGTGTGTCGCCTCTCTATCAGGGTGCCGCACACACTCGGCTGGAAAATGGTGAAACCTCTCCCGGCAGTTTTAACTTCTCCGCCAATTTTCCTACCGCTGTGAATAATGTAGACCTGGTGAAGGCTCAGATTCCTGAGGCTCGTGGAGTATTCCAGATCACCCCCGAACTTCTCCTTTCCAAAGATCGCTTTGCCCTGGAATCACAATACTATTACATGAACGTCAATCGCCGCGACGGACTGAAGAATTATACGGCGCATGGCGTTTACGGCATGGGACGTATACTGCTTCTCGGCGACAAGGAGTACTGGTATTCCGACAATGTAGGCTGCCTTGCCACCCCCGGCAAAAACACTCTGGAGGCTGTGATTGGATACAACTACACCAATGCCAACTGCAACAAGGCCGGAATCCTCGGAGGAATCACCAACGACTATTCCCTTACCCTCAACTATTACATCAACAAGTATGTGATCTGTCGTCTCCGCTATAGTTACACCAATGTGTGGGGTTCTCCCACCGGTCTTGACACACATGTCAACATCATCCAGGCCCGCGTGATGTTCAAGTTCTGACTTCCGCAACAATTCAATATCACGCTCAATAACATCAATAACATCAATAACCTCAATAACAAAAGACTGCGCCGTAAATCTTACAGCGCAGTCTTTATCATTTTTAGGGCTTGTCCCTCTATACTTTCTTACCAGAGGACCTTCTTCACGGAACCGTCGGAATAAACCGTTATGTAAAGTCCGGAGCCGGGACGGTCGTTGAGTTTACGACCCTGCATGTCATAATAAGCGGCTACCGTGCGGCTGTTGCCGGTGACATTGGCTATACCACTATTTCCCAACGAGACGGCGTCAGAATTGAGCACCTCGCATTTCAGCACATTGCTGGGTAAGTCCCGGTTTACAATGGCCACCACCTCCATATCGTTGATTTTCCATGTATCATCCAGGTCAAAAGCGTATTGATAGGTAAATCTGTCGTCTTTCCATTCAATAGGCTCGCCCCAAGCCTTGTTCATAGCCCTTGTGACGTGCTGGTGGATATACCCGTCGTCTGCACCGCTCTGGAAATCAGCCTTGATATTGTTTTCCACAAGGTATACTGTGATCATGGTATTGTTCTGCTTTTCTGACGTCTTCTCGCCCTCTACATCCACTGTGACGCGGCCATCCTCCACAGTGGCGGAAACCTTGACGTTTACGGGAGAAGGAATGACAAGTCGTTTGTCAATCTCTGCGCGAATATCCTCTTCAGTCGGCAAGTACGCTCCGAATACAACCGAAGTCTGCTCAAGAGTCGGAACGCGGTCAATCATCAATCCGGGCGCAAATTTTTTATCCGAGTTGTACAACCACAGATACTCCGTATCCTCCGGAAGGGTGAGCCAGTCGGTCAGGAACCCGATATGGTGACAGACTACGAGCAAACGCCCTGCATAATCAGGATGTTGGAGTATGTTATGCACTTTCTCAGCCGCAGCGGGGCAGTTGTTGCACATTTCTGTGGTGAACTCCTCCATGAACACTGTGCGGCTATAACCCTCCTCCGTGGTTTCCTGTGCCAAAAGTCGCGGCATACCACAAGTGGCAGCAAGTGCGGCACATAACATTACGGTATTGATTCTATTCATAAATATATGATTTAGGTCGTTGTTGCAAAAACGCAGGGGGAACCCTATTCGGGGCCTCCCCCTGCGCTATCAATTTAATACGGCAGTCTGATTAGCGAACGTTAACCTTGGCGACATTGCCGTTGATGTTTACGATATAGATGCCGGGGATGACATTGATTCTTGTCATATCCATACACTCGGCATGAGCAATAACCTTACCGTCTACCGTGCAGACATCCGCTGTAAGGCCCTCATATCCACATATGATAATCTCATTTTCGCCGCCGACGATAAATCTACTTGCGTCGATATTGTCCACACCGGATACGTCCACCGTAACGATGTTGGATTCAGCTCCGTGAGAACCGTCGGAAAGCACAGGCAGCACATAGTATCGGTAAGCCTTGTCGAATGAAACAGCCTTGTCGGAATACGCGCAGTCTGAACCCTCTCCAAGCTTGGAGAACTCCTGTGCGCTTCCCTCGGCACGGTAAACTTCATAACCTGTCACAGAAATGTTGCCATTGATGGGAGTGTAGTTCACATTGTCGATGCAGATACCGAACACATCGCGGCTTACATAGTGCACTGCCACTCTCTTCGCGTCCTCCGGAAGTGTTACCGACACTTCCTGCCATTCCACAGGCTGCTCGGAGTCGGAATTTCCAACCTCTACACGCTCAAGCACTTCGAATTCTGACGGGTCAACGGTGTCGTCCTTAGAGTAACAGATCTCAATTTGCTCCATGCCATATTTGTTGATGATGGGGCATGCCGACAAGCTGAAGGTGGTGCCACCCTTTACAAGCGGTGAGATAAGCCAGTCGTTGGCTGAAGGAATGTTACCGTCTGTCTGCGTGCCGGGACAGAAAGCAATCAGCAGCTGTCTGCCATCTGCGGCATATGGAATTGCGCCACGGCCGTAGAGATCATTCATCGTATCGGAATTGTATACATGGAAGCCAGTCTTATACTTGACCTCGCCAAGAACCTTATTAGATTCGGAAGTGCTTTGCAGGGCGTATGCATCGATAGTGTCGTCGTAGATATGGGTGAACTCTCCGATGCGGGAACCGCTGGGAATGAAAGGAAGATAATCCTCGAAGCTCTCTGCACCGTTCCTTACCTCAGGCTCTGACCATTTCAGCGCGATCTCATCGGCTCCAGCCTTTGCAGACAGGTCGTCAATCAATACAGCCCTACCCTTGATTATTTCGCATGAGGTCTCATCACTGTCGTTCGACTCATTCATATCCGAACCATTAAGTTCGAACTTAATCTTGCACTCGCCCATATCCTTAGTGGCAGGTACGTAATCCCAGTATGCCTCGTTGAATTCATCGGCTACAATATTGTTCTGCGCCTCTATTGTCTTTTCGGCAATTACATTACCACTCTTGTCAGAGAGTGTGAACTTTCCGCCAGTGTAAACGCATTCCGAGATGCCGATATTTGATACAGTGGCCTTGAAGGTCATTGTCTCTCCAACGGTGCCGCGCGTATTTTCGGCCACATTGACCGACAGGTCGCGGTGGATAAGGTTCTTCATTCTGTAACCGTCCATAACGAATATGGAGTGTTCAGGTGAGAAATAAGGATACACCTTGATCTCTACCCAGCCCCGGTTCTGGAACTTTTCAGGCAGTTTCACAACAATCCTGCGGAATCCTTCCGAATAGTCCATTCCTAATACGTTGTTCAGGTCCAGAATCTCCGTTTCGTCCACTCCGGAGGCAGCGGCCGTCACTTTCACGTTTTCGCATCCTCCAAGGTAGAATGTTGGCATGAATCCGGCTTCCTGCATCCCAAGCGTAGAGAATTTAGGCAGAGCGATGCATCCGTATGTATTGGTGGCTGTGCTACCAATTACTGCGGCACCGTCGGCAACCGCGTATTGCTCACCTTGGTTCGACGGATCTCCTATGCTCCAGTTCACCTTGGATTCACCCTTGGAGGAGAGGAACATTGGGCCATATATAGGGCCGTTCGCGCCCTTGAATGTCTCTGCGGCAGGCATCTCATACGGAACACCGATAGTGAAATCGGCAATAGCTATCATGTTTCCGACACCGGCAACATTGGCGGCAGCGACACCAAGTGACATAGACTGCTGGGAAGCGTCTTCTCCAACCCTAAACTTGAACTCATACACATCAGTGCCGATCTCCTCGACAATGTTCCACTCATAGGTGCCGAACGGCGTAACGGACTTCTGGCATAGATAATATGTTATGTCTGTCTGACTGATGTAATTGCCGTTCAAGCCCTCGCTGGGAGCGTCCCAATACAGCGTACCGGAAACGTTATCCTCGTTAAGTACGGCACGCAGATTCTCCGGAGAGCCCGGCAGGTCAATGCCTGTGTAGGCATCAAACTCATAGATCATTCCGTGGGTTTCTCCCTGGAACGTCTGGATGGTGAAATGATTGTTGCCCTGAACGGTATTCAGCACAACCGACTGAGTCGACCCGGGGGCTCCGGAGACAGTTTTGCTCTCAACGCTGTTGGAGATGACTGCTGTGACTGTTCCTGACAAGGGGGTGTTGTTGATTGTGGATACAGGCATCTTGAACGCTATGGTTGCCGACAGGGCTCCCTCAGCGGCTGCCGTAGCGGTGACATCCTGCACCATGTCCGGGCCGTTCTTCGAGACGGCGGACACTTCCACCTTCATATCCTTTACATAGAGATACAGTTTATCGGCCGGCGTTATGGCGTGTATGCCTATATAATACAAACCGGGTTCTTCTGCATTGAACATTCCCTCGAAGGGCGTTCTTACCTCACCGCCGGGAGTCTGGCTCTCACCAATCACCAGTTGGGTCATGGCCTTCGACGACGGCTCGCGTCCCACATATACCTCGAACACCTCGTTGTCTACAGCCCATGCATTCATGGAGAATGTGTGGAGATATCCGGTTTCAGTGATGTTTACAGGGGGAAGGAAGAGCCAGTCGTCGGCATCATTGTCCCAGTCAAATTCATGACGGAACGCGCTTGTTCCATCATGATATTTCCATGTGGACCAGTCTTCGTTGACATCCTCCACTACAAACAGTTTTGACACAGATTTAGTAGGCTCGAAATAGGCCGGTTCTGTAAATGCCTGTCCGAAAGTGATGTCGTTGGAGTTGCCACCCTCGGATACATGTCCCTTGGCTGTGGCATATACAGTGGCTGTATATGACGCAAGTTCGTCATTGGCAGCAAGCCCTGTGGCGCAACTTGTGGTCGATAATCCCTCGGCAATCAGTTTGCCGTTAAGTTCGACGTTGTATCTTACGCTGCTTGTATCCAGATAACCGTCATGTTCGCCGGCGACTACCGGATCCCATGTAATCTCGTCTATAGTAAGTTTTACGTTCTTCGGCTTCAGGGGAATGTCATTGCCTACGTATACACCCACACTATTGTCAAGGCTCTCATGTGTTCCCAAAATGCAGACCAGATTGAAGCCAACTACACCATCCTGAAGGTTGGCGTCTTCGCCTATGGTCAATACGGCGTTCTCGCCCGGATTGCCTTTTCCAGATGTATACTCCACGCCATCAATAAACAGTTTGTAATCCATTTCGGACTCAATCTGCGTATCGTTGTTGCAGAGTGTAGGCAGTTTGAACTCGATTGTTCCGGTATATGCTCCGTTTTTGAAACTGGAGGTTACGTACTCAGGCACGCGGGGTGCTTCAGAATCCTTTCTCTTTGCTTCATTACAGTACATCACACTGATCTGAGCCAGATCCTGAAGGTCGCAGATCTTATATGCATCATATGTGTCGGCATTGAATGCTATCAGTTCGGATCGCGAGTCTGTGTTCGGATTCCATATGTAATAATTAGACATGGCATCGTAACAGATACCTGCTGTATAGGGAGAACTGATACCGGTCGCCTTCATCAGCGTCATGGCACCGTCCTCCTTGGAATATGAATATATCTCACCCTTTTCTGAGATACCTACAATCTTGCGCAGTTTTGTGTTGTACGTCATCTGCGGATTAAAGTCACCGGCGGCGGGCGATGCAAGTTTTGTTGCCTTCATCGTGGCCACATCGAATTTAAGCCAGCAGTTGTATCCGAACCCGTAGAATGCGTTTTCCTCCGGCACATAGACACCGCTCTGGATGAAAGTGTTCTCAAATGCCTCCGACATATCCTCGTCGGTATAGTCCATTGTCCAGAGGTTGAGGGAGCGGAACCATGCGGCGCATATCTCTCCGTAATCGTCCTTTTGCCACATAAAGGCATAAAGCATGTTCTCCTTTACGCCAAAGCATTTATAATACACCCTCGAATCTGACCCCATCACGTTGTAAAGCGTGCCATCAAGCATGACTTTCTTCAATCCGCGACGCAGGTTGCTTGCACCAGAGGAATAAATCATGTCTCCGTAGATGTTATACGTGGTTATGACTCCTTCCGGGATCATGGGGATCTCCTGGGCTTGTGCCTTCGATGGCGCCAAATACGCATTCCTCTCAGACAGGATCATCCCTTGCCCCATTGTGTTGCTGCCGTCAGAGCGCTCACGGCCAGTCTGGATGGCAGGCAAACGTCGGCCCGGCTTAGACACGTGTCCGCTGCTTGCCCTCTGTTTCTGCACCCTTTCAGCCTGATATGCATGCGTCGATATGCACAGACTGAACAATAGCGAAAAACAAATCAGTAATCGTTTCACCATAGTGTTTAGTTATCGAGGCTCTAAGTTTGTTATTTTCTACAGGCATTCGGATGGAAGAACCTCATTTACCACCACTTTTGCCCGTATGCCACTGCAATCTGCGGCTTGATTATTTCGAAAAATATTTAATAATACGGAATCATATATTCCGTAACCAAACAACATGCATTGTCTGGCTGGTAACGACTCCGCAAATATATCCACAAATAGAGGGGGATAAATTGACATAGGTCAAGAATATACTCTTGTGTTACGATTTAATCATAAAATAATTTCAGGTTTTCAAATAGCAATGCGATTTGAAAACCTGAAGTTTAAAGTTTAGAGCGCCGGCAATAGGTAATATATTTTCGGAACACGGAAAATTAGAATAGAAACTTAAAACTTATAAACTTATAAACTTCAAGTTGAGCCTGCGAAACTTGAGTTATTGACTCTTAAGCAACCTCTTCTTGACGCGGCAAAGATACTCCGGAGTTATTCCGAGATATGATGCCAATTTTTTCTGCATAACCTTGCCGAGTATCTCGGGACGGTGACGATGAAGGGAAATAAGCCGCTCAATTCCCGTGCCATTGTGCACGGTGGCGTGGTTGAGTTCCATATAGTATAGTTCCTCAAGCCACAGACGCATAAACCATATGGCACCCTCATGGGATTGCTCAATCCATTCAAGAAACCGGTCGCGAGGTATGCGGACCAGAACGGTCCTGCCACAGGCCTCAATCTGATAATAGGAGGGTTTCAGTTTTACGAATGAATGTTTATTAGTGCATATTGTGCCCGGACAGGCGAACGCCACGGTCCGTTCCTTCGTGCCGTCCATATCCGAGATGCTTAATATTCCCTCCTTAACTATGTAAATATAAGGTTCTATGGATCCGGCTTCGGTCACAACCTCGTTGTCACCATACTCCACGACATCTCCAAGAGCCAAAACGGAGTCGAGCACGTCGTCCGACGGCACCATATCACACTCCTGACGCAGCAGTTGTTTCAGTTCTTCGAAGTCGTTAACCATATTGCAAATTTAAGATATTTCGCAGAAATGTGCAAATTTTTTCACGCAAGATTGCCTGAATTTTACATCGGACCGCATCATTTCTTATTCGCCGTCAGAGATTGCTTCATAGGCGCGCATGGCCTGCTCGAAGCGGTTCATCACATCCTCCATGGCATAGAGTCCATCGGCATTCTTCTGCAAGCCTTTAAGAGTCAATGGATAAATCATCGGCGGATTTTCAAGGTCAAGAAGCGACATATTGCGCAACTGGTCCACACTTTGGTACACAAGGTTGAGGTCGGCATATTCCTTGCCGTCGGCGCCCAAGAATTTCTCCACAACTATCTTTGACCCGATAGGTGTTTTCTTCTCAATGGCTGCCGGCACCTCATAATCCTCAACGCCGAGCGCTGTGGCCACACTTCCTAAGTTGCTGTCGTGCCCTACCAGGAATGTAAACTTGCGCGAAGGGCTCTGCAACTCCTCATACATATATTTCACAAGCGGATATGCCACATTCGCAGCCACGATTGACGCAGTGAAAAGCACATCCTGGTATTTGTCCTTGGCTGCGGCAATCTTCTCCCAATCCTTGCGCGTCAGTTTATGACCGAAGGCTGCCTTAACGCTGTCAGGCTCCTCATAATACTGAAGGATAAACGCATCGCTGGCATGGTTGAAATCCTTGATGGCGCTCCCGCTCTTGAAATGAGGCTCGCCCCATTTCTCAAGCACCACCTCAGTGTCATAGTTCGACAGACCTTTTAGTTTGGGGTCATTCGCTTTATACATCGGCGACTCTTTAAGGTCAAGAACCTCCTCGATTAGGTCATAGCTCGGTTTCATGCTCTCGTTCACACCTTTGAGACCTTTTTTACCACCCATGGCATTTATCTGCTCCATGGCAAGGGCGCGGAATTCAGGACTCGATTTTGTGATCTGCGGATTGAAAAGCGGGTCCATCTGCGAGGGATTGTACCGATGGTAAACGCGCACGTTGCCCACCGGCATGAAACCGCTGGTGAAATACTGAGCAGTGGCAATGCAGCGCTGCATCGAGTTAGCGATTACATTGAGGTCGTCGGCCGAAGGGTCATAGTTCTCCGGGAAAAGGCCTGCGTCAACCGCCCACTTGCGGAAATACTGTCCCATCATTGTCTCGAGGGCGCCGCCGCGGCTGGTAAGTTCGCTCTTGCCGGCGCTCCATTTATGCCACTCGTGTGGCGTCATGCGCCCTAACCTGAATAATTCATAGACCCGCAAAAAAAGAACGCCCCTCTTGCAAATCTGCAAGAAAAGCATTAACTTTAAGGTACTAAAAATCAAATTAATACTGGCGTTCTCATGAGCAAAGTTACAACAAATTCAGAAGCAGAGCAAGTAAAAACTCTTTTTTCTTTCTCCGACATCGTATCGGAGAAGAAAATTCTGGTTGATTTCCATGCCCCGGACATCTCCTCCAACGGCGGTCTGGTGCTTGCGGGGCTTCAAAAAGAGAATATCGCACGGAAAATCGCACGCCTGATTCCGGATTACAGGAACCAACTGTTTGTGGTGCATTCATACGAGGATATGGTATGCCAGCGGGTGGGTCAGATAATGTGCGGCTATGAAGACGCCAACGACTGCGACCGCCTGCGGCACGACAGCGCATTGAAGATGAGTGTCGGGCGGAAACCCTCGGATATGGATCTGTGTTCCCAGCCGACAATGACCCGGCTTGAAAACCATGTGGACAAGAAAACGCTGATCGAGATCGGGAAGCTGTTCGTCAAGGAGTATGTCGCCTCGTTTTCCAAACCGCCCAAAAGGGTTATTCTTGACGTGGATGACACCAACGCCGACACCTACGGGGCGCAGCAGCTTTCGTTGTTCAATGACTATTACGATGAGTACTGCTATATGCCGCTGGTAATCTTCGACGGGATGAACGGCA
>CAJLTZ010000047.1 GCA_905209725.1 uncultured Muribaculaceae bacterium
CATCAAAAATCGGTCGCCCCTGCATTAACATTTTTTATGGGATGGGGTCTAAATAGTGCTCCAAACGTGACTTTGATGGTTATCCGGCCTGTATTGTCAATTGATGGCAGGAAGAATTTTGACTGCCACCGGGTTTTCATACAAGAAATATGCCCCATATATTATCCAGGTTTTTATTGGCTCGAAAAAATATTTAGGATATGAGCGGGGAATTTGTTAAATTTGCAGATTCAAAGTGGAATATATGAAAAATATACTCGACTCCGATGACATCAAGCGCCTTGGCGCCCTGTTAGATTCGAGCCGCAATATAATATTGACCTGTCATATGCGTCCCGATGGCGATGCCGTGGGCAGTACGCTTGGGCTCTGGAATCTGCTGCGCTCGATGGGAAAGAACGTTAATGTGGTGGTGCCCGACAGGGTGCCACGCTCGCTGCTTTTCCTCCCGGGAGTGCGCGAAATCGCGGTCTTTACCCAGCATGACCCTTACTGCCAGCGGCTTGTATCGGAAGCTGACTGCATCCTGATGTGCGATTTCAACACCGCATCCCGTCAGGGCGACCTCGCTCCGCTGATTCAGGGAGCGGATTGCCGCAAAGTGCTTATCGACCATCATAAGGACCCGGATATGGACAGCTATCTCAAGTTCTCATATCCACAGATGTCAAGCACTTGCGAACTCGTGTTCCGCATCATCGCCGCCCTCGGACTTTACGCCACCCTCGACACCAATGCATCCACCTGCCTGCTCACAGGTCTCATCACCGACACTCAGAACTTCACCGTAAACTGCAATTCATCTGAAGTTTACGAGATAATGATGCGTTTACTCGAAAAGGATGTCGACAAGAAAAAGATTGTCGACGAGGCCATAAAGAGCTGCACATACGATTCTCTGCGGCTTAACGCCTTCGCGCTGCTCGAGCGTCTTGAAATTCTCGAGCGTAATCGCGCTGCCCTTATCACTCTTTCCAAAGAGGATCTCGACCGCTTCAATTATCAGAAAGGTGACACGGAAGGACTTGTAAATGAGCCACTGAATATCCGCGGAATAGTATATTCCGTGTTCATGCGCGAGGATGCTGACTGCATAAAGGTCTCCACAAGGAGCAAATATGATTTTCCGGTGTGCGACATTTGCCGTGACCTCTTCAATGGGGGTGGCCACCAGATGGCGGCCGGCGGAGAATTCTACGGTACGCTTGAAGAATGTCGTCGGATCTTTCTGGAAAATATCCACAATTACGACAAATACATCCCCTCATCCCTCGACAAACTCGAAATCAAATGAATCTCAGAAAAAGAATAATCAAGAGCCTTATGGCGCTGGCTGCCGGAATCCTGCTGATGCCGCTTGCAGGCTGCAACGACGATAAAAGCTATTCCGACATGCTTCGCGAGGAGGAGATAGCCGTTAACTGGTATCTCGCAAAAAACAGCGTGGAGGTCAACATCCCTGAAGACAGTGTGTTCATCTCCGGGTCCGATGCCCCTTTCTATAAAATGAATGGCGACGGCACAGTGTATATGCGCGTGGTGAATCCCGGCGATATGAATAAGCGTCCGAAGAAGGGCGACACGGTATATTTCCGTTTTATGTCGTTGGACATCAAGGCATATTACGATGGCGGCAGTCCCGATGCCTGGGACGGCAATGCCTGGAACATGGGCTCTGCTCTCAATGGCACCAACCTCATCTACGGTAACAACACCTTGCAGAGCACCACTCAGTATGGCTCTGGAATTCAGGTGCCACTTGACTATCTGGGTTATAACTGCGAAGTGGACCTTATCGTGAAATCAATCGAGGGCTTTAGTGGTAACATCAGCCAGTGTATCCCTTATCTCTATAAGATCAGATATTTCAAGGCAGAGTATTAAGTGTCGGAGATGAATCTTCAAGGGACTGTGGCCTAACATAAAAGAAAACAAAAATTGAGCATATAATCATGTCATTGATAAAATCAATATCGGGAATCAGGGGAACAATAGGAGGACGTCAGGGCGACGGCCTCAGCAGTGTGGACATCGTGCGCTTCACAGCCGCCTATGCTTCATTCATCAATGATTATTCTTCGAATGGCAGCCGTTACATCGTGGTAGGCCGCGACGCCCGCGTTTCCGGCCAGATGGTTGACTGTCTTGTTACAGGCACTCTCCTTTCGATGGGATTCAATGTGATCAATATCGGACTGGCTTCCACTCCAACCACAGAACTTGCCGTTGTGGGCGAGCATGCAGCCGGCGGAATCATCATCACCGCCAGTCATAACCCCATCCAGTGGAACGCCCTCAAACTCCTTAATGCCAATGGCGAATTCCTTTCCGACAAGGAGGGAAAAGAGGTGATCCGCAGAGCCGAGGCAGAGGAATTCACATATGCCGAGCCCCTTGCATTGGGCAAGATTTACAGAAATGAAACATGGAACCTGCGCCATATCGAGATGGTTTGCGGGTTGAAACTTGTGGATTGCAAGGCTATCGAGAAGGCAAACCTGAAGGTAGCCATTGACGGCATTAATTCCGTAGGCGGCCGCGTGATCCCGGCACTCCTCCGCGCTCTCGGAGTCAAGGATATCGTGGAACTCAACTGCAATCCTTCAGGCATCTTCCACCACACTCCCGAGCCTATTCCCGAAAATCTTACGGAGATAACGGAAGAGGTTCGTTCCTCCGGTGCTGATGTGGGTTTTGTGGTCGACCCTGATGTGGACCGTCTCGCCATCATCACGGAGAAAGGTGAGATGTTTGTGGAGGAGAATACGCTCGTGGCTGTGGCCGACTATGTGCTTGAGCAAACGCCTGGTTCCACGGTTTCCAATCTTAGCAGTTCGCGTGGCCTGCGCGACGTGACACTTCGCCATGGCTGCACATATGAGGCTGCAGCAGTAGGAGAGGTCAATGTGGTGGCCAAGATGAAGGAGACGGGCGCCGTGATTGGCGGCGAAGGCAATGGTGGCGTGATTTATCCCGAACTCCATTATGGCCGTGACGCGCTTGTGGGTGTGGCTCTCTTCCTCACTTTGATGGCAAAGAGCGGCAAGACAGTATCGCGGATCAAGGAGGGTCTCCCTAAATATGCCATTGCAAAAAATAAGATTCAACTCACCGAGGGAATTGACGTTGACGCAATCCTTGAGGCTATGAAGAAAAAATATGCCTCCGAGAAGATTACTGATATCGACGGCGTGAAGATTGATTTTCCCGACTGCTGGGTGCATCTCCGCAAGTCGAACACCGAGCCCATCATCCGCATCTATTCCGAGGCGGAGACTATGGAGAAGGCCAATGCCCTTGCCGATGAAATCAAGGAAGTCGTGGCCAAACTGATCTGACCCCGGCAACATCTATTCCCAACGACTCTATCTAAAGAACTTATCAATGCTTAAGAAATTCTTACTCAACACGCTGTCATCGTTTGTAGGCACATGGATTGCAATAATCCTTTTGGGTGCGGTGATGGTTGTGGCCATATTCGGAATCGTAGGCAAACTCGCGCTTTCCACAGCGCAGGAGATGCCTTCGGTGAAAAAGGGTTCCATTCTGCAGCTCACTCTCGACGGTCCCATCAATGAGACCGAGACACCGGCCGAGCCTGATATTCAGGCCCTGATGGCAGGTAGTCTCGAACGTCCGCAGACTCTCGACGTCATCGTGGAAGCCCTTCGCGAGGGAGCCGACAATAAGAATATCTCCGCGCTCTACATTGAATGCGGCAATGTTGCGGCGGCGCCTGCCACTCTTGACGCCATCCGCCATGCCGTGGTGAAATTCAAGGAGAGCGGCAAGAAAGTCTATGCCTATGGCGACAATCTCTCTATGGGCGCATATTATGTGGCTTCCTGCGCCGACAGAATCTACCTGAATCCCGGCGGCCAGCTCACGCTCAACGGTATCTCGGGCGAGGTGCTCTATATGAAGGAGCTCTTCGATAATCTGGGAATCACATTCCAGGTGGTGAAGGTGGGCACTTTCAAGTCGGCTGTGGAACCATATATTATGAACGAGATGAGCGAGCCGGCACGAGCCCAACTCGACACGCTCTATGGCTACATGTGGAATCATATCTGCAAGGAGATATCCGCTTCCCGCAAGGGTGTAAGCCCGGCGCTTATCGACTCCCTTGTCAATGTGCGCTCAATTTCTTTTGCCCAGCCGCAACTGGCTGTGAAGGCTGGTCTTGTGGACTCGCTTATCTATGGCCGTCAGATCCAATCGCGTCTGGCCGACCTGTGCGGCCGCGAGCCTGATAAACTCAATATGGTGGCTCCGCAGACGCTTGTGAGCCAGACACCCTGGACCGATGGCTATGGTTCCAAGAATCAGATTGCTCTCCTTTATGCCTGTGGCGAGATTGCCGATGGCTCAGACACTCAGATAAATTATGAGACTCTTGTGCCCCTGATTGTGAAACTCTCCGATGACGAAAATGTCAAGGGTATGGTGCTCCGCGTGAATTCCCCCGGCGGCTCAGCCTTTGGAAGCGAGCAGATAGGGGAGGCCCTTGACTATTTCATGTCTAAGGGCAAGACATTGTCAGTCTCTATGGGCGACTATGCGGCATCCGGCGGTTATTGGATTTCGGTCGGTGCCAACCGCATCTTCGCCGACCCGCTTACCATCACCGGCTCCATCGGCATCTTCGGAATGATTCCCTGCGCGAGCGGCCTGGCATCGAAGATTGGCGTGCATCCGCAGTCGGTAAGCACAAATCCGGAGGCTAATTTCCCCAGCATATTCCGCGAGATGACGCCGCATCAGCTTGGCGCCATGCAGTCGTATGTGGATCGTGGCTACGAAAAATTTGTGGGTAGAGTGGCCAAGGGCCGTCATATGAAGGTGGAGCGTGTGAAACAGATTGCGGAAGGCCGTGTATGGAGTGCCCCCAGCGCTCTTAAAATCGGCCTTGTGGATTCCCTTGCCTATCTGCAGGATGCTATCGACTGGACCGCTTCCAAAGCCGGTGTCGCCGACAAATATGAGGTGGCGGTATACCCCGAATTCAAACCTACGTTCTGGAATATGTTGGCCAGCGGCGGAGGCACCATGCGGGCACTCGCTGAATATGCGATGCGTCCCGATGCCACCCGGATGGTGGAGGAATATGCAAGGAAAGTGATAAACAAAAATAAGGTGCAGGCAAAAATGATTCCGGTGAAAGTGAGATTGTAAATCTCTTTGGCACTTATCAATAATCTGAAAAGCGAGCAAAAGTTATGAATGAAAAAATGCGTCAAGTGGTGAAATGGTCGCTGACACCTTTCTCCTGGATATATGGTGCCGTTACGGATCTCCGCAACTGGCTTTTCGATCATAACTGGTTGCAACATGAGGAATACGATGTGCCGGTGATCACCGTGGGCAACATAACAATCGGGGGCACGGGCAAGACTCCGCATGTGGAATATCTTGTGGAGCAGCTTGCCATGTCATATCGCACGGCCGTGCTGAGCCGCGGATATAAGCGCAAGACGCGAGGATTTATACTCGCCAATTCCCACAGCACCCCCGAGACTATCGGCGACGAACCTATGCAGATTTACAATAAATATGGATCGCGCGTGGTAGTGGCTGTGTGCGAAAACCGGCGTAAGGGAATCGGCGAATTGCTCAGGCTTTATCCCGACTTGCAGCTCATAATCCTTGACGACGGTTTCCAGCACCGCTATGTGAAGCCACGTCTCTCGGTGCTTCTTATGGACTATTCGCGACCTGTTTATGACGACCATCTTCTCCCCTTGGGACGTCTGCGCGAAAGCGCCCATCAAAAGAGCCGCGCCGATATGGTGATTGTCTCCAAATGCCCCGAATCGCTCAGCCCTCTCGACTATAGGCTTATCAAAAACAATCTGGAACTTATGCCATTCCAGAAATTATACTTCTCCACATACAATTATGGGGCGTTGAAACCGGTGTTCCCAGATGATTCGCCATATCACGTTGCGTTGTCGCAGCTCAGTATGCGCGACACGGCTTTGCTCGTCACCGGAGTGGCCAATCCTCGAGGATTCATCCGCTTCTTCAGGGACTATCCCTTCAAGGTAGTGATTGACCATTATCCCGACCATCACGATTTCACCCGCGCCGACATTGAGCAGATTGTGGCCAAGTTTGACTCTCTCCCCGGCGAGCGGAAAGTGATAATCACCACGGAGAAGGATGCTGTGAGGCTCGCCTTCAATCCATATTTCCCCACACGGCTGAAGAAAATCACATTCTATCTCCCGATATCGATAAGAATGCTTCCCGGCCTCGAAGGCGACGACATAATAATGGACATCCGCCACAACATCGATAATTGAGAATTCTCTTTGATTGATGATTAATGATTCTTTTAGATTGAGGCCCAGAGCCTGTGAGGCTGTTCGATAAGAAATCATGAATCCAAAATTCAAAAATCAGGAGTTCAATATTCAACATTCTTCATTACAAAGGCGTTATAAAAGATAGAAATTACCTTAAACTTATATTATGGCAAAAGACTATATGCAGATGATTGTCGAGACTTCCGACTTCATCCGCAATGCAGTGGGCGAGATGCCCGACACGGCTGTGATTCTCGGCACAGGCCTCGGCGACCTTGTGAATCACATTGATATCAAGAATGAACTTGATTACCACAATATCCCCAATTTCCCTGTATCCACTGTGGAAGGCCATTCCGGAAAACTCATTTTCGGATACCTCGGCAAGAAATATGTGATGGCCATGCAGGGCCGTTTCCACTATTACGAGGGCTACGACATGAAGCAGGTGACATTCCCTGTACGGGTGATGCGTCATCTCGGCGTTGAGACACTTTTCGTGAGCAATGCCGCCGGCGGCATGAACAAGGAATTCCGCGTAGGCGATGTGATGGTAATTACGGACCATATCAACCTCTTTCCCGAGAATCCTCTTCGTGGAAAGAATTATGCCGAGCTTGGTCCACGCTTCCCGGCAATGACAGAAGCCTATAGCCATGCTCTTATCGATATGGCTGATGACATCGCGCGCGAAGATGGCATCCGTCTGATGCACGGCGTATATGTAGGCACCCCCGGTCCCACATTCGAGACTCCAGCCGAATATGAATATTTCCGTGTGATTGGCGGCGATGCAGTGGGAATGTCCACCGTGCCCGAAGTAATCGTGGCCAATCATGCCGGCATGCGCGTGTTTGGCGTGTCTGTAATCACCGACCTTGGCGGCAAGGACATCAAGGAAGTTCCATCGCATGAGGAGGTGCAGAAGGCAGCCATCAAGGCGCAGCCTATCATGACAAGAATCATCAAGGAGATGCTTGACAGAATCTGATAAAGATAAATCCGGAACAAGAGGCGCATCCCTGCGCCTCTTGTTTTAGGAATCTATTCGGATAACAGAAGCATAATTATTGATTGCATAAGCATAAAGAATCATAGACCATCCCACAAAATGAGTGAAATATCTTCCCTCGGTGAGTTCGGGCTCATCGAAAGCCTTACACGCGACTTTCCCCTGGTGAATGAGGAGAGTGTGCTTGGTGTCGGCGATGATGCCGCAGTGCTCCGCTTTGGAGACAAGGAAGCGCTGGTCACCACCGACCTTCTTCTCGAAGGAATCCACTTCGACCTGCGCTATGTGCCTCTCAAGCATCTCGGCTATAAGTCGGCCATCGTGAATTTCAGCGACATTTATGCGATGAACGGCACTCCGAAGCAAATCACCGTGAGCCTCGGAATCTCATCGCGATTCACAGTGGAACATATCGAGGAATTATATGCCGGAATCCGCCTGGCATGTCGCGAATATGGCGTCGATCTTGTGGGCGGCGACACGTCTGCCTCGGTGACAGGGATGGTAATTTCTATAACATGCCTCGGAGTGGCTTCGAAGGATGAGGTGGTGAAACGCAGCGGCGCGCATCCCACTGATATCATCTGCGTGTCGGGTGATCTCGGCGCGGCATATATGGGCCTGCAGTTGCTCGAACGTGAAAATCGCGTAGCAGCCCAGAGCAATGACCCCAATTTCCAACCCTGTTTCGAGGGTAAGGAATATATCCTCGAGCGCCAGCTGAAGCCTGAGGCACGCCGCGACATCGTGGCCCAGTTCCGGGAGCAGGGCATCGTGCCTACCTCAATGATGGACGTAAGCGACGGCCTCTCTTCCGAACTGATGCACATCTGCAAGGACTCCAATGTGGGTTGCAGGGTTTATGAAGACAGAATCCCTATCGACTATCAGACAGCCGTGATGGCCGAGGAACTGAACATGAACCTCGTGACAGCCGCCATGAATGGTGGCGAAGACTATGAACTGCTATTCACAGTGCCCCTTGCCGACAAGGAAAAGATCGAAAAACTCAAAGGCGTCACGATGATAGGCTATATCACCAAGCCGGAACTTGGCGCAGCCCTTGTCACTCGCGACGGCAGCGATATTGCCCTCAAGGCACAAGGTTGGAACGCTTTTGACTCTGAAAAGAAGGAGGATGCCGGAAAGTGAAACCTTTTTCAGCATTATTAAATATTATTTAACTTTGTGCAATGCACAATTTAAGTTAATAAATGCTATTTTTGCATTCGAATCTAAAACTGACATTATGCCGCCCGGCCGGCGGTGAAAATATTATCGAAAAAAATGGATGAGACAGTAAATATCAAGGAGCTAAATGATTTGATTGCGTCGAAAAGCAATTTCGTGAGCATGATCCGCAGCGGTATGGACCGCCGCATCGTGGGGCAGAAACATCTCGTGGATTCCCTGCTGATCGCACTGCTCTGCAATGGTCATGTGCTGCTCGAAGGCGTGCCCGGTCTCGCCAAGACACTTGCCATCAAGACTCTTGCAAGTCTGGTTAATGCCAAATACAATCGTATCCAGTTTACTCCCGACCTTCTCCCGGCCGACGTGATCGGTACGCTGATCTATAGCGTGAAGAAGGAGACATTCGAGGTGAAGAAGGGTCCGGTGTTCGCCAACTTCGTTCTTGCTGATGAGATCAACCGAGCCCCGGCCAAGGTGCAGAGCGCCCTTCTCGAGGCCATGCAGGAGCGTCAGGTCACAATCGGTGACGACACATTCCCGCTTCCCGACCCGTTCCTCGTGATGGCCACCCAGAACCCCATCGAGCAGGAGGGCACATATCCTCTTCCCGAGGCGCAGGTGGACCGTTTCCTGCTCAAGGTTGTAATCGGATATCCCAATAAGGAGGAGGAGAAGGCTATTATCCGTCAGAACATCCGAGGAGAACTTGATCCGGTGCGTCCCGTGATAGAGCCCTCCGATATCCTCGAGGTGCAGAAGGTGGTGGAGAAGATTTATCTCGATGAGAAGATTGAGAACTATATCGTCGACCTCGTGTTTGCTACACGTAATCCCTCGAAATATGGATTGCCCGAGCTTCAGAGCATCATATCCTTCGGAGCGTCGCCACGTGCCTCCATCTCTCTTGCAAAGGCAGCCAAGGCTTATGCTTTCCTCCAGGGTCGCGGCTATGTGATTCCCGAAGATGTAAGAGCCGTATGCTACGACGTGATGCGCCATAGAATCGGCCTGACATATGAGGCTGAGGCTAACAACATAGGCGCCGACGAGGTGATCACAAATATTCTCGACAAGGTGGTGGTGCCCTGATGTGTGTGAATTCCACTACAGGTGATTAATAATTCATGCGCAAATGGATGCCAACGAACTCCTGAAGAAAGTCCGGAAGATTGAGATAAAGACCCGCGGGCTCAGCAGCAATATCTTTGCCGGCGAATATCACTCGGCCTTCAAGGGTAGGGGGGTGATCTTTTCCGAGGTGCGCGAATATGAGCCCGGAGATGATATCCGTGATATTGACTGGAATGTGACCTCACGCCATAACAAGCCTTATGTGAAGGTTTATGAGGAGGAGCGCGAACTTACGGTGATGCTGCTCATCGACGTGAGCGGCAGCCGCGATTTCGGCGCCTGCGGCGAGGCCAAGAAGGAGAAGATGGCGGAAATCGCTGCCACCCTCGCCTTCTCTTCCATCCAGAATAATGACAAGGTGGGCGTTATCTTTTTCTCCGACCGTATCGAGAAATTTATTCCCCCAAAGAAGGGCCGCAAGCATATCCTGCTTATAATCCGCGAAATCATCAATTTCACTCCGGAGAGCACGGGTACTAATATCGATGTGGCGCTTCAGTTCCTTACAAATGTGGTGAAAAAGCGGAGCACTGCTTTCCTTATCAGCGATTTCATCGACCGCCACGATTATTTCCGGAGCATGTCGATAGCGAACAAGAAGCACGACCTGGCCTCAATCCAGGTGTACGACCGTCGCGACTCGGAACTTCCTGACGTGGGGCTGGTGCGTATGCGCGACCTCGAAACCGGGGATTCCGTATGGGTCGACACCGGTTCGCGGGCTGTAAGAAAGGCTTATGCCAAGGACTGGTACGACCAGCAGCAGAGAATCGCTTCGCTGGCCACGCGAAGCGGCGTGGACATGGCAAGCATCTCCACTGATGAGGATTTCGTGAAAGCCTTGCTCGGCTTGTTCCGCCGCCGCTCGATTGTAAGAAGATAATCAAGCGGCTGCACTTTAATCGTATAATTAATAGACATTCTCGCGATGGGCAATGTTATAAAATATTTCTGTACGCTGATTCTTGCTTTGGTGTCTGTAGCCGTTCCGGCTTCGGCAGCGCCTGTGGTAAAGGCCAAACTTGACAGCACTGTGCTGCTGATGGGCCGCACCACTACGCTCACGCTCTCGGTGGATGTGGAGAAAAACAGGAAGGGCGGTTTCCCGATATTCCAGTCAATGCCTGAAAGCGGGGTCGTGTCCCTCTGCGGCGACAGCGTGGAGGTACGCTTCCCTACACAAATTGACACTGTGGATGCAGGCAACTCATTGAATATTACTTATAAGGTGCCGGTCCAGAGTTTCGACTCAGGATATTACAGACTTCCTGAGTTTGTTTATGTGGCAGGCAACGATACCGCACGTTCCAACCGCGTGGCGCTGAAGGTGGTGCCGGTGGTTGCCTCTAAGGATACCCCTATCAACGACTATGCATCCGTAAGCGACCCGGAAGATTCCTCGATTTTCGATTATCTTCCCGACTGGCTTTATGATTTCTGGTGGCTCGTGCTGATTATCCTGCTTGCCCTCGCCTTAGGTATATATATGCTCCTGCGTTACAAGAAGACTGGTGCCATTCTGCCGCGCAAGCCGGAGCCGACGCCCTACGAGGCTGCTATCAGCACTTTGCACGAACTCAAGGCCAAGCGCCTTTGGGAGCAAGGCCTCGAAAAGGAATACTTCACAGAACTTACTGAAATCCTGCGTATCTATCTTTACGGTCGCTTCGGCATAAATGCCATGGAGATGACCTCCCGCCAGATTCTCGCCTGTCTTTCCCGAAATTCGGAATTGAAAGACAAACGTACATATTTCCGCAAAATCCTCGACATGGCGGATTTCGTGAAATTCGCAAAAGTCCGTCCGCTCCCCGAGGACAATATCGAATCCTACGATAATGCCCTGCGCTTTGTGGAGGAAACAAAGCCTGTTACCGTGGAGGAAGAGGAATCCAAGGATGGAAAGAATCCTGGCGGCCAAAAAGCGTCAAAGACTTCTAAATCAAGAAAGAAAGGGGGCGCGAAATGATGATGAAATATCCGGCATTCCTCTTTCTGTTCCTGCTTTATATCCCTCTGATTGTATGGTATATAATGAAGTGGCGCGGCGCCAACCCCTCTGTTGGTATGAGCACCACGTCGGCCTTCAAAGGGAAACAAGCAAGTTTCAAGGTGGCGCTGATGCATTTCTGCTTCGCGCTGCAGCTTGTGGCCATCGGTGGCCTGATTGTGGCCCTTTGCCGTCCGCAGACTCATGATTCATTGCGAACCTCAAATGTGGAGGGCACCGACATTGTGCTTGCCCTTGACATTTCCAGCAGTATGCTCGCCACCGACCTGCAGCCAAACCGATTCGATGCTGCCAAGAGCGTGGCACAGAAATTCGTGGGCCAGCGCACCAACGACAATATAGGTCTGGTGGTATTCTCCGGTGAGTCGCTCTCCCTTATGCCGCTTACCAACGACAAGAGCGCACTTGTGAATGCAATCGCCGAGGTGAAGGCCGGTATGCTCAATGACGGCACTGCAATTGGCGACGGCATCACGAGTGCCATTAACCGTCTTGTGTCAGGTCAGGCCAAGTCGAAAAGCATCATCCTGCTCACCGACGGTACCAACAATGCAGGCGATGTGGCTCCCTCTACAGCCGCCAACATCGCCCGCCAGAAGGGTATAAAGATCTATACCATCGGCGTCGGCACGAATGGCTCCGTGACCATTACCGACCCTTATGGCTTCTCCTCCACTACTATGGAAACAAAAATCGATGAAGCCGCACTCAAGAACATAGCAAAAACCACAGGCGGAAAATATTTCCGAGCCACCGACTCCCGGATGCTTCGCGAAGTGTTCGATGAAATCGACTCCCTCGAGAAAACCCGCCTCAATGTAAACAAATATACCCAGACCGAGGAGAACTTCATGCCATGGATAATGCTTTCGCTGTGTGCCCTGGCATTGGTGATGCTCCTTCGCTACACTGTGCTCCGAAGGATTCCCTGACCATTGCTGGTGTCCGGGTGTTGGTTTAATAAGATGCTCTAATTGATAAGAAATGTTTAGTTTCGCATATCCTCAACTGTTGCTGCTCCTGCTGCTGGTGCCGCTGTTCATGCTCCTGTATGTGTGGGCACGCTGGGCACGGCGCAGGAAGTTGCGCAAATTCGGAAATCCCAGATTCCTCGCAGCGATGATGCCCGAGGTTTCCCCATATAAGCCCCCGATCAAGATCACGCTGCAACTCCTTGCCCTTGCCATGATCATTCT
This sequence comes from uncultured Muribaculaceae bacterium, assembly GCA_905209725.1. Classification (GTDB taxonomy): domain Bacteria; phylum Bacteroidota; class Bacteroidia; order Bacteroidales; family Muribaculaceae; genus Lepagella. The sequence continues at coordinate 12,853 of CAJLTZ010000047.1, forward strand.
CGCTTTTGCACGTCCCTGGGGTGGCGTGAAGGATGAGAAGACAGTCAAGGAGGGAATAGAGGTGGTGATTGCAATGGATGCCTCCAACTCCATGAATGCCTCTTCCACTGCGTCGGGCGATGGCCCGGCGCGTATGCGCACTGCAAAACTCATGCTCGAAAAGCTCATCAACCGTTTTGAAAACGACCGCGTGGGCCTTGTGATGTACGCAGGACAGGCATATACCCTCATCCCCGTCACAAACGATTATGTGTCGGCCAAGATGTTCCTCAATTCCATCGACCCCTCCCAGATTTCCGATCAGGGCACAAACATCACTTCCGCCATCGACATGGCCACAAACTCCTTCAGCCCTGACAAGAACATCGGGAAGGCTCTTATCCTTATCACTGATGCTGAGGAACTTGATAATGCCGAGGCTGTGATGCAGGCCGCTGAAAAGGCAGCCAAGGCGGGAATCCAAGTGGATGTGATCGGCGTCGGCACCGATACTCCCGTCGCCATCCCCGATGGAAAGGGAAGCTATATCATCGACCCCGAAACTGGAGAACCAGCCAAAACCGCCCTCAATGAACGCCTCGCTGCCGATATCGCCAAAACCGGACGCGGAATCTATGTCAACGCCGGCGACCGTGACGCCCTCAACGACCTCGACCGCCAGCTTTCCGGACTTAAGAAATCGGCCATGGAATCAAGCATATACGCCCAGCACGACGAACTTTTCAATATTTTCGCATGGTTTGCGCTCGTGGTGCTCGTGCTCGACATCTTCATGCTCGACCGCAAGATCGGATGGCTCGATAAAATCACGTTCTTTAAAAAGGAGACTAAATGAAAAGACTCATATATATATTGACGCTTACCCTCTTTGCTTCGCTTGCGTGGCCGCAGACCGCCCATGCGGAGAGCACCCGCACGGAGCGCCGCCTTGTGGCTGAAGGAAACAAGCGTTATGCCGAACGAAAATTTGTGGAGGCCGCATCCCTTTATGAGGAGGCTATCAAGGAAAATGCCGGCTCATCCTCCGCAAGATATAATCTTGGACTGGCTCAGATACGTCAGGTGGCAAACCCGACCGATACCACATCCAAGACCCGCCGCATTCTCGACCGGGCACGTCAGAACCTCTCGGCTGTGGCTTCGCAGGCCAAGGATAAACCGGGACTCGCTTCCAAGGCGAATTACAATCTCGGCAACCTCGAGTTCAACCAGAAGCAGTACGAGAAGGCCATCCTGTATTACAAGCAGGCTCTGCGTATAAATCCCGCCGATGAGGCCGCACGCAAAAATCTGAGGATCGCCCAGAAACAGCTCGACCAGCAAAACAAAGACAAGAATAAGAATCAGAACCAGGATAAGAATAAGGACAAAGACAAGGATAAGGATAAGCAGAACAAACAGGATCAGCAAAACCAGCAGAACCAGCAGAAGCAAGACAAGCAGGAGCAGAAGCAGGATCAGAACAATCAGATAAATCAGCAAACTGCCGACCGCATCATGCAGTCGATTGACAATCGCGAGAATCAAATCCGCGCCCGCATTCAGAAGGCCAACAAGGGCGACAAGAGTGTAGGCGGAGGTTCAAGATCGAAGAGATGGTAAGACGCCGTATTCTACATATTGCCTTCTTAATGGCCGCTATGCTGTCAGTATCGTCGCCGGCAATTGCCGAAAAGCCGCGTGATCCTCATCGTTTTGCACCTGAGGAGTTCTCTATCGAATGTCAGTTACAGCCTGAGGGCACTCTATATGAGGGGCAGCCGGTAAGGTGTGTGTATGTGTTGCATTCACCTACGCCCGATGTATCGGCTGCGCGTATTCTTGCAGCCCCCGAACTGAGAAATGGCACTCCCTCCATTCTCAGCCGCATCCAGCCTGACGACCCCGGATATGTAGAGGAAACTAAGAATGGTCCGGAATACTGCTTCCCGATAGCATCATATATTCTTACACTCCCTGCTGAGGGTAAGAACGCAGTCAAGAAGAATGCCTTTGAGATTGATGTGGCTTATCCCAAGATGGTGCGCGATCCTTTCTGGGGCTATGTCCGCACTTTGGATTCAGAAACCTTCATCCTTAAGGCTGATGAAATTCCATTGAAAGTAAAGTCGCTCCCTCAGGCTCCGGCAAATTCATCATTCTCCGGAGCCATAGGAAATTTCAAGATAAATGCCATCCTTCCTCCCGGCGATATCATAGTCAATGAGGACGCTGTGGTGGTAGTGAAAATTTCCGGAGAGGGTATCATCCCAGACGACACAATGCCCGAATATCGCAAGGCCTTCAATGAAAATGCCAAACTGAAGTCGGTTTCGGAGAGCCGGAACTCTTACGTGCGCGATGGCAGACTCTACTCCGAATTGAATCTTGAATGCACTTTCATCCCGTCGGCAAGGTCGGAAGTGGAGATTGGAAGCATTCAGTTTGATTTCTTCAATCCTGCCACAGGATCATATTCCACTGTAACCTCACGACCGATTCCTGTTTCTGTGGAATCTTCCACACTGCATCGGCCGACAATCGAAATTTAGACCGAGCTTGCAAAATAGCTTCACGAATGTATTGAATGAAAATGAAAAAGATTTGCTCCATATTGATATTGATGATGCTCTCGCTGATAAGTCTTCAGGCAGCATCTGTCCATATGAGTGTGCAGTCGGGACGCGGCAAACGCTCCGTAGAGGTGGGCGACCAGTTCTATATTCTCCTCGAGGTGCGCGACAGTGAGGCAAAGCCCGAGATACCGAAATCGTTTCCGGGCGCGAAACTTCTCTATTTCGACCGCACCGGCCAGTCGTCCTCCTATCAGAGCGTAAATGGCCACACCTCCATGAGCTATTCCTTTACATATACCATCACCCTGCGGGCATTGAAGGAGGGTTCATATTCATTTGGTCCTGTCACGGCAGGAGGCGCACGAAGCAATGTGGTGAAATATTCAATCGGAAAGGAACAGCCGACTCCATCGCAGCCCTCGCAGCAGGGTGGGGCAATGAGCAGTGCGGCCGCCGGAAGCGATGATGACAAACCGAAATTCATCGGCAAAGGTGACGGTAATCTGTTCCTGCGCGCAAATGTGTCGAAAACTTCGGCCTTCGAGCAGGAAGCCCTCGTATACACTGTAAAACTCTATACCACATATGATGCAGTGAAATTCATCGGTGCCACGGCCGCTCCGAAATTCGATGGGTTCACCGTGGAGGAATCCAAGGATATATCCACCTCCCTTTCATTCGAGACGTATCAAGGAAAGTCGTATGCCACGGCAATTATCGCCCGATACATCATATTCCCGCAGATGACCGGTCCCCTCAAAGTGACCGGCAACACCTATACCATCTCTGTGGACCGCCGTGAATACTATCACGATCCCTTCTGGGGCGGAATGTCAATCAGTACGCCGCTGCAGCTCAATGTCACGCCTAACGACCTTACCGTAAATGTGCGGGCGCTCCCTGCTCCGCGTCCCGCCGATTTCTCCGGCGGCGTGGGTCAGTTCTCCATCTCCTCCTCGCTCAAGCAGAAAGAGTTTAAGACCAATCAGGCGGCCTCTATCGTTTATACCGTGAAGGGAACAGGCAACATCAAATATCTCCAGATGCCCGACCTCAACGCCCTCTTCCCGCCTGAAATCGAGGTGTATACCCCGAAAACCGACCAGCAGGTGAACGTAGGCTCGAGCAATACCTCCGGCACCGTGACCTTCGACTATTCATTTATGCCGCTTGAGGAGGGAACGTTCAAGATTCCCGACGTCAATCTGGTATATTATAATCCCGCTACAGGGAAATATGAGACCGCAGTGGCAAAGGGCTATACGATTACAGTAGGTAAAGGTGCTGAGACAAAGGATGGCGCATCCAAGGCTCGTGCGCGCTTTGTGCCCGACCTCGAGCCAGTGAAGATTTCGGCTCTTAAGAAGCAGCATGACCCGATGGTATATGGCTTCCCTTACTGGCTCTGGTATATTATCCCGGCTCTGCTCTTTGTGGCGGCTCTTATCGCTTACCGCGTATACATCTCTCAGCATGCCGATATGGCCGCATTCAACAGCCGTCGTGCCGACAAACTCGCCCGCCGTCGTCTGAAACGAGCCGAGGCCGCAATGAAACGTCGCGACACCGAAAACTACTATGCCGAGCTCCTCAAGGCTATCTGGGGTTATCTTGGCGACAAATTGAAGATGCCCACGTCGGAACTCCTTCGCGACAACATCCGCCAGGTGCTCTCCGAAAAGCAGATTCCCGCCGAAAGCATCGACTCGCTCATCTCGCTTATCGACGACGCCGAGTTTGCAAGATATTCATCAATGGGCGCCGGAACTGAAAATATGGAGACAATCTATCGTCGCGCCATCCAAATCATCAACACCTTGGAAAAAGATTTCAAGAATAAATCCGGTCAGGCCGCAGCCTCCTACGCTTCAAGTGCGGCATCCGCGGCAGGCAAGGGCAAGACCCTTCTCTGGCTCCTCCTTATCCTCTGCTCCTCTTCATTTGCAAATGCAGGAATCAAGGAGGCAGAGACGGCTTATGCAAAGGGCGACTATTCCAGCGCTATCGCTCAATATAACGGAGTGATTGACTCGCTGGGATCATCCGCTCCGCTCCTTGCTGACCTTGGCAATGCGTATGTCAAGGCCGGCGACTATGGCCGGGCTATGATCGCATATCAGCGCGCTCTCATTATCGACCCCGGAAACTCGCTGGCCGGAAAGAACGTGAAATATCTTGACTATAGGGTAGAGGAAAACAACCGTTCCGAACTCCGCGGCAAGAAACTCAGCGTGGAGCCCGACCAGCCATCCTTCTTCCAGTCGATAAAAGATGCGGTGTGCCGGGGTGTGGCCTCCAACACCTGGGCCACTTGGGGTGCCATCTGCTTCGTGGCATTTGTGGTCTGCCTGGCCATGTATATCTTCTGTCCAGTGGTCCTTGCCAAGAAGATAGGTTTCTTTGCAGGATTCATACTTTTGGGTATTTCTATCCTGCTGGTGGTGTTTTCCTTCAGCGCCGCATCGGCCGCTGACAGCCACGACCGTGGTGTGGTTACAGCCTATAAGGTGAATCTGCTCACCCACCCTTCACTCTCGGCAAAGAAAAATCCGTGTGCGCTCACACGAGGCACAATGATGCGGGTGCTCGACACGGAAAAGAACCAAAACGGCGAGATTCAATGGGTTAAGGTGCGTTTAAACTCCGATTATGTGGGGTGGGTGAGTGCCGCTGATTTAGAAGTGATTTGAAACCATGTTATACAACATTAGTTTTATTTTTTCGAAATTCTTTGCATTCCGATAAATTTTTAATAATTTAGCGTCAAATAGACGAGCAACCTCTCCGGGCTCATATGTTTAATCAATAAATAACTATTATAGTTACTTAATAATAATCATATTCACCATGAGCAAGACCATCACATTCAACGAACTGCGTCGCCTCAAAGACAGTTTACCCGACGGCGCCACCCATCGTATTGCTGACGAACTCAATGTAACCGTTCAGACAGTCCGTAATTATTTCGGAGGCGTCAATTATCAGTTCGGTAAGAATGCCGGCCTTCACATCGAGCCGGGTCCCGACGGGGGTATCGTGGTTCTCGACGACACCACTATCTATGACATGGCTGTCAAGATTCTGGAGGAGGAGAACAATAAATAAGTCGTTTAGATGACGACCAACGAAGATTTCGTAACACTGTCAAAAATCACGGGTATGAGCGGCAATCTGCTCATACCCGTGGATTTCTCGCCCCGGGCTGAGATAGCCCTCCGCGTAGGATTCTTTTTCGCCCGTACTTCCGGCCTGCGTCCCGTGGTGCTCTATGTCCAGGAGTCTGCTCCTGGCGAAGACGGGGATCTTTCAGAGGATACCCTCCGGCGCTTCAAGGATTTCAAGGAGAATATCGACAGCGCCCAGAAGGCCGGTCGCCTTCCCGATGTGAAATATTCCACCCTGCTGCAGGATGGCTTGGCAGAGGAGGTGATCGCCGACTATTGCCGCAGATATGAGCCAAGCCTTATCGTGATGGCCACAAGGGATAAGACGCGGAAGGATTCCGATCTCGTCGGAAGTGTCACGGCTGAAGTGGTGGATTCCGTGCGTGTGCCCCTCTTCACCATCCCCGAGAGCGCTTCCTCCATTCCTCCAAGTGCGGTGCGCCACATCGTGATGTTCTGCACAATGTCGCCCCATGACGCCGCGTCGCTTCATAAGCTGCTCGAGATGACCCGCTTCCCTTCAGTGGAATTCTTCCTCCTCCCCGTCCCCGACCTCGTGTCTGACACTTCGTCCGATGCTCTTATCTCCCTCCGGAATTATCTCTCCCGCACTTACCCTAACGCCACATTCCGCCTTCCCGATTTCAATACGGACAATATCAACGATTCACTGAATTCTTTGGTGACCAACAACAATATCGGTCTTCTTATCGTTCCAAATAAGAAGACAAGCGTGTTCAGCAGAATCTTCAAACCCTCAATCGGTCATAGATTCCTCTTCCAGCAGGATCTGCCGATGTTGCTTCTTCCTGTCTGAACTTCCGCCCCGGTAAGCAATGTGCCCGACCGGGTAATTCTTCATTATATGTCACTACTGTCCACTAAAAATGGACAGTGTTAAAAATTAAATAAATTCGGTTCAC
>CAJLTZ010000048.1 GCA_905209725.1 uncultured Muribaculaceae bacterium
GCATCAAAAATCGGTCGCCCCTGCATTAACATTTTTTATGGGATGGGGTCTTATAGTGCAGTCGCTCCGCGACTGTTTTGCGGCGCAAATTTAACAAATATCACTTAGTTCTCAACCCTCGGCGGTCGATTTTCGTTTTTATCATAGGGAATATTTATAAACTATATCTATTGCCCCTGTTGAAATTGCCCAGAATCTTTTAATTTGATGTTATGGAAAGAAACGAAGACACACCCGCTGTAAGGGATGAGAAAGAGAAGAAACCCACGGATATTCGTCTGAAGATAATCCTTTGGTTCATAGTGATATTGGTTGGCGGTCTGCTGCTCTCCATCATACTCGGTGCGTTGAAATATGCGGTGGATGTCTGCATCTCGATAGCCTGCGTATGTGGCGTGCTTGCGCTGCTCTGCGTCGCGTTCTACTATAAGGAACGCTTCCGCAACGAACAGAATAAAAACTATAAACTAAGATCAAACGAAAACCAGGACGAGGAAAATTAATTTCTCTTCTCAAGACGCATAACCCATATGATTCCACTGACAATGCGCATTAAAAAAACATTGCCTCTCCTCGTAGCGGCCGTAGTTGCCATGCCCGCCATCCTGAACGCGCAGACTTCTGACCGGTTGCCTGCCGCATCCAACGCCTCCGGGCAATTGCGCGACTCAATGCCCGCCACATGGACTCTGGAGCCGCAGTACACCCAGACCACGCCCACGTCCGACGGCTGGTGGAACCGTTTTTCCGATCCCACCCTGCAGGCGCTGATGCAGCGGGCAGTGGATAATAACTTCAATGTGCTTGCCGCCGCGCAGCGCATCGAGCAGGCCCGTCAGACCATCCGCCAGACCAAGGCCGGATATTATCCCTCCTTCAATATTCAGGCCGGATGGGATAAGGTGCAGACATCGGGACTCAATGATGTGGTTCACGTGCACACGGAGCGCGACTCCTACTGGCATGGCGACATAGGGATGAACTGGGAAATCGACCTCTTCGGACGGATCCGCCGCCAGTTGAAGGCAGACAAGGCGGGCTACAAAGCCTCACTTGCCGATTATGACGCGGTGCTCGTGTCGCTCTGCTCCGACCTTGCCAGCACATATGTCGACCTCCGGGTGGCTCAACAGCAACTGTTACTCACAGAGGGAACCGCCTCCGAGCAGGACTCCCTTCTGAATATGGCGAAACTCCGCTATGAAGCAGGGCTCGTGTCGGAACTGGATGTTGTCACGGCACGCATCATGATCAAGCAGACGCGCGCCACAATCCCATCGCTCCGCGCCCAGATAGCCGCCGACATCAATGCCATCGCCATTCTTGTGGGCGAATATCCCGAGCGCCTCGCCGCTCTCTCGGCTCCGGCTCAGTTGCCACCGGGTGCGATTGTGGCTACCGGCATACCGGCCGACCTGCTTCGTCGCCGTCCCGATGTGGTGCAGGCCGAGCAGCAACTTGCCCGGTGCGCCGCGCAGGTGGGTGTGGCAAAGGCTGACTTCCTCCCGATGCTCTCGCTTGCCGGTTCGGTGGGAACTTCGGCTTATGAGGCCAAAAACCTCTTCACCAAAGACTCTTTTACATGGCAGATTACGCCCACACTCTCCTGGACCATATTCGATGGCATGGGGCGTAGTGCCCGCATCGCCGAGGCCAAGGCGCAGATGATGGAATCATACGATGCCTATAACATGGCCGTGATGACGGCTGTGCAGGAGGTGCAGAATGCGCTGACGTCGCTTTCGGCGGCTGCCGAGGAGGAGCACATGTATGTGGACCTCAATAAGGAATATGCCTCATCGCTCCGGCTCAATATCCAGCGTTACCGCGAAGGTCTTGTGGATTTCAGCGACGTGGCCGATGCCCAGATTCAGAAACTCGATGGACTCAAGGAGGTTGTGGCCGCACGCGGAAATGTGCTCAACGGTATGGTGACGCTCTATACTGCGCTGGGGGGAGGATGGTGATTCGAATTTTGAATTTTGAATTTTGCGGGAAAAAACAAAGTGCCGTCCCTTCCGTTCCTCCGATAGATGTCTCTGCGGTCACCACCGACTATGTGGAGGAATCCCTTCACGACGTGATGACCACCTTCCTGCTCACCATCCTTATCGTGATGATAGTGATTCTTATCTTCCTGCAGGACTGGCGGGCCGTGATAATCCCGATGATAACCATTCCTGCAAGGCGGGGGTAGACGTCACCAAGGCGGCCAGCGATGCGGGCGTGATTCGTTTCCGCCCCATCATGATGACTGCGTTGGCCTTTATCTTCGGCGTGCTCCCGATGCTCTTCGCCACCGGCGCCGGCGCCAACAGCCGTATCAATCTCGTCACGGCCGTAGTGTTCGGTATGCTGATGAATGCCATAATCGGCACCACCTGTGTGCCTGTATTCTGGAAAGTGATGCAGGATATCGAGCGGCGGAAAACTGCTTCAAAAGGTGACGCCGAGGGTCAGAAAACTGACACGGCAATCGGGGACGGCATTTAGCAGTGCGCGTGCAGCTTCGGAGAGTGTTGCGCCGGTGGTGCACACATCGTCGAGAAGAAGGATGTGGCGACCGTGGAGTCTTTCCGGATGAGGCGCAAGGAAGATGCCGGCAGTGTTGGCAAGACGTTGCTCACGGCTCAGAGATGTCTGAGTGCGATGCCCCCTCACAGCCTTAAGTTCAAGACTCATATTTATGCCTGTGGCTTCGCTGAGGCCGCGGGCTATCTTTTCTGTCTGGTTGTAGCCGCGTTTCCCCTTCTTGAGCCAGTGCATCGGCACGGGCACGATGAGGTCGATGTCGGAAAGGAAGCCGGTGATGATCAGTTCCTCCCCCATAAGGCGACCCATGCGGCGGGCGAGACCTCCGAAATGGCGGTATTTGAAATCCTGGATTAGTGTGGAGAGTTCCCCCTCGCGAGAATAGAAGAAATGGCCTGCGGCGCGTTGGAAAGGCACGAGGCCGAGAAAGCGTTGCTCCATGAAATTCATGGGCATGCGATGGTAGTTGGTGCGGGGAAGTCGGGCAAGGCAAGTGGAGCACACATAGCTTTCCACTTGAGTAAGGGGAGCGTCGCATATGTGGCAGTGGCGGGGAAAGAGGAAATCGAGGGCGCTCATGACTCCTTATGATGCCTGCGGATATCGCGGGTCATGTTGATTGCCATGGAGGCCATGCCGGCGTCGAAACCGCGAGCGTAGAGATGGCGCATCATGCGGGCGCGGTCGGCGGTCTTCTCCAGGTCGGCGTTGAGCGATTTGGAGGCAAGGATCTTCATGGCGATTTCGAGGAATTCATCGGGAGAGATGGAGTCGATGGCGTTGCAGATGAGGTCGTGGGGAATTTTCTTGGCGGCGAGGGCTGCCCGGATCTTAAGATGACCCCAGCCGGCGAAGCGGGCCTTGTCGCGGGAAAAAGCACCGGCATAGCGCGAATCGTCGATGAATTTGTTCTCAATCAACTGGCTGAGCACCTGCTCCACATCCTGCTCGTTGAGGCCGGCTTTGTAAAGTTTCTGGCGTATGTCGTTGCTACACTGCTCCGAGCGGGCGCACAGCGTGGCCATGCGTTTGAGAACTGCTTCTGCGGTTATGGGTTTCTTTTGTATCATCGCGCAAATATAATAATTATCCGCGATATTTCCGAAGTTTGGCGTGATGCTTCCGATTATTTTGATTATTTTTGCATTCTTAAGTATGACCCGCAAATTAGTTAATGCATATTTTGAGCGTATTTTCGAGTGATTTGTGAGAGTCCGGGAAGGAGCGATGCGGGCATCGTGACTGAGCGGAGTCGCACAAAGCGCCGAAAAGACGCCAAAAGATGGGTTGACTAATCAATACATTAAATAATTTCGGCGTCATACTTAAAGGTCAGATAAAGGTTATGGATTCTAATATGCAGGATGGGAAAATAATGGGCCGCGGGCGCGACGTGACAGTAGCGGCGGTTTCTGCGGCCTTGCGCCGGAGGCTTGCGCCTGTGTATGGCGAAGGGGAGGCCCGCGCCATGACAAATCTCATTTTCCACCATCTCAAGGGCTGGAACGTGACAGATATGGTGATAAATGCCGACCAGCCCCTCTCACCCTATATCCTCGAGAAAATCGCCGAGATAGAGCATCGCCTCTCGCTTCATGAACCTCTGCAGTATATCCTTGGTGAGGCACGTTTCTATGGAATGGACATGCACGTTACCCCCGACACCCTCATCCCGCGGCCCGAGACTGAGGAACTCGTGGACCTTATCGTGGAGCAGAACGGCAAGCGTGTCGACCTCTCCGTGCTCGACATCGGCACCGGCAGTGGTGCAATCGCCATCGCCCTCTCTCGCAATCTCCCTTTCTCCAGGGTGTCTGCGCTCGACATCTCCGAGGCCGCGCTAAAGGTGGCGCAGGAGAACGCGAAGAATCTGCACGCCCGCATCGACTTCATCCATGCCGATATCTTCCGCTATGAACCGGCGCCGGAAAGTTTAGATATCATTGTGAGCAATCCCCCTTATATCGCCGAGGAGGAGCGCTGCGCCATGGAGCGGAATGTGCTCGACTACGAACCGGCCGGCGCACTCTTCGTGCCCGACGCCCAACCCCTTATTTTCTACAGCCGCATCGCCGAGACAGCCCGCACCGGACTGAAACAGGGCGGCCTCCTTTATTTCGAAATCAATCCACGGTTTGCAGATTCCCTTGAGGCCCTTCTAGACAAGGAGGGATTCCGGGATATTGAACGGTTCCAGGACATATCCCACCGCATCCGCTTTATGGCCTGCAAAAAATTATAAAAGAATTGTAATTTTTCAGACTGAAAAGCTACTAACTTAAATAGCTAAGATAGCAGTAAGTATGACCCGCAAATTAGTTAATGCATATTTTGAGTGTATTTTCGAGTGATTTGTGTGAGTCCGAGAAGGAGCGATGCGGGCATCGTGACTGAGCGGAGTCGCACAAAGCGCCGAAAAGACGCCAAAAGATGCGTTGACTAATCAATACATTAAATAATTTCGGTGTCATACTTAATAGCCAAGATAATTAAAACAGCAATCAGATTAAAGTCAATATAGATGAGTATTTTAAGTATCAAAGAGGTCTCGAAGCAATATTCCGGCCATCTGGCACTGGACAATGTAAGCCTCGAGATTCCGGAGGGAAAGATCTATGGTCTGCTTGGCCCCAATGGCGCGGGCAAGACCACGCTTATCCGCATCATCAACCATATCACGGCGCCCGACACCGGGTCGGTGCAGTTCATGGGTCATCCGCTTGTGGCCGATGATGTGGTGAATATCGGTTATCTTCCCGAGGAGCGCGGCCTCTACAAGAAGATGAAAGTAGGGGAGCAGGCGCTCTTCTTCGCCCGTCTCAAGGGCCTCTCCCCCCGCGAGGCCAACGAAAAATTGCATTATTGGTTCGAACGTTTCGGTATTCTCGACTGGTGGGGAAAGAAGGTGGAGGAGTTATCGAAGGGTATGGCGCAAAAGGTGCAGTTTATCATCACCGTGCTCCACAACCCGAAGCTCCTGATTTTCGACGAACCCTTCTCCGGATTCGACCCTATCAATGCCGAACTGCTTAAAAATGAGATTCTTCATCTGCGTGATGCGGGAGCCACTGTGATATTCTCCACCCACAATATGGAGAGCGTGGAGCGCATCTGCGACGAGATTACGCTCATCAATCGCGGCCACAACATCCTCTCGGGCAATGTGGAGGAGATCCGCGAGCGCATGGGCCGTGGCCGCTACCGCATCGCCTTCGAGGGCGACCCGCAGAACCTCCTCTCGGCGCTCGACAATCTTGTGCTGGAGTCGAAATTTGAGACGGAGCCCAACACAAATATCATTTCAGCTTCCCTTCTTCTTCAGCCTGACGCGCCGCTGCGCCGGACCATCGCGCTTGCCAACGACGCAGTGGAGATTGTAAGCCTCGACCGCGCACTTCCCTCCATGAACGATATCTTTATCCGCACTGTGGGTGCCTCCAACGCCGCCGCTGCCGCCGAGGCCGCCGGTCTGCCTCCGATTCCGGCCGATGCCGTCAACTCGTAAACTCATAAACTCATAAACGCTTAAACAGATGAGAAACAATATATTCATAATCATACGCCGCGAGTTTATGGAGCGCGTGGCGAAGAAGAGTTTTATCTTCACCACGCTGCTGATGCCCGTGCTGATGCTGCTCATGATGGTGCTCCCGGCGCTTATCATGGAATTTTCCACTCCCGACAAGAAGACTGTGGCTGTGTCGGATGCCAGCGGACGCCTGGCAATGACCCTGGCACGTTCTTCCAACGATGACCTCACCTTCGTGCCAATCACCGAGCCGCTCGACTCGGCGCTCAACGATGAGGCTTACTATGGCGTGCTTGCCATTCCTGCCGACATTGTGGAAAATCCTTCCGGTTCTACGCTTTATTTGCATGAGGGTGGTTCGCAGGTTACAGAGGCCTTTATTGCCGACCAGATTGCCAATTCCGTGCGCGATATCCGCATGAGGGGATATCAGATTGAGAATCTCGAGCAGATTATCAAGGATACTGATGTGGATGTCGACCTGAAGACTGTCCGTATCGACGAGGATGGCAAGGAGGAGGCCACTTCCACTATGGTTTCGTTCTTCATCGGCCTGATAATGACCTTTATTCTCTACATGTTCCTGATCATGTACGGTCAGATGGTGATGACCTCGATTATCGAGGAGAAGACCAACAGGGTGCTGGAGCTGGTGGTTTCGTCCGTCCGGCCGATGGACCTGATGTTGGGCAAGATATTCGGCATAGCGCTTGTGGCTGTGGTGCAGATTGTGATATGGGGCGTGCTGCTTTGCGCCATGTCGCTCTTTGTGATGCCGGCCGTGATGCCCACCGACGCTGCTGCGGCCGGTGCCGATCCGGAGTTGATGGCAGCAGTGCAGCACTATAGTTCGGTAGGATTCATTCTTTCGCTCTTCGGCTATATCCTTGTGTTCCTGATTGGGGGTTTCCTCTTCTATGCTTCGATATTCGCCGCCATAGGTTCGGCTGTCGACAATGTGCAGGATGCTTCTCAGTTGACCTCCTTCGCAGTAATCCCGATTGTGATTGGACTGCTTGTGGGCATGGCTGCGGGCAATGACCCGAACTCACAGCTGGCGCTGTGGGGCTCGATGATACCGCTCACATCGCCGATGGTGATGCTGATGCGCATACCCTTCGGCATACCGGCCTGGCAGATCTGGGTGTCGGTGGCAGTGCTTTATGTGTCTTTTGTGTTCATGGTGTGGGTAGCCGCCAAGATTTATCGCGTAGGCATCTTCATGTATGGCAAAAAGCCCAACATCAAGGACCTCATCCGCTGGGCAAGATACAAGTAGTTTCAGAAATTTTTGTTAATTTTGCAGTTCAGACCATTTACGAGATATTAGAGCGAGAGAGAGCACAATGAGCGAAGAGATTAATCAGCAGCAACCACAGCCATCGGCAGGCACCTATACCGACGCCGCCATCCAGACCCTTAAATGGAACGAGCATATCCGGCGCCGCCCGGGCATGTATATCGGCAAACTCGGCGACGGCTCCTATGCCGACGACGGTATCTATATCCTTCTCAAGGAGGTGGTTGACAATTCTGTTGATGAATTCAACATGAAGGCCGGCTCGCGCATCGACATCGACGTGTCCGACCAGGGCGAAGTGCGCGTGCGCGACTATGGCCGCGGTATTCCGCTCGGTTCTGTGCGCAAGGTGGCCTCCGACATCAACACCGGCGGCAAGTTTGACTCCGAGAATTTCCAGAAGTCGGTGGGCCTCAACGGTATCGGTCTGAAAGCCGTCAACGCTCTCTCGCGCACCTGCACGGTATCCTCCGTGCGCGACGGCAAGATGGTCACGGTCCGCTTCGACCGCGGCGACCTCGTGGAGGAAACAGGTCTCGAGGACACCAAGGAGCCCAACGGCACCATCGTGACCTTCACCCCCGACCCCGAACTCTTCACCGGCTATTCCTTCCGCCCGGAGACAGTGGAGATGATGGTGAACAATTACACCTACCTCAACATCGGGCTGCAGATCTTCCTCAACGGCCGCAAATATTCCTCGCGCAGTGGTCTTCTCGACCTCATCCGCGATGCCATGAAGCGCGAACAGCGCCCCGAACCCCTCTATCCCATCATCCATCTCACCGGCGAGGATATCGAGGTGGTGCTCACCCATACCGACCAGGGCGGCGAGGAATACTTCTCTTTCGTCAACGGACAGCACACCACTCAGGGAGGCACCCATCTCACCGCCTTCCGCGAGCATGTGTGCCGCACCATCAAGGAATTCTCAGGCAAGAACTATGAATTCTCCGACATACGCCAGGGAATGGTGGCCGCCGTGTCGGTGCGCATCCAGGAACCCGTGTTCGAGTCGCAGACCAAGACCAAACTCGGCAGCAAGACCATCGCTCCCGACGATCCAACCACCGTCAATAAATTCGTAGGCGATTTCATAAAGAAGGAACTCGACGACTATCTCCACCGCCACACCGATGTGGCCGAGGAGATGCTCCGCAAGGTGGCCCGCAGCGAGAAGGAGCGCAAGGCCATGTCGGGACTCTCCAAGATAGCCCGCGAGAAGGCCAAGAAGGTGAGCCTGCACAACCGCAAGCTTCGCGACTGCAACGTGCACCTCAACGACACCCTCCGCGCCAGCGCCAAGGAGGACCGCCGCGCCGAATCTGCCATCTTCATCACCGAGGGCGACTCCGCATCCGGCACCATCACCAAGGTGCGCAATGCCGAGACGCAGGCAGTGTTCTCCCTGCGCGGCAAGCCCCTCAATTCCTTCGGGCTCACACGCGAGGTCTGCTATAAGAATGAGGAATTCAATCTCCTTCAGGCAGCCCTCAACATCGAGGACGGTATCGACGGCCTCCGCTACAACAAGGTGATAATCGCCACGGATGCCGATGTAGACGGCATGCACATCCGCCTGCTGATCATCACGTTCTTCCTCACATTCTTCCCCGACCTTGTGCGCGAGGGACATGTCTACATCCTTCAGACCCCCCTCTTCCGCGTGCGCGACCGCAGCGCCACAAAGCGCCGCAAGGGTGAGGTGAAAGCCAAGAGCAAAGATGGCGGCAAAGAGGGCGAAGATGCTAAAAAGGCTGTATATTACTGCTATAGCGATGAGGAACGCCTTGCTGCCATAGAGCGTGTGGGCAAGAATGCCGAGATCACGCGGTTCAAAGGTCTCGGCGAAATCAACGACAGCGAGTTTGCCGACTTCATCGGCCCCGACATGCGCCTCGACCCCGTGCAGCTCTCCTGGGAGGAGGCCACGCAGCAACTCATGGAATTCTACATGGGCAAGAACACGATGGAGCGCCAGAACTTCATCATCGACAACCTTGTGATAGAAGATGACTCCGAAATATAATCAGCCGCGCACCGCCTTCTTCGCGGGCAGTTTCAATCCCTTCACCCTTGGCCATCTCGACATAGCGCACCGTGCGCTGCAGATTGTGGACCATCTTGTGATTGGCGTCGGTTTCAATTGCGCCAAAACATCCTGCGACTCCGTCGACGCCCGCGTTGAGCATATCCGGCGCATATTCGCCTACGAACCGCGTGTGGAAGTATTGGCCTATGAAGGACTCACAGTGGAAGCGGCCCGGCGCGCCGGCGCAGGCATCCTGCTGCGAGGGGTGCGCTCCAACGCCGACTTCGAATATGAGAGGAATCTCTCTGACGTGAACCGCGAGATTGCCGGCATGGAGACAATGATCCTCATCTCCGACCCACGATATGCATTCATTTCATCGTCGATGGTGCGCGAGCTCCGCGACAATGGATATGATGTGGCACGTTTCCTTCCGGAAGTGCCCGACAACCAATAATATTTTATCCCTGACTATGAAGAAAGCAATCATAATTCCCCTGATCACCACGCTGCTCGGAGCCCTCTTCTCGCAGGCCTACCGCCAGCAACAGATGCCGGCCGCCCAGAAACTCGGTATGGCGGAGGCAGCCATCGAGCAGTTCTATGTCGACACCGTCAATGGCGACCGCCTTGTGGAAACCGCCCTGCGGAGCATGCTCGAGGAACTCGACCCGCATTCCGCTTACAGCACCACCGAAGAGACCCGTGAACTCAACGAACCGCTTGAAGGCAATTTCAGCGGCATCGGTATTACGTTCAATATGAACAAGGACACGCTCTATGTGATTCAGACCGTGGCCGGAGGTCCCTCCGAGAGGGTAGGACTCCTTGCCGGTGACAGGATTGTGGCCGTCAACGACACGCTGATTGCGGGAGTTAAGATGAAAAACTCGCAGATAATGAAGCGTCTGCGCGGCCCGAAAGGCACCGACGTGCGCGTGAAGGTGGTGCGCCATCAGAATGCCTACACCGATACAATCAATTTCAAGATCACCCGTGCCGAGATACCTATCTATAGCGTCGATGCCGCCTATATGGTCGACGACAAGACAGGATATATCCGTCTCAACCGCTTCGCCGCCGACACCCGCTCCGAGGTGGATAAAGCCCTCAGGGACCTTAAGAAACAGGGAATGACCCAACTGATTTTTGACTTGACGGAGAATGGGGGCGGTTATCTGAACGCTGCCGTAGACGTGCTCAGTGAGCTCCTCGAGCCCGGACGCCTCACCGTCTATACCGAAGGTCGCAACTCTCCGCGCTACGACCATATCTCCTCGCCACACGGCATCAAACCCCTATTCCCCGAGGGACGCCTCGTGGTGATGGCCAACCAGTACAGCGCCTCCGCCTCTGAGATTGTGTCGGGAGCCATCCAGGACTGGGACCGCGGCCTTGTGGTGGGTCGCCGCACATTCGGCAAAGGACTCGTGCAGCGTCCTTTCCCTTTCCCCGACGGTTCCATGATGCGCCTCACGGTGGCTCACTATTACACCCCCTCCGGCCGCGATATCCAGAAACCCTACAAGAAGGGTGACCAGAAGGCATATGCAAAGGACCTTATCGACCGCTACAACAACGGCGAACTGATGCACGCCGATTCCATTCATCAGGTGGACTCGCTGAAGGTGAAGACTTTGCGGTTGGGCCGCACGATGTATGGCGGTGGCGGAATCACCCCCGATGTCTTCGTGCCGCTCGACACCACCGACTTCACCAAATATTACCGCGACGTGGTGGCTAAGGGTGTAATCAACCAGTATGCCATCAAATATGTCGACAAACACCGCAAGGAACTTCGCCGTCAATATAAGAAGGATGATGACTTCGTGGCCCACTTCGAGGTGACGCCGGCGATGCTTCAGGAGATCTTCGACCTGGCCAAGGCCGAAGGCGTGGAATACAACGAAGAGCAGGCCCGCACCAGCACGCCCCTCTTCAAGATGATAGTCAAAGGGCTGATAGGCAGGGATGTCTACGAACAGGCCACCTATAACAAGGTCTACAACGGCTACGACCCTATTTTCCGAGAAGCCTACCGTCTGATTAATTCCGACGACTATGAAATAAAATTGCGTTGATGATTGATTGATATGAGGGTAAGGAGTGTATTAGTGGCTGCGGCGATGGCACTGGGGGCAGTGGCTTCGGCGCAGGAGATTTCAGGGTCCCGCGAGATTCAGGCATTGGCCGACTCGTTAGAGCCTGACAGGTCGCAGTGTATCTGGTTCGACCTGCCCTGGGTGTTCAGCGGTTACCGGAGCATGGCGCAGCACGATTTCAGCCGTGATGTCTATTCTCCCAAGGCGCTGCAGCCTATCTGGGAGGAACTCGCCGCGCAGCAGAGACACGAGCAGGCCTTGCGCGACCGCGCCGAGGTGATGTGGGGCCTGATCGACGACGTTCCCGCCGAGGAGGTAGATTCCATCGTGGCTCCCGCTGCCGTGGAGGTGCCCTCCCGCGAGAATCTCCCCGTGGCCTTCGGCGACCCCGTGCCGGGTTGGCTGCGCCGCGCCATGCGCAGCGAGCGCATCGTGCAGGACGCTATGTATATCTCAATGGTGGAGACACCCCGATTTATCGAATTCGCCTATTGGGATCTTCCCGAACCGCCCCGTCTCCCCGAGGATGACTATAGTTTCGCGGGCTATCTCAAGCGACTCAATCTGCCGCAGGTGGATGTCAATGAGGCTGTGATCCGCGAACAGCAATTTGGCCGCTACAACTGGCTGCATCAGTTTAATGTAGCCCTTCAGCTCTCGCAGGCTTATGTGTCGAAAAACTGGTATCAGGGTGGCACGAGTTATTTCGCACTACTCACCAATTTCCTCTGGGATGTGCAGCTCAATCAGGTGTATCACCCCAAATGGATGCTTCAGAGCACGCTCAGTTATAAATTGGCGGTCAATTCCACCCCCGAGGACCAATACCACAAATACTCCGTATCGCAGGACCTCTTCCAATATAACTTCCGCGCCGGCTACAAGGCAGCCAACAACTGGTATTATGCCTTCACCACCCTCTTCAAGACTCAGTTCTGCTGCTCCTATCCCTCCAACTCCGAGCAGCGCACGGCCTCATTCCTTTCCCCCGGCGAACTGAACGTCGGCCTCGGTATGACCTACTCGAAGGAGAGCGCCAACAAGGGGCTGAAGGTCACCTTGTCGATAGCACCTGTGTCTTATAACCTGAAGACCTGCATCGACCCGAAAGTGGACCATGCCCCCATCGGCGTAGACCCTGACCGCAAGGTGAAGAATGAGTTCGGTAGCAATACGGAGGTCAACTTCTTCGCCCGCATCTGGGACAATATCACTTACACCACCCGGATGTATCTCTTCACCGACTATCACTCCTTCCAGGGCGACTGGGAGAACACGTTCAATTTCCAGTTTAACCGCTACTTCTCCACGCAGGTGTATGCCCATCTGCGCTACGACTCCCTTGCCGACACAAGCAAGGCCCCCGGCTGGCACAAATGGATGCTCAAGGAGATCCTTTCGGTGGGTATCTCCTACAGTTTCTCCACAAAGTAAAGACATATGGATTGCAAGGGCTTGATATACCGGACTATGCTGCTGATGTCGCTGCTGCTTTGCTCCATCCCTGCGCAGGGGAGGGGCGGGCGTCATATCGACATTGCCGATGAGGAGATGGCACGCGAGCGGATTGACAACTCAATCTGCGATGCCGTGGAGGGAATCTGGGATTTCCCCTACGATGAGATGCGTGTGCTGATAGTGCGCGACCGGACCGACCGCTCACTCTATCAGATAGCCGTGGTGGCCACACCCGACTGCCGCCTGCAGCCAGGCGATGTGGTAGGCACGCTCAGAGTTTCCGGAGAGAAGGGGAAGTATGAGATGTCGCTCAACCGCAAGACCGGTTTCGGGGCTCTTGCATCGGCACTCAAATGTAGCGCCTCGCTCAATAGCACGGCCGGAACGTTGCAGGTGCATGTGCCGAAAGTGAAGTTCAGTCTGCGGCCCACGATGCTATTGCCGCAGTTCTGGAGGATGCTGCGCCTTTCGGTTGACAATCCCATCGACCGTCTCCCCTCCGGCCTTACGCGAGTATATCCCGATCCTTCACGCCTCAATCCCGACTATCTATGAAACTCTTCCGCATCCTCATTCTCCTCTTGACAGCCTTTGTAGGGGTGAATTATATGCCCGCGAAGAAAACGAGCCTCAAACTCAAAGTGGACAGGAAGCAGAACGCTTCGGAAGAGGAGGAATTTGCGCGGGGAAGTTTTATGGTTGCGTCCGGTTGCCGCGACTGCAACAACGGCTACCGCCTCGACCAGGTGTCATTCTCCGGTTTCGAGAAGCCGCAGAGCAGTTCGCTGGAGAGTTTCTTCATCACCAATTCCACCGACCGCACCCTTACCGGAGTAACGCTATACATCGAATATCTCGATGCTCAGGGGCGTCAGCTTCACAAGCGCTTCCTGCGCCTCTCCTGCGATGTGCCGCCATGCGAGACACGTCGCGCCGAACTGAAATCCTGGGACAAGCAGAACACATTCTATTATCGCGACAGCGCACCCTCTCGGCGACAGGGGGCATCATTCACTGTGCGCTTTGATCCGGTGGCTTACTGGCTTTGTTTTTAGAGCGCTCCTTTAGCATTGATAGGGCGAGGATGTCGTCGTGGCCCGTGGCTGAGTAAGTGAGCTTCGGGGCAAGAGTCTTCACTGTGGCATAGCTCAATGAAATCACCACCACATAAGGCACGATGAAGGCATAGGTGTTGGTGATCTCGCACACCACAAAGAGCGCCATCACCGGCGCGTGGATTGTGCCCGCCATAACGGCCCCCATTCCCATCAGAGCGAAAAACCACATGGGAAGGTCTATGTGGAAGAGCGTGTTCAGCCCGAAACTGAATAGATAACCTGCCATACATCCCGCGAAGAGGGTCGGTACGAAATCGCCGGCCACGCCGCCGCCACTGTAGCTCGCCGCCACAAGAATCCCTTTCAGCAGCAGGATGGCAACAATGGCAGCCAATATCCAGCCTTCGTGGTTTTCAAATCGGGCGAATATGCTTCCTGCAAGAAAATGATGAGTGTCGCTGTTGAGGAGCGTGCCGATCACATTGAATCCCTCGCTATAGAGAGAGGGGAATATGAACGCCGAGACAGAGAGGATTATGCCTGTGGCTATTGTGGCGATCCAGCGGTGTCTGATTATCGAGAAATATTTGTAGGTGTGCTGTTTGGTATAAGTGTAATATACACTGTAAAGGCCGCAGAAGATGCCTAATAGCGCCACCCAGCCTATTATCTCCATGTGGGAGTCGAGAGAACGGAAAAGCGACATGTCGAATGTTTCGCCACTGAGCACCACGACGGTGGTACATGAGATCACGCAAGCTACAGCCAGACCGATTACAGAAAGCGTGGAAAGCTGCACCTGCAGGACTTCGAGGCTGAACATCAGTCCGCCGATAGGCGCCTTAAAGATGCCGGCGATTCCGGCGCCGGCCCCCACGGCTATCAGCATTTTTATCCATTCCTTGGGCAGACGGCACCATTGCCCGAGACTGCTCCCTATCGCGGCCCCGCTCAGGGCCACCGGCCCCTCTGTGCCGGCTGATGCCCCAAGACCTACCGTAAGCGCACACCCGATGAGCGGATTAAACACATCGAAGGGGGAGATGCGATACTGACCCTCTGAAAGATGATGCTTCACCACAGCAGTGCAGCGTGATATATTGCCGTGAATCACCCGCCTCTGATAGAAGGCTGTGGCGATTACGCCCGCAAGGGGAAGCCAAAGATATCGCCAGTTCGCCCCATCCGGGTTGATGCCGATAAGACAGTAATAGTTGAGGCGCGCTATCATCTGACGCATGAAAGTCGCGGCGAGTCCTGTAAGGATTCCCGTCACAGTGCAGAGCAACATCAGGATAGTGCCGGTGGAGAAATTCCTCAGCTCCCAGAGCAGCACTCTCCGCCGCATCCTCTGCCAGAAATTCATTGGAGGGGCGACGTCCCCGTCGCCCGTAGCAGAATTTTTATGTGAAGAAGCAATATCCGCCATAGTGTCAGCAACGTAGTGGTAATATAAAAACGCGCTCCATAAGCGAATTGTTTATATGCAAAAGCGCCCGAGCAATTAAGCCCGGACGCTTTCTATCCCCTAATTCCTAATTCCTAATTCCTAATTCCTAATTCCTAATTACCTTCACAGCCTTGCCGTTCTGAACGCGAACGTAAACGCCACCCTTCTGCGGCTCATTCACGCGCAGGCCCTGCATGTTGAAGTAAACGGCCTCGCCGTCGTTGACATCATTCGTGATGCCTTCAACGCCGGTTGTTACATTGTTGCCGGTGATCATCATCACAGCATTTGTATGAGATCCGGGAACATATTTCACAGTGATTGTGGGAGCTTCGATTGCATTATGAGAAGCAAGTGTGCCGTCGGCATTGTAGGTGTGAGTGTCAAACTTAGCGTGCTGGTCCTGGCGCCAAACGAGGTTGTGCCAAACACCCTCTTCTGCGGCGATGTTCTTGTTGCCGTTGGCATCAAGAGTAGTGGCGGCAGCGCGGCGGGGAGCCGCGGCGGGTTCGTCAGCCACGTTAGCGACTTCCACATCCGTACCGAAGAAAGTGCCGGCATGGTTAGCCTTGCCGTCGCGGATCCAGAACTGGCCTGCGAGACCGGGCAGCGAGAGGGTATACTCATTGTTAGCCTTATCGTAAGTGAAACGGTAAGCGGCCTCCTGGTAACCTGCGAAATCCTCAGCATCATCATCCACATATTCCTCCTTCTCCTGATAGAGATACAGGTCTTCTACAATCTCGAAGCGCGGAGCGCCACCCTTCTTGTAGAAGCTGGGAGACTCATAACTCTCCATATTCAGTTCGCCATAGTCGGTAACATAAGTGCTCCAGAGAGTATTGCTTCCAGATCCGTTATAAGCCACGAATTCGTTCATGTTTGAATCAGACACATTATAGCGCATAGTCATTCTGTCGTTGTCGGTTACATCAAAGTCAAGCTGGAAGGAATATGTGGCATTTGTAACAGAATTCAAGTCCTCACTTGTGCGCCAGATGGATGTGGTTGAACCGGAAGTATACATATATCCCGAAGCCTTGGCATTTCCGTCCTTGTCGGTCCATGCGGATGTGGCAAGAGTCCAGTCACCGGGTTTGCCGGAGATAGTGAATTTTGCAACATTATCAGCAATTGTGCTGATTGCGCCGTCTTCGTCAATTACGACATCCACAGCATCACGGTTGTTGTTTTTCTGTTTTGTAGAAACAGCCTTCTTGTGGTTTTTAGCCACGATAATAACTTCATCGCCATCGACAAGGTCGGCAAGGCTATTAACGCGATACCATTTGTCGGCGCTCAGAGAGGGATCGGTGGTCTTTGTGCAACCGAGTGCATAAGTGGCTGCACCTACTGTGCTGCCCTCTGTATTGCGGGCGAACACATTCAGTGTAACTGTCTGGAAACCCTCAACCGGTTTGATAGTGATAGGTTCTTTGTATTTGATCAACTTCTCGCCGTCAGCCTTCTCGGCGGATGCCTTGGTAGCGTCGAGTGTGTAGAAGATTTCGCAAGCGGGATTTGCATCGGGGTCGACGCCAAGAGCAACCTCAAGAGCCTCCTCGGTATAGTGGCCCTCCTTCACGCTGAAGGTGACATATTTGGGAGCGGCAACATTGAGAGTGTAGGTAGCAGTGTTGTGAGTGCCTTCAACGCCATCGGCATTGATACCCCAGGCCTCAATGGTACAAGCCTCAGTGATGGTGTAAGTAGCGCTGTTGGAAGCATTGGCAGCAACAGTCACAGTCTCACCCTCAGTTTCGCCAATAGTTACCTTGTAGGCAATCTGCTTAGCATTTGCAGAAGTCATTTTGACCTCAGTGCCTCTTGATACAGCCTCGCTGCCGTCGGGAGTGAAGGTAACTTCACCAGCCTCAGGTGCCTTGTCTACATAATTCGGACACTTGAAGAGGAAGACATAACCACCGCTCTGGCTAGCATATCCACGGAAGTCGGATGTAGTATAAAGTTGTAACCAGCGATTTCCATTAGTTATATATTTAAAGCCTTTTGTAGAGTAGTTATTGTCAAGATCGGAAATTGCTCCATATGTAGCGCCAACAGACCAACTGGTTTCCGTATTGTCGCCACCATAGACATAACCGTTATTGCCCTTAAAAGAAACTTTATGTTCAGCGTTCTTAACAACTTTAACAACTGCGATTTCAGCCTGTCCTTTCTCAAGAGTAATGCTATTATCGGTAACTGTAACATTTTTTGCTCCAATGCGGTCATCTTTTGAATTTAAGGCATTCGTCATTGCATAATAATCGCTACCGTCTTTGACTTTTCCGACAATCACAACGAAGTCGCCATCATTGATGTCAGAAACGCCGGAGACGTTTGTGAACACCCAATTCTGCGGCACAGTGCCTGTGATAGTGAGTGTCAGGGCTTTGTCTGCGTGGAGGGCGTTGTCGCTGTCAATCGGGGTGACAGTTACTGTTGTTTCGCCTTCTGTAACAGTATATTCGTAGGGGTTAGCCTGCTCGGTAGCGGCAGCCTCGCCAATCTTTACAGAGAGTTTAGCGGCATCGGTAGAAGAGAAAGTAACCTTGCTGCCA
The DNA here is from genome assembly GCA_905209725.1 of uncultured Muribaculaceae bacterium. Lineage (GTDB taxonomy): Bacteria > Bacteroidota > Bacteroidia > Bacteroidales > Muribaculaceae > Lepagella. Next base: position 18,026 of record CAJLTZ010000048.1, read on the forward strand.
GCCACAGCGTCGAGTTTGTTATCAGTGCCGGCGGGGTTGGCAACAACCTGTCCGGGCACCTTAGCCACAGCGTCGATATTGACAGTAAGCGAAAGGTCATTGCAGCCTTCCACCGTTCCGTCATAAAGTTGTCCCTTGTTATCCACAGGAGTAACCTTGACGGTGACATCCTCAGTGACTGTATATGTATAAGGATTAGCCACGAGAGCAGCATCGGCATCGCCGACCTTCACAGAAAGTTTGGTAGCATTAGGAGCAGAGAACGTAATGGTTTCACCCTTAGTTTTAATGATAGTGCCATTATCTGCTACCGGATCTGAAACAGCCTGCTCGGGTACAATAGTCTCAACTTCACCCTCAACAACCTTGAAATAGCATCTGTAAGTTTCCTTAGAGTTATCGTCGGATGCGAGGAAATACTTGTCAGTAGAAGTAAGATAAGCCTCTACGTACGCATTATCGGAAACCTCCGAAGCGTTGATAGTCCAATCGCCATCAGCATTCTTGGAAACGCTAATACCATTGCCTACAGCCTTAAGGTCGATAAGGCTTGCGGCCTCGGCAGGTAAGATATTAGCTTTTAGATTGAAAGTTTCACCAACCTTCAGTTCTATAGGGCTGCCGGCTGTTCCGTCCGTAGTAGGATCAGTCCATCCGGTCGTAATCCATTCCACAGAAGCCTCCTCCTGAGAAACTCCACCTTTGTAGAATTTGAGATAAGTTACATCAATAACTCCATTTTTGGTTGTTGAATTTGTATAATTTATCATTAGTGTCCACTAAAAAATCATAAGAGTACTTTGAAATTATTGAAAATCAAT